>USBZ01000026.1 GCA_900553065.1 uncultured Desulfovibrio sp. | reverse complement strand
TCCTTCGGTTACATAAAATGCATTGAATATATGCTATAATATATTGAAATTACAAGAATTTACTACACTTTGTATAAAGTGTTTCTTTTCAAGAAGTTTCTATATTATTAAATATGTAAGACTTGGCTTTTAATATGTTTTTCCTCCCCATGCCGTACGGTGTGGGGAATTTTTTAGCTCAAAGGTATGCAGCTGACTTTTAATTGAAGGTAAGGTATAAAGAGAACGCGCAGGGTATTGAGATTCGTCAGGGGGTATATTTGGGGGTATAGTAGTCCATCGACTTTGACGAAACTCAATTATACTAATGGGATAATATACAGTATCTAATCCCACCCTTTCCGCCATTTTTGAATGCATTGATTTTTGTGGTTTCGTAGAATTCCGCAGAAAATTATGCGACAAGTCAATGAAAAGCCCTGTCAGGTTTTGAGCCGACAGGGCTTTTCGTGTATGTGCTCTAAGCCCCTTCATTGAATTGTGTTTGCGGCTTATATTGAGAGGGGAGGCTTATTTCAGCCTTGATACGTTGGCAGAACAAGACATGATGGGCAAAGTTTGTGAGCCGAAGCCGGCTGATGAGCAGCAGATGCCTATGACGCCTGGAGGAAGGCGGAGATGGGAACTTTTTCTGGATTCTGAAAGATTTTTTCTGACTGTTGAAGTTTGATATCATTTAAAATTTATTATATATAACGTGTAAATATATATTGTATAAGGTTAATGCCCGCAAAAGCCTTATGCGATTTTTACACCTTTAGAGGTTGAAATGTTCCGTATTATAAAAAATGAAAATGAACTATCATTGTTTTCACCCGGATTCTTTTTTTATAAAAGCGGGACGCTTTTTCTTGATGAAAAGGCAAAAATGATATTTCATCTTGAATATAATAAAGTGTCATTTAATGATTTTTTATGTACTTTGGATAAAATATCGGGCGATCTTTTTTATAAAATATTAAATAATAATGAATCCGGCGACGTTGTCATTATCAATGCCATGATTCAAAAAGATGCGGCAGGGAAGGCTGTTCTCATTCAGGGGTCTGTTATTGAGCGTGACGCTGAAGGCAAGGCCGTATATTTTTCCGGATACTGTGTGGAAGTGAAAAACGAATTTTCCGTTCCAAGAATATATAACTCTTCAGAAATAGGCCTTTGGGAATGGAACGGCGTTTCTGGAAAATGTAATTTCTGCCAGAACTACCATGCCATGCTCGGCTATGACTGGCCTTCCGAGAAGCTTCCCGACACCTTTGAAGGCTGGAAGAAGCTTGTACATCCTGATGATACGGAAGCCATCATCTTTCAGGAAAAATTGTCCATTAATCCGGCTGTCGGAGACAAGTTCGAGTGTTTTGTGCGGCTCAGGCACAAAAACGGAGAGTACATCTGGACTATTGGAAAGGGCTTTGTAGCTCAGCGTGATCATCTGGGACGAGCGATTTCCATACGGGGAACGAATCAGAGTATTGATATTGTACAGAAAAACTATGAAGTCGCCTTGGAGAGGAGTTTTCGAGATCCGCTGACGGGATGCTATAATCGGGAGTTTTTTAAAAACTGCTGGTATAAGATCAAGAGTGAAAGCCTGTTGCCCATTAGTGTTCTGTATATCGATATTACCGGATTGAAGATGATCAATGATCTTCTTGGGCATGACTTTGGAGATAAAATCATTGTCAGATTAATTGATATTATTGAATCCGTCATTCAAATGCCGAAATATATCATTCGCATGGGTGGTGATGAATTTTTGGTCATTCTTCCCGAATGCGGTATGGAACTCATTGCCGAATGTGAGAAGAATTTAAATAAATATATGAAGTTAAAAAATGCATCAAAAGATGCACCGGTGTTGTTCTCTACGGGAACAGCCTCTATGTATGAAAAGAGTGATTCACTGCTTGAAAAAATTAATGTTGCCGAAAGGAATATGCAGAAAAATAAAACCATTTCTCGACAGGAAAATCTCACGTTTTTAAAGTCCTATATCGAGACGATCAAAGAGGGCGTCGCCACGTCCTATCAGGATGCCCGAATTGCCTTATAAGGGAAGCTGGTCGAGATTTTCCTGCGACCTCTGCATGAATATGAGTAGTGACGCCATGGGCGTAGCCGGAAAGCCGTGGGAATAGGGATGATGCCGGAGTCGGCCAATGCGCGAGCGAAGCGCATGCGCCTGTTTTCTTTCCGGGGGCAAGGATACGCCATGAGAGGAAGATGAGGGGCTGGCGATTCAGTGAGGAGGCATCTTCTTCTTTTTCTTTGCATGAAGGTTCGGGCAATGACTCTTATATGCGAATGTTTCCAATCCAAGACTTGTCGCCCTCTTCCGGTCGTGCTTGCCCCTATTGTTGCTCAGGTCGGGCGTTCGCTTTCATGATGCCGGGAAACAGTATCGGCGCAGTTTTCTGGGCAGGTCTGAAGCAGACAAGGCTGACAGCGCCGGTCTCAAAGTATTGTAACGAGTCTGCCGATATCGGCAGACGGAAAAGCCCCGTTCAAGGAAACAGACGGAAAGTCGAGTTTTCCTCAAACGGGGCTTCATCTGGCTGAACCGAACCGGAGCGCAAGTGCTTTTGCGGGCGCCTCGGCATACGTTCTCAACAGCTACGCCGAAGCGCGTTTTTCCAGGAAGCGGTAGAGCAGCTGAAGTCCGAAGCCGGTGGCTCCCTTGCGGGCCAGGGGCGTATCCTTTTCGCTCCAGGCGGTACCGGCGATGTCGATATGCGCCCAGGAAGCTCCTTCCACGAACTGTTCCAGGAATTTGGCGGCAAAAATGCTGCGGGCATTCTGACCGAAGGTGGCGTTTTCCATGTCGGCGTCGCCCTTGGTAAGAAGATCGTCGTAATCTTCATCAATGGGCATGCGCCAGAGCCTTTCACTGGTTTCTTCACCGGAATGGTACAGGTCGTCGGCCAGCGCGTCGTCGTTGCAGAACAGGCCGGCCTTCTGCCAGCCGAGAGACGTGGACATGGCGCCGGTCAGCGTGGCGATGTCGATGACGCAGGAAGGATTGAGGCGGGTCACGGCGTACCACAGGGCATCGCAGAGAACCAGACGACCTTCGCCGTCGGCACTGACGATTTCCACATACTTGCCGGACATGGTGCGGATGATGTCGTCGGGGCGCAGAGCGTTTCCAGAGGGCATGTTTTCCGCCAGAGCCAGAAGGCCGACCACATTGAGGGGAAGCTTGTTTTCAGCAACGCAGCGCAGCAGTTCCATGACCACGGCAGCGCCGGCCATGTCGTTCTTCATCCCCTTCATGTGGGGGCGGGTCTTGAGACTCAGGCCGCCGGCGTCGAAGGTGATGCCCTTGCCGGCCAGAACCACGGGCGGATTGTCGGGATTGCTGTCTCCAGACCAGCGCAGCATGGCCAGACGGGGCGGACGAACGCTGCCCTGTCCTACGCCGAGAAGTGCGCCCATGCCGAGTTCCTCCAGCGCCTTTTCATCAAAGACGGTCACTTCCAGGCCGCAGCTCTTCATCTGCACGGCCAGGTTTGCCATGCTTTCGGGATAAAGCACGTTGGGAGCTTCAAACACCAGATCCTTGACTCTCTGCACGGCATCCACGATGTGTCCCTGTTTTTCCCAGAGCGTGCTCAGCGCTTCAGCCCGGGGATCCACAACAGTCAGCTTCTGAACAGCGGCATTGTTCCGGGTGGAGCGGTAGCGGTCGAAGCTGTACTGTCTGGCGCAGAAGCCGTTCAGGATATGCATGAGGGCCTGCTCGTCGGGCAGATGGCCGGGGAAGACGTCTTCCGTACGGAAGAGCACTTCACTGCAGTCGCGCACGGCATCGGCCAGCAGCGCTCCGAACCTGCGGCAGCGGATGGGCGTGAAGGAGAAGTCGTCGCCCAGTCCGGCAAGAAGCAGGCTCTCCACACCGTTCTGTCCCTGCATGATCAGGGGCATGAAGGAATTCAGGGAGCCGTTGAAATTCTGAGCGCTCAGCGCCTCCGTTATTTCCGGCGCCAGTACGGAGGATTCTTGCTTCTGCAGTCCGGGTACGCCGACAATCCGGACGGCCTTCAGTTCCGCCGGAACTTCAGCATGAAACTCAGGTCTCATAAACGCTCCTTTGTCATTGAAAGAGGAAAGGGGAAAACATCCGGACAGTCCGTATTCGGACGCTCTTCGGCGGAAGAATAGGGCCGACAGGCGTGTTGCGGGTATCCGGGGCCGGAGCCTGCGGAGCAGGCCGTCAGATCTGTTCTTCCGGAGTCTCCCGGAAGGATAAAAAATGTCGGCCCTGCGTTGTGCAGGGCCGGATTCCGCACGGGGCATCTTTAAGGATGGAAGATGCCGCTGCGGAGCACTTCGGCTTCACGGCGTGGCGCCGCTGCCGGTTCAATCATCGATGTTCAGCATTCTGCCGGCAAACGTTTCCTGCCAGGTGCGCAGAAGAATGTACATGCGGGGAATGATGGTGTAGACGGGCAGCTTTTCCTTTTCGCTGTGATTGTCGAGGCAGCCCAGACCGAAACCGTCCAGAGAGGGGCAGACCTGAGCGCAGTGGCTGGTGTCGTTGCCGCCGTTGGCGTGCCGGAAACCGAGCTTGCGTCCGAGTTCCTTCTCGGTGAAGGCCACGACCTTGTTGGCAAGATTCAGGGTGACCGGATCGTTCTGGAACGGCAGAACGCTGATGTCCATGCTGAACTCGACGCGGCAGTCGGGAATAAGCTTGTTCTTTATTCTTTCTTCGATGGTGTTTTTGATGCGGTCGAATTCGTCGACGCGCGTCACGCGGATGTCGGCAAAGGCTTCCGCGTGATCGGGAATGACGTTGAGCTTGTTGCCGAAGCTGCCGACCGTCCAGTATACGCCGGTGCGGATTTCGGGACGGGACAGATCCATGAGCTGCAGAAGCTGATGCGCCAGTTCGTATCCGGCATTGCGGCCCTTTTCGGGACCGCCTCCGGCATGGGATGCCACGCCGGTCACGGTGAGCGTGCCCTTGGCGATGCCGCGGCCCGAGATGGTGATGAGCTCACCTTCCTTGCCGCTCTGTTCCATGTTGTAGGAAACATGGTGGGCACGGCCGAGCTCCTGTATCAGGGCGCGGCTTCCGTAGGAACCGGTTTCCTCATCGGCGTTGCAGTGAATGGTGAGCGTGCCGTAGTTGCGCTGACCGAGCTTGTCGTGCAGCACTTCGATGGCCGCAATGAGCATGGCGATGGAAGACTGCATGTCGGCCACGCCCGGACCGTAGGCGAAGTCTCCCTCCATGTGGAAGGGACGGCGGGCGGATTCTCCAGCCCGAAACACGGTGTCGTAGTGCGTGAGCATGAGCACGCGCGCCTTGCCCGTTCCCTTGAAGGTGGCAACCACGTTATAGCTGCCCCGGCGGGGTTCCGGAGCCTCTCTCAGCTCCACGGAGTCGGCGCCAAGACCGCGGAAGATGTCTGCCAGAAAGTGGGCCTTGCGTTCCAGCTCGGGCAGATCGTCCGTGCCGGAATCCATGTTCACCAGCTGTTCGGTCAGCTCGAGCACACGGGCTTCAGCCTGTTCGCAGTAAGACAGAAGCGCCGCATCGGGGTTGGCTTCAGGAGGAAGAGGAGGACGAATCATGACACAAAACTCCTGCGTATGACATTGAGGAAAACAGGCTTCGGAAGGCTCTCGGATCAGGCCTCGAAGCAGGCCACCATGTGACCGGGAGCAAGTTCTCTCGGCTGGGGCCGTTCCGTTCTGCAGCGTTCCGTTGCCAGCGGGCAGCGGGGATGGAAATGACACCCCGGAGGCGGCGCCAGCGGAGAAGGAATTTCTCCGGTGATGGTATGGAAGGCGAAGTGCCTCTGGCTGAGCCGCGGAACGCCGTCGAGCAGAAGCCTGGTATAGGGGTGCGCCGGATTGCCGAAGATATCGTCGTTGCTTCCGAGTTCCACCAGTCTGCCCAGATACATGATGGCGACACGATGCGAGATGTGGCGCACCACGCCGATGTCGTGGCTGATGAACAGACACGTCAGATCGAGCGTATCCCGGAGTTCCATGAAGATGTTCAGGATCTGAGCCTGGATGGACACGTCCAGAGCGGCGACGGATTCGTCGCACACGAGAACGCTGGGAGACACCGCCAGCGCACGGGCAATGCCCACACGCTGCCTCTGACCGCCGGAGAACTGATGGGGATAGCGACGCTTGTAGCTGGGATCGAGACCGACGCGGACGAGAAGATCGTCCACGAAGTCGTCCAGCTTGTCCTTCGATACCAGTCCGTGCACCAGCGGCGCATGACCGATGATGTCCCGTACGCGCATGCGCGGGTTGAGGGACGCGAAGGGATCCTGAAAGATCATCTGCAGCTGGAGCTGCGTTTCGCGGTGTTCGTTTCCGGTCAGGCTGTGGATGTTCTTGCCGCGGAACAGCACTTCGCCGGAGCTCGGCGGCAGAAGACCGCAGACCATGCGGCCAAGGGTGGACTTGCCGCAGCCGGATTCGCCCACCACGCCGAGCACTTCGCCCTTGGCGACGGACAGCGATACATGGTCCACCGCGCGTACGACCTGCTCGCGATACTGGCAGCCGATGAGATTGCCGGCCTTTTCGGCCAGCGTCAGTTTACGCACGAAGTTTTTGGAAAGATCCCGTACTTCAAGAAATGGATCGTTCATGCCCTGCCTCCCGTGGAGCTGTTATGGGCGAGCGGAAAAAGGCAACGCACCGAACGTGCGCCCTGAGTACGCATATCGACGGTATTCCGGCACTCCTGCCTGGCGTATTCGCAGCGGGGAGCAAAGGCGCAACCCGGGGGCAGGGAGAGCAGCGACGGCATGGAGCCGGGAATCTGGCGCAGAGGCTGTCCTCTTTCGGCAAGGTTTTCTCCGGGAATGGAGCGCAGCAGACCCTGCGTGTACGGATGAAGAGGACGATCCAGAACGTCGTCGACGGGGCCGTATTCCGCGATCTTTCCGGCGTACATGACGCAGATGGAGTGGGCAAGACCCGCCACGACGGCAAGGTCATGGGTGATCCAGATGAGGGACGTTCCGCTTTCCTTGCACAGCTTCTGCATTTCGCTCAGAATTTCGCCCTGAATGGTGACGTCGAGAGCCGTGGTCGGTTCGTCGGCGATGAGCAGGTCGGGCTTATGCAGCATGGCGATGGCGATGGCGACTCTCTGGCGCATGCCGCCGGAGAACTGGTGGGGATACGCCTTGAGGCGTTCCTCGGGGGAGGGAATGCCCACCTTGCCCAGGGCGTCTCTGGCCCGGATGCGCGCTTCGGCCTTGCTGACGTTGTCGTGGGCCAGCACGGCGTCGATCATCTGGGTGTCGATGCGCAGCACGGGGTTGAGCGTCATCATGGGATCCTGGAAGATCATGGCGATGCGGGAGCCGCGCAGATCTCTCATCTGCCGTTCGCTCAGGCTTGCCAGATCCTGCCCGCGGAAGCGGATATGTCCTTCCACGATGCGGCCGGGGGCGTCCACGAGGCGCATGATGGAGAAACCGGTCACGCTTTTGCCCGAGCCGGATTCACCGATCAGTCCGAGCACTTCACCTTTGCGCACACTGAAACTGATGCCGTCCACGGCACGAACCAGGCCGCGCCGGGTAAAGAAGTGCGTGTGCAGATTGTCTACGTCGAGAACGATGTCGGACATGGTAGCTCCTAGCGCTGCAGCCGCGGGTTGAAGATGTCGCGCAGCCGGTCGGCCACAAGGTTGATGGCCATGACGAGAATGAAGAGCGCTACGCCGGGATACATGCTGATCCAGTAGCGTCCGTTCATCAGATGCCGGAAGCCGTTGGAGATGAGCAGACCGAGGGACGGTTCGGTGATGGGCAGACCCAGTCCGAGGAAGGAAAGGGAGGCCTCAAGGGTGATGGCATGGCTCATCTGGATGGTGACGATGACCAGAAGCGGGGCAAGACAGTTGGGGAAGATGTACTGGAAGACGATGCGCCATGTGGGCATGGCCAGACATGTGGCGGCTTCCACATATTCCTTGTTTTTTTCCGACAGGGCGGAGGCGCGTACCGTTCTTGCAAAGTAGGCCCATTGCACCAGCACCAGCGCTATGATGAGTCTGTCCACACCCCGGCCGAACAGGGCGATGAAGACCAGAGCCACCAGAGCGGAGGGCAGGCTGATCTGGATTTCCACAATTCTCATGAGCAGAGCGTCGAAAAATCCGCCCAGATAGGAGGAGATCAGACCGAGGGCGGCGCCCACCAGCATGGCGATGAAGGAGCTGAGCACACCTACGGCCAGACTGATGCGTATGCCGTAGAGAATGCTGCTGACCATGTCGCGGCCCTGGGCGTCGGTGCCGAGCCAGTAGGTCATGTCGGTTTCGGAAGCGGAACTGCCGGGCGCGAGGCGGGCGTCCATGAAGTTGATTTCGAGAGGATCGTAGGGATTCTGAGGCGAAATCCAGGGAGCAAGCAGCGCAGCGAGCAGGATGAGGACGAACACCACCAGAGCGATGGTGGCCAGGGGACTTTCGAAATATTCTCTGGCCGCTCTGCGGAAGCGGCTTTCTTCCTGTCCGGACGCGGAGGCGGAACGTTTAGTCATTGCGGGATCCTCCTCCAAGGCGGATTCGGGGGTCTATGACCGAGTAGAGCAGATCGACGATGAAATTGATGACGATGAAGGTCGTCACGGTAATGAGAAGGAAGGCGACGAGAATGGGGCGGTCCAGAACCCCCATCGAATCGATGAGCAGCTTGCCCATGCCGGGCCAGGCAAAGACGGATTCCACGATCATGGCGCCGGTGAGAAGTCGTGCCAGCTCAAGACCGAACACCGTGACGATGGGAATGAGGATGTTCTTCATGACGTAGACGCCGAGGATTCTTCTGGGCGCGAGTCCCTTGGCGCGGGCGAACTTTATGTAGTCCATGAGCATGGCTTCACGGACACCGGCTCTCGTCAGACGGATGATGAGGGCCAGTTTCGCCAGCGACAGGGTGATGGCGGGCAGAATGATGTGCGTCCAGCCGTCAAGTGTCAGGATGCTCCATTGTATGCCGAACAGCTCCCTTGTTTCACCTCTTCCGATGGAAGGCAGCCACTGGAGGTCAGCGGCGAAGAATTTGATCAGACACAGTCCCACCCAGAAGGCCGGGAGACTGAATCCGGCGATGGAGAAGCCCATGATGGAGCGGCCGAGCATGCTGTCGGGACGGGCACCGGCGATGAAGCCGAGCGGAATACCGATGACGAGGGCCAGCATGGATGCGACGAGGGCCAGCTCGATGGTGGCGGGCATGCGCTGCAGAATGAGATCGAGAGCGTCCACCTTGTAGAAGTAGGACAGGCCGAGACTGCCGTGCGCGGCTCTTTCCAGGAAGAAGAGGTACTGCTGCCAGAGGGGCTTATCCAGACCGAGCACGGCGCGCAGGCGTGCCACCTGTTCATCGGGCGCCTGCGGATCGATCAGCACTTCGGCGGGGTCGCCGATGGCGTAGACGGCCAGAAAGATAAGTATGGATGTGACGAACAGAGCCAGAATGGCCTGACCGAATCTTCGAACAAAAAAAGCAAACATTTATGCATCCCCCTCAGGATCGGGTTGGAGCATACCGGCTACGCGGAGGGGGCATGGTTGCCGGCCTGCGTCGAACCGGGGTTTCGTAACGCGTATCTGTGCAGGTTTTCCTGGTGTGCCGGCATGCTTCTGCGTTGAGGCACACTCGGGGCGGAAGTTCGTTTCTTCCGCGGGCGGGGGAAGAATCCCGCGTTCCTGACGGCTCCGACCGGATGGACGGAGCGGTTCGGGGGCGGCGCCGCTTGAAGCGTCGCGTACGGACAGCGGCTACAAAACCGGGATGATGGCCTCTTCCGGCCGGAGAAGAGACCGGCCGGAAGAGGGTTCAATGACGAATTACTTGTTGTCGACCGGAGTGGCCAGAATGGCCAGCGTACGGCTGTCGGGACGGGCATCGAACTTGACGTCGGCCTTGGAAGCCCATACGCCCATGCCGAAGTAGAGAGGCATGATGCCGTAGTCTTCCATGGCGATGCGAACGGTCTTGGCGAGCAGCTTGTCGCGCTTTTCAGGCTCGAATTCGGCGAGAGCCACGCGGGCGGCTTCATCTACGGCGGGGTTGGAGTAACGGCCGCGGTTGGCGAAGCCGGTACCGGTCTTGGGATCGTTGGTCATGAGCAGAGCCATGATGGATTCACTGGTTTCGCCCACGTTCACGCCCCAGCCGAACAGGGCGAAGCTGTATTCAAAGCGACGACCGGCTCTGGAGTATTCCGCGCGGGGATGGATTTCGATGGTGGTCTTGATGCCGATGCGGGCCAGCATCTGACCGATGGTTTCCACAACCTGCGGGGCATTGTAGTAGTGACCGGAGGAGCCGTGGAGCACAACTCTGAAACCGTCAGGATAGCCGGCTTCGGTGAGCAGGCGCTTGGCTTCCTTGGGGTTGTAGGTGTCGGGCTTCAGGGTGGGATCCACACCGGTGAAACCTTCGTCAAGCAGCTGGCCGGCGGGAATGCCGAGGCCTTCCAGAGCGGTCTGGATCAGAGCTTCGCGATTGATGGCCAGGGAGATGGCCTGACGGACCCTGTGATCCTTGAAGGGGTTCTTGGTCATGGGCTTGCCGTCATTGTCGGTCATGTCCGAGGGAGAGTCGGTGAACTGGTCCATGATCAGGAAGCGGAACAGGGTGGACTTGGCACGCCATACCTTGACGGCATTATTGCTGTCCAGATTCTGAATCTGTTCGGCAGGCACTTCGTTGATGAGGTCCACGTCACCGGCGAGCAGGGCGGACACACGGCTTTCCGGCTTTTCGATGTTGAGCAGCGTCACGGTTTCCCACGCAGGCTTTTCACCCCAGTAGTCATCGTTGCGTTCCAGAACGATACGCTGACCGGTGACGAATTCCTTCAGCTTGTAGGGGCCGGTGCCGATACTGGCCACGCCGGTATTATAGTCGTTGACTTCCATGTGCTTTTCACCGACCGCCTTGGAGACGACGGGAACAAGGCCCATGTACCGCATCAGAATAGGCTGAGGAGTAGCGGTCTTCAGGATCAGCTTGGTGGGAGAAACGACGATGCGCTCGCTGACCAGGTTGCCGACGATGGACATGGGATTGTCCGTGCCGGGAACGTTGCAGGTGCGCCACAGGGAGAACGCGATGTCCTCGGCGGTGAGGGGAGCGCCGTTGTGGAACTTCACGTCGGAGCGGACGGTCAGTTCCCAGGTGTAGGGATCAACGCATTTCCAGTCCGTGACCAGACCGGGCTTGGGATTGCCCGTGCCGTCCAGCCAGACGATGGAATCGTACACATGGCCGCGGTAGTCGAAACCCTGACCGGCCATGGAGTCATGCGGATCGAGAGTTTCCGCAATGCTCTGCACGCCGATGACGAAGTCCCGGGCCAGGGCCGTTCCGCCCATGCCCAGAGTCAGGATCATGACAGGGGTGAGGAGCCAGGACAGTTTGATCATACTAACCTCCTAGGTGTGATGGCAGGTTCGCCCAAATCCATTTGTACTCACGTCCGTCCGCCGTCCGAGGGAGATCGGCGGGGAGCGGACATGCGTTTTCTGTTTTTAATGCCGGAAAAGCATGTTTCCTTGAAGGGCATCAGAGCTGGCCGATGCTCTGCAGTCTGGCTTCCACGGCTTCGATAGTAGGTTCGATGACGTCGGGATATTCGTCGTCGCTGGTGGCGACCTGAGGAGCATTCAGGCCGTGTCCGGTCAGGTTGCACACCGTCACGCCGGGCTGTTCGAAACCGGGGATCTTGATGAGCTTGTCCAGAGCGGCCACGGTAACGGCGCCGGCGGGTTCCACGAAGAGGCCTTCCTTGCGGCCGAGTTCGCGGATGGTGCGGACGAATTCTTCGTCCGTCACTTCCAGCATGGTGCCGCCGGTGCTGCGGGCAGCCTGCAGGCAGTATTTGCCCCAGTGGGGATTGTTGTTCATGATGGCGTCGGAAAGCGAGGGCTTCTTTTCGATGGGCACAACGGTGTCTTTGCCTTCGCGGAACGCTGTGGCGATGGGATTGCAGGCGGAAAGCTGCACGCCGACGATGCGGGGCATGTGGTCGATGATGCCCGCAGCCAGCATTTCGGAGAAGCCGTCAAAGGCGGCAACCATGCCGGCGCCGCCGCCGCAGGGAATGAGAATGGTGTCGGGAGCGCGGCCGAGCTGCTGCACGATGCCGTAGGCGAACGTACGCTTGCCGGCAACGCGGTAGGGGTTGGGACCGCCGCACTGATACCAGCCCTTTTCCTGCACCATGTCCTTGCAGATGCGGCTGGCGGCGGCCATGTCGCCGTTGATGCGGATGACGGTTCCGCCGTACACGAGGCTCTTGAAGATCTTGGCGGCGGAAACCTGCTTCTGCACGAAGACCACGGGACGCAGACCCGCGCGGGAACCGTAGGCGGAAATGCTGGCGGCGTTGTTTCCGGAAGAGGACAGGCACACGGTGTGGCAGCCCTGTTCGATGGCCTTCAGCACGCAGAGCGAGGTGCCTCTGTCTTTAAGGGAAAGGGTCGGGCCCTGTTCCACCTTGAAGTAGAGGTCGGAAATGCCTCTTTCCTGACCGTAGCGGTTGGAGCGCAGAAGCGGCGTTTCCGTTTCGCCGAGGCTCACACGGTCAATGAGGGAGTCGTCGGAGATGGGCAGAATGGAACGCCACTGATGCAGGTAGGAACGGGCATCATAGGCAGGCATACCATCTTTCAGAGCTTCTCTGATGGATTCGGCCGGAAATTCTACCCGCATAGGGGCACCGCATTTCGGGCAGGTCAGAGAAAACTCAGACTCTGCAAGTTTTGTCCCGCAGTCGCGGCAGACAAGTCCGGAGCATTTGGCGTTCATACTACTCTCCTGAGTAAGAAACGGTTATGGATCATGAACGAGGACGATGTGTTACTTCTTTGTCGACAGTATATGGAATAAGAAAATATCATGTCAATATTTGTGACGGATTTCTGTCGACAATCATGAAAAAAAATGAAATCACTATCGTCAGGGGGATTCAACCATGAAAGAAGAGGAAAAGCCGGTTCCGGCGTTACAGATTCTGGAGGCTGCAGGCATTCCCGCCATGCGTCTGGATTATGCCTATGTTGAGCGGGGAGGCACGCGTGATGCGGCGCTCAAGCTCGGCCTTGACGAGCATGCCGTGGTGAAGAGTCTTGTTTTCGACAATGGAGAGAGCGGAGAACGTTTGCGGGCCGTCATGGTGCTCATGCATGGGGATAGGCGCGTTTCCCTGCACAGGCTGGAGAGACTTTCCGGAATTCGTCATCTTGCGCCTTCGGCTCCTGATGTGGCATGGGAGCTGACAGGATATAGGCCGGGAGGGATCTGTCCGTTCGGGCTGAAAACGGATATTCCCGTCTTCATGCAGGAAACGCTCATGCAGATGCCGGAACTTTTCGTCAACGCCGGCAGACGTGGCGTGATTGTTGCGGTATCGCCGCAGGCTTTTCACGTGGTGTCGCCTATTGTGGGGAATCTGGAGAGCACGGCGTCACGAGATATTTGACGGCAGCACCATGGATGGCCTATAGCGTTTCTTGTGCTACTATAAGGGAGGAGCAATGCAGCAGTTCAGCAAACAGACATACAGAGAGCAGGTTGCCCGCCTCATCAGGCAGCGTATCCGAAACGGAAAGCTGCGCGGGGGAGATTGTGTGGGAGAGGCAGGTCTTGCCGAGGAATGCGGCATCAGTCGTGCACCGGTAAGAGAGGCTCTTTATCAGCTGGAAGCTGAGGGCCTGCTCATGACGCATCCCAAGCGCGGCAAATGCGTGACCATACTTACTCCGGACGGCATCCGCAACAGCTACGAGCTGAGCGGTCTGCTGGAGGGCACGGCCGCCGGCAATGCCGCAGACGGTCTGCCTGAGGATGTGCGCGGCAAGCTTGCTGCTCTGCTTGAGCAGATGCGTGAGGCAAGAAACGAAGCGACGGTTTCGGAGGAGCAGGCTACGCTGGGCAGTCAGTTTCATGAGACCATTCTTTCGCTTTCGGAAAATCCTCTGCTCCGGACTCTGGCCAGCCGTTCCAGCCGAGTGATTTCCAAATTTCTGATGTATCAGCAGTGGCGTAATCTTTATACTCCGGAAGAGTTGTACGACAGACACAGCCGGATTTATGATGCGCTGTGTTCCGGCGATCGCGGACGCATCGAAAGAACGGTGCGCGAACACTATGCCGAATCCGCCGAACGTCTGGCTCAGCACTGCGAGGTGCCGGCGGAACATGGCGTCAAGTCGAAGAAGGCTCGCTTCGTCGAGTAGCCCGCGGGATCATGGGCGTGAGTTTCGTGCTTTTGGGAGAGAAATACGCTATTTTTTATCTGTCGACAGTAAACTGTTGACTAATTGAACGAAATCGCGTTAGCCTGAATTCAGGAACATTACTCACCAACAAGGAGATGGATGGTATGGCAAACATGAAAGCTGTGTACCTTGGCGATCTGCGCGTGGAATGCACCCACATCGCGAGCGGAACGACGATCGTCACCGACGCTCCGGTCGACAACAACGGCAAGGGCGAGGCCTTCTCTCCCACCGATCTCTGCGCGACCGCTCTGGCTTCGTGCTGCATGACCATTATCGGCATCTACGCGAAGACCCATGACATCGACGTGACCGGAACCTCCATCGAAATCACCAAGATCATGAGCGCCGATCCCCGTCGCATCGGCAAGATCGAAATCACCTTCGACATGCCCGACAGAGAATATCTGCCCCGTCAGAAGGCGGCCATCGAGCATTGTGCCCACACCTGCCCTGTTCACCTGAGCCTGCATCCCGATGTGGAACAGGTGTTCAAGTTCAACTGGAAAAAGTAATTCCATAGCCAAGAGGAAGCTGTCATGAAAAACGTTATTTTCTCTGCCGATGCTCCTGCCGCCATCGGTCCGTATTCTCAGGCCATCAAGGCGGGCAATGTTCTGTACCTGTCCGGTCAGATCGGCATGAATCCCGCCACCGGCGAACTGGTTTCCGATGACGTGAAGGAACAGACCGCCAGAGCGCTGCAGAACATGAAGGCCGTGCTCGCCGCCGCCGGTGCCGTTCCTGAAAACGTGGTGAAGACCACCGTGTTCCTGACCGACATGGCCGATTTCCAGGCCGTCAACAGCGTGTACGCCGAAACCTTCTCTTCCGACGCTCCCGCCCGCTCCTGCGTGGCCGTGGCCGCTCTTCCCAAGGGTGCCCGCGTGGAAGTCGAAGCTGTGGCCGTGCTGTAAGTCCGGTTTATCAGCAAAGTTCAGCATCCCCGTTCGGGAGAATGCCGCACATGGGGACGGGCATTCGCGTCATGCGGAAACGTCCGTCCCGAGCGCAGGTCAGACAGTCCGGACGGCGTGTCCGGTATCGGGGAGCGATCCTGCACGGATCGTTTCCGGTTCAGACACTTCGGGATCGCAGACCTTTCCGGCCGCATTCCTTCGGGAGCGCGGCCTTTCTTTTTATTCTCAGCGCAGGAATTTGTCGCATGGAACGCAAGCGTATCGGCATCATCGGCTGTGGAACCATAGGACGTCTGCTCGGCGTTCACATCAGAGACCATATGCAGCATCTGTATGAGCTTGCTGCCGTCGCCTCCCGTACCCGGGAGCATGCCGAGAAGCTCGGCCGGGAATTGAACGTTCCGGCGTGCACGGTCGATGAGATCATGGCGGAATGTGATCTTGTTGTTGAAACGGCCAGCGCCGCGGCCATGCCCGGCATTGTTCGCACGGCTCTGGCGGCGCACAGGGAAATCGTATGCCTGAGCGTAGGCGGATTCGTACTGGATGAAGCGCTGCTTGAGGACGTCATGGCCGCTGATACTCCGGTTCATGTTCCTTCGGGCGCCGTCGCAGGACTGGACGGCATACGGGCTTTGCGGGAAATGGGGCTGGAAAGCCTTTCCCTGACCACCATCAAGAAGCCCGAAAGCCTCGGCCTGAGCGATATTTCCGAACTTCCGTCCGTTCCGGAAGGCGTAAGGGAACCGGTGTCCAAAGAGGCCCGCATTCTTTTTGAAGGCACCGCCTCGGAGGCCATTCGTCGTTTTCCGGCCAACGTCAATGTGGCCGTGGCCCTGGCTCTGGCCGGACCGGGACCTGAGAAAACCCGTATGCGGCTCATTGCCGATCCGGAAGCGGCGGGCACCTCGCATCATATCGTGGCGCGGGCAGGCCGCTGCGCGCTCGATATAACCACCAGTCCTGCCGCGCTGCCGGAAAATCCCCGCAGCTCCGCGCTGGCCATGTACTCCGTTCCCGCGCTGCTCCGCCAGCTGGCCGAGCCGGTTCGCTTTGCAGGATAGCCGGGCTTTCAAGCTCACCCGACCATTCTGTCGTCATGCCTGCAGCCGGCTTCCGGTGCAGGAGAATATTTCGTCGCGACATGCGGAAAAGGCATGTGGACGAATCGATGTTACTGCCATTGCTTCAAAAGGGTGTTCTTTACAAAGGGGGATGCCATGTCACGAGAAATCAAGGTTCAGTTCGTTCAGGAAGGTGATGTCTACACCATTCATACCGGATCGCCGGTACTGGGCGATATCGTCATGGATTATTCCGGTTATCCTGAGGAGGCCAGAAGCGGCAATTCTTCCATTCTGCTTCTTTCCGCCGCGCTCAGCTGCTACTGCGGCAGCATCAGAGCGGCGCTTCTGGCTCGCGATGTTCCTGTGAAGCGCCTCCAGGCCACGGCTACGGGATTCAAGCGGATGAACGATCAGGGCGTCACACGGCTTGCCGAAATCAATATAGATGTGGCCGTGGATGTGGACGACCAGTATGTGCCCAAGCTTGAGCACTGCGCCAAAATCGTGAAGCACTGCCTGATCACGGCGTCTCTTCTCGAAGGCATCACCGTGCATCACAGCGTGCACAGGGCGTGACACGTCATAAGGTACCAGGCAAAAAGCCCGCCGCGCTCTGCCGGGTGCGTCGGAAGTTTTCCGGCGTCGTCGAGATGCCTCAAAAGGGCAGGGTAATGTTCCGGCGCCGCCGTTTTCGGTGAAAATCAGAATGCCGATTCAGGGCGAACATGGTCTGTTCCTACAGGACAGGCCATGTTCGCCCTGTTTTTTGTACCTGCCGGGAGTCGAGGCTGCCGGGGGCACAAGAAAGGCGCTCGCAGGCGTTCCCCGGGCGAAAGAATTTTTTGTTTGGTCCGAGGCAGAGAAAAATGGAAAAATATGCATATGCGCTATTTTTTTTCCTGAATCCCGAGGAGAAGGGAAGGGAGGCCTCACTTCCCGGAACATGGAAAAAGAGAGGAGCATATGCAGAATGTGGTGAAACGATATGAAACGGATGTCCTTGTGCTCGGTGCGGGCGCGGCGGGCTGCGGAGCCGCCATTGCCGCCGCAAGAGCCGGGGCGAACGTTCTTCTGCTCGACAAGGGATGTCTGGAAAGTTCCGGTTCTCTGGGCGGGGGAAACGATCACTTCATGTGTGTTCTGGATCAGGACGAACATGACGGTCTTGAGGACATCATAAAGTATTATTCGACCCCGATTTCAGGTTTTTCCGTCCGGAAGGCGGAACTTTTCTACCAGGGTATGAATGAATGTCGCCGCATCCTTGAAGATGCCGGCATTGAGCTGATGCACAGGGAGGACGGCTCCTATCTGCGCTCGCTCGGCTTCGGTCAGCCGGGAGCATGGTGGATTCATATCGACCACGGCTTTACGGTAAAGCCCCGACTTGCCGCCTATATCAGAAAGCTGGGCGTTCAGGTCGTGGAAAATGTGCAGGTGACGCGTCTTTTGAAGGATCATGACCGCATCGCAGGCTGCCAGGGCTTTCATATCCTTACGGGCGCCCGGGTGGAGATCTCCTGCAAGTGCGCGGTGATGGCTCTTGGTCGCGAGGCCGTGCGTGTTTCCAACAATTCCACGCATAAGCCGTTCAATACGCAGCCGTCGCCGTTCGTCACGGGAAGTCAGATCGTATTGTCGCTGGATGCAGGATGCACGATTCTCGGTCTGGACACGCAGGATGCCGCCACGCTGAACCCCAAGGGCTTCGGCTGCTCCGGGCTTAACGGTCTCAACAACATGGGCGGCAAGGAAATCAATGCCATCGGCGAACGCTTCATGGGACGGTACGATCCGCACTGGGAAAACTGCCCGAGGCGCAATCAGGTCATGGGTACCTTTGAGGAAACGCTGCTGGGCAGCGGGCCGCCCTTCGTCATGGACATGACGCACTTTTCTCCGGAGGACGCCCGCCATCTTCAGTACGACCTGATGCCCGGCGACAAGGAAACCTTCCTTGACTATGCGGCGGCCAGAGACATTGAATTCACTCGTGCTCCCATGGAAGTTGAGCTGAGCGAGCGTTGCCTCGGCGGCATCATCCGCTGCAATGACGAACTCGAAACGGATGTCGCCAACCTTTACAATGCCTGCCTTCTCTGTTCGTTCTCCGGCTCCATGAGCATGGGCTATCAGGCTGGACGCTTTGCCGCCGGCAGAGCTGCCGGACTGGAAATGGCGAGCCTGCCGGAGGAAGCGGACCTTGCCGCCTTCCATGAGCAGACCTTCCGCCCGCTGGTGAACAAGCCTGAAAATGCCATCACCTATACGGAGTTTGAAGACGGACTCCGGCAGATCATGGATTACTATGTGGGATTCCAGCGCACGGATGCCGGCATGCGGCAGGCGCTGCGCAGCATGGATGTTCTGAAGGAATATGAACCCCGGCTTGGCGGGGACAGCCTTCGTGATCTGATGCGCCTTACGGAGAGCCGGGAGCTTCTTCGGGTAAGCCGCCTTTATGTGGAATCCTGTCTTGAGAGAAGGGAGAACGGCAGGGGACTGTTCATCTGTCGGGAATATCCCCCGGTTTCTCCGGAAAAGGATCGTCCTCTGGCTGTACGTCTGGATGAGCACGGGCAGTCCGTTTTCAGCTGGAACTAATGGATGCCGATGATCCGGCAGAGAAGAATACCCGTCAACCAAGGAGAAAGGTATGCCTCCTGTCTTTGATAAGGAAAAATGCAGGCGATGCGGAAACTGCGTCAAACGCTGTCCGGGATATGTTCTCGTCATGGATAAGAACGAGCCTGCCGTCGCCTATCCCGATGAGTGCTGGCACTGCGGATGCTGCAGGATAGCCTGTCCTGCCGATGCCGTGTCGTTTGAGTTCCCTCTGCATACGAGATTGTAGGCGCGGCAGAGGCGGACCTGTGCAGCGTTCCTGTTCCGCCCAGACTCCGGGGTCTGCCGCCGCCGTGCCGCAGATCCCGGAACCGGCCCTTTCCCCTGAAACGAAAGTCGAAAGAATATCCGGTCACCTTCATCCTGAGAGAGATCTCCATGAAAAAACTGCTTTCATTTCTTTCTGCGTCGCTGTTTCTTCTTTCCTGCTGCCCGTCTTCTCATGCTGCGGAGTATGAACTGAGTCTGAGTCTTGCCATTCCGCCGGTACATGCCCGCTGGACCGAGGCTCTCAAGCCGTGGACGGAAGAGCTGGAACGCCGTTCCGGCGGTCGCATCAAGGTCGAGCCGTATTTCGCCGAGTCTCTGAACAAGGAGGCGGAAGCGTTCGACGCCGTGAGAAACGGACTTGCCGATATCGCGGAAGCCTCGTTCAATGCGGCCGCGGGACAGTTCCCCTTCCATGAACGCAGCTGGTACATCAGTGATACTTCCCGCTCGCTGGATAAGCCTTCGGAAATCATTCACCAGGTGGAGCAGGAGTTTCCTCAGGTCATGAAGGAGCTTGAAGGCGCAAAGATGCTCTTTTCCCACTGTGTTACCGTGGGATCCTTCATAGGTACGATCAAGCCCGTCAAGAGTCTGGAGGAGCTGCGCGGCATGAAGATCGTCACGTCCGCCGGACCCAATGCCGCGGCCCGACTGAGCGCTCTCGGCATCACGGTGGTTCCCATGCCTTCTTCCGACGTCTACATGGCCATGCAGCAGGGAATAGTGGACGGTTGCATGGTGGATTTCCAGCTGCTGGTGAGCCGCCGTTTCGGTGATCTCATCAAGCACGTTATTCCCATCACGCTCGCCGGAGGCACGTTCTACTGTGTGATGAATCAGGATGTGTACGACGGTATGCCCGATGACCTGAAGAAGGTCGTCGATGATGTTTCCCGCGAATACTCCGACAAGGTCATGCCCGAATTCTGGGATCGCAATCAGTATGAGTCCTGCAGAGTCTGGATGCAGGAAATGGGCGGACAGATTCATATGTTGACCGAGCAGGAATACGCTGAGGCTGCGGCCAAGATGGAACCTGTGCTTCAGGACTGGATCGAAAAGGTCAGCGAGGCAGGACTGCCCGGCGAGGCGATTGCCCGTCGCCATCTTGAACTGCAGGCAGAGAAGAATGCCCTGTGGAAGGATTCCCGTCTGATCCGGGAATTTGTTTCCCCCCGCTGAGTGTTCCGTATCTTCCAGGAAGAAACGGAGAATGCCTTCGGACATGTTCCTGTGACGGACATCGTTCGGATGCGGAAACAGTAACATTTCGTACTTCCTGCCGAAGAGAGGCTTCCAGAGTGTTTATTCCGGTCAGAGCGGCGCGGATGCATTCCACAACCGGCACTTCCGTGCCGCTCTTGACGACAGCAGGCAGTGTCGCCGTACGCCAAGGAGATTTCCATGAGTTCAGATTCCGAAAATTTTGTTCCCGCTGAGATGTCGCCCAGACTGAAGGCTGTCGGCGACTGCCTGCATGCCGGCTGCAAATGGCTCAGTGCTGCGGGAATAGCTGTTTTTCTGGTCATCATCGCCCTGACGTTTCTGGATGTCTTTCTCCGCTATGTCTTCAGCAGGCCCATGCCGGGCATGCATGAAGTCACGGAAATGCTGATGCCCGTCGTGGTGTTTTCCTCCATTGCCTACGCCCAGTGGGCGGGATGCCATGTGGTCATGGATGTCATCACGGACAGACTTTCTGCTGAACGGAAACTGCTTTTTGAATCCGTTACAGGACTGTGGTCGGTAATTATCTGCGCTCTGTGCGTCTATGCCTCGTTCAGGTACGGCTCAAATGCCAAATCCGTGACCGGGCTTTTGAGCATTCCCTATAAGCCGTTCATCTATTTTGTGTCCTTCGGCTTCACGACGCTGATGCTGACACTGTTGTGGGAATATGCCCGCACGATGAGTCGGATTTTCTGTTCCTGCCGCCGTCTGCTTTTTCCGTCTCTGTTGATTTCGGCGGCAACGGTGGCTCTTGCGGTATGGCTGGCCACTCACAAGCTGACCATGTTCGGCTTCTCCAGCGTGCAGGTGGGCCTTCTGGGGCTGGGCGTCATGTTCATTCTGTTTTTGTCAGGCATGCCCATAGCCTATGGTCTTCTGGCCACCGGCTTTATTTTTGCCGCCAGCATCCGCGGTGTCGGACCTTCCCTCAATTTCTTCGGAAAAGCGCTTTTTTCCACGTCGGCAAGCTATACCTGGTCCCCGCTCATGTTTTTCATGCTCATGGGGTACTTCTGTTTCTACAGCGGTCTCGGAAAAGATCTTTATACCTGTGCCCGTGCCTGGCTCGGCCATCTGCGCGGTGGTCTTGCCCAGGGCAGCGTATGCGCGTGCACGGCTTTCGGCGCCGTGGTGGGCGACTGCCTTTCCGGCACCATCGCCATGTCGGCCATCGCGCTTCCTGAAATGCGCGACAATCATTACGATGACGGACTTTCCGTAGGCACGCTGGCTTCTTCCGGCATCATCGGTGCCCTCATACCTCCGAGCGGTGTTTTTATTCTGTACGGGGTTCTTGCCGAGCAGTCCATTGCTGAATTGTTCATGGCAGGTGTCTTGCCCGGCCTTCTGAGTATGCTTCTCTTCTGCTTCACGGTCTGGCTGAAGGTGTTTCTGAATCCGTCCCTGGCCAGGCCTCTTCCCGTTACGCCGCTGGAACAGCGTATGCGTTCTCTGCTGTCGGCGCTTCCTATTCTTATGCTTTTCATCATCGTGATCGGCGGCATCTACGGCGGCATGTTCACTGCAGCGGAAGGCGGCGCCGTAGGATGCATGTGCACCATGCTGATGGGCCTTTTCATGCGGCGCCTGCGCAAGAAGAACTTTCTTGCCTCGCTGACCGATGCGGCAAAATACATCACCATGTCTTTCACGGTTCTTACCGGTGCTTCCGTCCTCGGTTACTTTATGACGCTGAGCCGGATTCCTCAGACGCTGGCCATGCAGATCTCCGGCCTTGGACTTTCCGGCGGCCTTACCCTGACGGCGATTCTCATCGTTCTGTTCATTCTGGGCTGCTTTGTTCCTTCGCTGCCGCTCCTGCTTGTCTGTGTTCCCATTTTTGTCCCCATCGCCAAGTTTTTCCAGTGGGATCTGGTCTGGTTCGGAGTTATCATCGTCATGATGATGAACTGGGCGTCCATCACGCCTCCTTTCGGCATCAATCTTTTCGTGATGAAGTCGGTGGCGGATGTTCCTCTCGTTTCCGTGTTCAAAGCCTGTATGCCTTTCGTGCTGGCCATGCTCGGGGTTGTTGTTCTCGTCATTATCTTCCCCTGGATAGCCTTGTGGCTGCCTTCCATGATGTATTGATCTTGTTTTGCTGAGTATTTCGGGCGGCTGTGGACTTTTCGATGCGGAAGGTCTGCGGCCGCCCGCGTCTGTTCATGGCTTTTTGTACAGTGGTCATGCCGGAAGCAGGGGGAGGAGATGCGTGCAGCCGACCGGGCAGCATCGTTTTCTCCCGTCGTGCCGGATTGTGCGGTATCTCCGGCTGGCCTGGAGAGAATGTACTGCCATGAAGATGAATTTCAAATTCGCTCTGTTCATTATGTCGTTCTTCTGGTATTCAGGAAAGAAGCCCCGCTGCTGTTATGCATCGGGAACGGTACCGTATTCCGGCAGAGGAGGAACTCATGGCGGAGGGCAGAGAAGGAGGCAAGGAATATTCTCCCGTCAGTCATCTCAATACTTCGTGGGAGAGTATTCTGCATATGGGTGTACGTCGGCGTTTTTCCGCCGGAGAAGCCATTCACATCTACAGTGAAGTTCCGTTTTTTTATTATATTGTGTCCGGTCGTGTGCGTCTGACCTATATCTGCCGCAGCGGAAAGGAGCGAACCATGCTTCTTGCGGGGCCCGGAAGCGTGATGAACGTTCCCACCATTCTGGGAGAGGATCACGGCAACACGCTGGCCCAGGCCGTGATTGACACGGAGATCGTTGTTTTCGATGCAGCTTTGCTGACGGATCCCGCTTTTGTCTCCTCTCATCCTGAGCAGTTCATCAGCCTGCTCAGGTCGCTGTGCACCCACCTTGTCATTCATACGAAGCTTCTTGGTGAATCTACGCACAGAGATAATATTCAGCAGGTATGCGCCATGCTGTATGCCATGACTCAGAAGGCGGACGGAAGCCGTCGCCCGTCGCAGAAAAGCATGGCCATGCAGCTGGGAATTCATATCACAACGCTTACAAGAATTATTCGCAGGCTCAGAGACGAGGGCATCATCGGCAGGCTTACAAGATCTTCTGTGGAAATTCTTGACGGCAAAAGATTGAAAGCTGTGGCTGACGGGCGTCAGAAACTCTGACGAGTTCGTCTGTCTTTTGATAATAGATCGCTGCACTTATGTGGGAGAAATGAGTGCAGGAGCCCCCTGTCGGATAGAGTCAGGTACAGTATGATTCCAGAGTCGGACATTGACAGATGTCCCCGTGTACTTATCTGCTCTTTAAATTTCATAAGGAGCGTTTGCCATGAAGGTTACGACGAGAAATATTCTGGATGGTGTTGTCACGGCTGTGAAGAAGGGTGCGGTCAACGATGAGATTGCCATTGATCTCAAGGGAGGTCTCAAGATTTCCGCCATTGTTACGGACAAAAGCACGGAAACGCTTGGCCTCTGCCCTGGCCGTGAGGTTCTGGTCATGGTGAAGGGGGTGAACGTGCTGCTTGCACGCGATGTGGAAGACTATGTGCTTTCCTCCCGCAATATGCTGCCCGGCACCGTGAAGCAGATCAAGAAGGGAGAAATCATGGCCAGCGTTTCCGTGGAACTGGACAACGGCGATCGCCTGACCTCCGTGTGCACGGTAGACAGCGCGGATGATGCCGGCATTGCCGAAGGTGTTCGTGTTCAGGCCGCCATCAAGGCTCCCCATGTGATTCTTGCGGTAAAGCAGTAAGTCATTACGGAGAATTTTTCTTCGGCTGTTTTGCAGCCCCGGCTTCCTAGAGATGGGCGGTCGGGGCTTTTTTGTTTTCGGGGCTGCACAGGGGCAGGAATATTTTTGCGGGAGACTGGCTTTCGGAAGCTCTCTCCGGCGGAAGCGGGCATTCTGCAGGAAAATAAACACCGGAATTCGTCGGGATCGATTATGCAATACCCGCCGTCGGGGAAGAGCGACCCGGGGAAAGCAAAAAGCGTGCGTTCTTTTCGAGCTTCGGAGTCGGCATGAAAAAAGGCGCCGACAGCATATGCTGT
>USBZ01000025.1 GCA_900553065.1 uncultured Desulfovibrio sp. | reverse complement strand
TCATCAACGGCGGCGCGCATGCTCCCAACAACCTGGACATCCAGGAATTCATGATCATGCCCGTGGGCGCCAAGACCTTTGCCGACGCTCTGCGCATCGGCGCCGAAGTCTTCCACACCCTCAAGAGCATTCTTGCCAAGGACGGCCATGTCACCTCCGTGGGCGATGAAGGCGGCTTTGCTCCCAACCTCAAGAGCCACGACGAAGCCTTCAGCTACCTCATCAAGGCCATCGAAGCCGCCGGTTACATTCCCGGCGCCGAAGTGGCTCTCGGCATCGACGCCGCTTCCTCCGAATTCTACAAGGACGGCAAGTACGTCATCGCCGGCGAAGGCCTCGAACTCACCAGCGAACAGATGGTGGACTGGCTGGAAGACTTCACCGAACGCTATCCGCTCATTTCCATTGAAGACGGCATGGCTGAAAACGACCGCGAAGGCTGGAAGCTGCTTACCGACCGCCTCGGCGATCACATCCAGCTCGTGGGCGACGACCTGTTCGTCACCAACCCCGACATTCTGGCTGAAGGCATCGAAGACGGTCTTGCCAACGCCGTGCTCATCAAGGTGAACCAGATCGGCACCCTGACCGAAACCCTCGATACCATCGAAATCGCCAAGAACGCCGGTTATGCCACCATCGTGTCCCACCGTTCCGGCGAAACCGAAGATACCTTCATCGCCGATCTCGCCGTGGGCACCAACTCCGGTCAGATCAAGACCGGCTCCGCCAGCCGTTCCGACCGTATAGCCAAGTACAACCAGCTCCTCCGCATCGAGGAAGAGCTCGGCGACGTCAGCTTCTTCTTCGGCCCCATCCTCGCCGACAACTACGGCCTCACTCAGGCTGAAGACGAAGAATAGCAACCGTGCGGGGAGGCTTTCCTCCCCGCTTTCCTTCCCTTACGCGACCGGTTTCCGGTCTTTTCCGGCCTCTCCCGCAGGCCTCCGTCATTTCTTGCCGTCTGGCGGCGTCGACCGCCTTTTCCGGGAGAAATAAGGATTACATCATGAGCCGATTTCTGCGGATCTTCTTCTGTGCCTTTCTTGTTCTGGGACTCTTTGTTCAGAACGGTCGGGCTGCCGATATTTCCTCCGTCGTGACCAGCATGCAGGCCGCCTACGCCTCCATGCAGAGCTTTCGTGCCGATTTCACGCAGCAGCTTCTGCAGCGCGAGAGCGGCGTTGTGGAAGAGCGCCACGGCGTGATCACGTTCAAAAAGCCCCTGCTCGTCCGCTGGGAAACCGCTGCTCCCCATGCCGAACTTCTCATGGTTACGGACAGGGAAATCTGGAACTACCTGCCCGACGAGGAGCTGGCCTACCGTTATTCCCGTGAACTGGCCGAAGATTCCCGTTCTCTCATCCAGGTCATCACCGGGCAGAGCGCTCTTTCCCGCGATTTCGATCTGGAGCCCTCCCAGGCTCCGGAAGACGGCAAGCTCATCCATCTTCTGCTCTACCCCAAGGAACCCACTACGGAACTGACCGAAGCCCAGCTCTGGATCGATCCCGACACGTCGCTTATCCGCCGCGCCATGGTCATGGACTTCTACGGCAATACCAACACGATAGAGCTGAAGAACCTGAAGCCCGACGTTTCCGTTTCCGCCAAGGACTTCACCTTTACGCCTCCTTCGGGCACGGAAGTGGAAGACCATGTGGAAGCGCAGCACCCCGTGTCGAGGCCTCTTCTGAACTGACGACATAAGGTACTGTGAGGCGGCTTCCGCCTTCGTTTTTAGGGGAGCTTTCTCCGCGGCAATCCTTCCGCGGGGACTGGACTATCCTGATAATTAAAGCTACATAGACTTTTCGCATGGAACAGCAGCACGGCATACTGGTACTGAACAAGCCCAAGGGGCTTTCTTCCGCGCAGACCATTGCGCGCATCAAGCGTCTCGGGCAGAAGAAAATCGGCCATGCAGGAACCCTCGATCCCATGGCCACGGGTGTGCTGCTTGTTCTTCTCGGCCACGCCACCAAGCTTTCCGGCTACCTTTTGGAAGGCGGCGTGAAAACCTACGGCGGAACGCTGCGTCTGGGCGTGACCACCGATACCTGGGATGCCGAAGGTTCCATTGTTTCCGAAACGAAGCTGACGGAGGAGGATCTTCTCCCCGGCTCCGCGCTTGAAGAGGCTGCCCGTCGTGAAGTGGCGGCCTGGCTGGATGTGACGGAACAGCCCGTTCCGCCCTATTCCGCCGCAAAGCACCAGGGACAGCCCTTGTACAAGCTGGCCCGTGCCGGCATGGAAGTGCCGGTCAAGGTGAAAAGCATACATGTTTCGTACGCCGATGTTCAATGGGTGAACATGCCGGACGTACGATTCCGGGTAACGTGCAGTTCCGGTTCCTACATACGGTCCCTGGCCCACAGCTTGGGGATTCGACTTGGGTGCGGAGCCATGCTCACGGAACTGACCCGGGAATACAGCCATCCGTTCGGACTGGACGTCGCTCACACGCTGGACGAGGTCCTTGCCGAGCCCGAAAGGCTGCCGGAATGGATCATGCCTATCAGTGCCGCCCTGCCCGGCTGGAAGAATATTTCCGTCGGCAAAGTGCAGGAAGCGAATCTGAGAAACGGCATCGCCGTTCCCCATCTGCCGGAATTCGGTTCTTTCGAATCCGGTGAACGCGCCGTCATACTGGCGCAGGATGGCTCGCCTCTGGCTCTGGCAGAAGCCCGCATGGACAGGGATCGTCCTGTCTGGGCAGTACTTCGGGGGCTTTTTACCCACTAACCTCTGACGAATGTCAGAGAGGAGGATACCGCTGTGGCTATGGATTCCGCTCAGAAGCAGGCCGTCATCGCTCAGTTCGCCAAGCACGAAGGCGACACCGGCTCCGCTGAAGTTCAGATCGCCCTTCTTACCGCCCGCATCAACGGCCTCGCCGGCCACTTCAAGGCCAACAAGAAGGACTTCCACTCCCGTACCGGCCTGCTCAAGCTGGTCGGCCAGCGTCGCAAGATGCTGAACTACCTGAAGAAGACCGACATTCAGAGCTACCGTGCCCTGATCGAAAAGCTCGGTCTGCGCAAGTAGTCGGAAACGATCCGGAAACAAGGGGGAGCGGAAGCGATTCCGCTCCCCCATCCTGCAAGAAAGGGGCACTGCCCCTCAACCTCAACGCGAGGAAGGAGCATCCGCGAACAGAGGCGAAGCTTTCGTCTTTCTTCACGGAGTCTCCTTCCAGGAGTAACCATTATGGGTCTGCTCAACAGTACTCGTGTGTCCGCCACCGTGGGCGGCAAGGAAATCATTCTGGAAACGGGCCGTGTGGCCCGTCAGGCCAATGGCGCCATCTGGATTCAGTGCGGCGGCACCGTGGCTCTCGTCACCGTTTGCGAAGCTCAGCTCGACACCCCTAAGGACTTCTTCCCCCTTACCGTGGAATACGCCGAACGCATGTATGCCGCCGGCCGCATTCCCGGCAACTTCTTCCGTCGTGAAATCGGCCGTCCCAGCGACCATGAAACCCTCGTGGCCCGCCTCATCGACCGTCCCATCCGTCCGCTCTTCCCCAAGGGCTACGGCAATGAAGTGCAGGTGCTTGCCACCGTCATTTCCGCCGACGGCGAAAACGATCCCGACGTGCTCTGCATCACCGCAGCTTCCGCCGCCACCTGCATTTCCAGCATTCCCTTCGCCGGACCCGTCGCCGGCGCCCGTCTCGGCCGCGTGGACGGTCAGTTCGTGCTGAACCCCACCAATGAAGAGCTGAAGCGCTCCGACATGGACATCGTGCTCGCCGCTTCCCGCGACGCCGTGGTCATGGTGGAAGGCGAAGCCAAGCTCGTCAAGGAACAGGATCTCATCGACGGCCTCAACTGGGCTCACAAGGCCATTCAGCCCCTCATCGACGCTCAGGAAGAGCTCGTGAAGCTGGTCGGCAAGCCCAAGACCGAATTCGTGCCCAAGCAGGACGATCCCGAACTCTTTGCCTATGTGGAAGAGCTGGCCATCAAGTCCGGCATGGAAGACGCGCTGCGCACCACCGACAAGCTGCTGAGAAAGGATGCCCGCAAGGCCGTCAAGGACAAGGTGAAGGCCCTCATGGCCACCGACGAACACTATGCCGACGATCCCGTTGCGCAGGCTGCCATCGGCGAAGTTCTGGAGCATCTGGAAAAGAAGCTCGTCCGCCAGAGAGTCATCAACGAAGGCACCCGTATCGACAACCGCGATACCAAGACCGTTCGTCCCATTGAAATCGAAGCTTCCGTGCTTCCCCGCGCTCACGGCTCCGTCATCTTCGCCCGCGGCGAAACCAAGACCATTGCCGTCACCACGCTGGGCAGCTCTTCCGACGAACAGAAGGTCGATACCCTGAACGGCGACGAAAGCAAGCGCTTCATGCTGCACTACAACTTCCCGCCCTTCACCGTGGGCGAAGTGAAGTCCGTGCGTGTGTCCCGCCGCGAAATCGGTCACGGTCACCTTGCCGAACGCGCCCTCAAGGCCGTGCTGCCTTCTGCCGAAACGTTCCCCTACACCATCCGCGTGGTGTCCGATACCGTGGAATCCAACGGCTCCTCTTCCATGGCTGCCGTGTGCGGCGGCTGCCTCTCCCTCATGGATGCCGGCGTGCCGATCAGCGCTCCCGTGGCCGGCGTGGCCATGGGCCTCATCAAGGACGGCGACACCTATACCGTTCTGACCGACATCCTCGGTGACGAAGACGCTCTCGGCGATATGGACTTCAAGATCGCCGGTACTGCCGAAGGCATCAGCGCCATTCAGATGGACATCAAGATCAACGGTCTGCCCACCGAAGTCATGGCCCGCGCCATGGAACAGGCCCGCGTGGCCCGTCTGCACATTCTCGGCGTCATGGCCGAAGCCATGCCCGCCGTGCGCGAACTTTCTCCCTATGCTCCCCAGCATGAGGAAGTGTTCGTGAATCCCGAGATCATCCGCATGATCATCGGCCCTGGCGGAAAGAACATCAAGGCCATCACTTCCGCGACCGGCGCCGCCATCGACATCGAGGATTCCGGCCGCATCACCATCTTCGCTCCCACGCAGAAGGCCATGCAGGCCGCCAAGGAAATGGTGCTCTACTACGACCAGCATGCGGAACTCGGCAAGAACTACAATGCCAAGGTGAAGCGCATTCTGGAAATCGGCGCCATCGTGGAAATTCTGCCCAACCTCGAAGCTCTGGTGCACATTTCCCAGCTCGACACCAACCGCGTGGAAAAGACCGAGGATGTGGCGCATCTGGGCGAAGACATGATGGTCAAGGTCATTGAGATCAACGGCGACCGCATCCGTGCCAGCCGCAAGGCCGTGCTGCTGGAAGCTCAGGGCATCGAATGGAAGCCCGAAGATACCGCTCGTCCTGCCCGTCGCGAACGCGGCGAGCGTGGAGAACGCGGGGAAGGCGAACGTCGTGATCGTCGCGGTGAACGCCGTGAGCGCAGCGATCGTCCCCGTCGCGAACATAAGGAAGACTGATAAGGTGCGGGGAAGTGTTCTTCCCCGCGCTTCATGATGCATACAGGGCCGCCGTCCGATTACGGACGGCGGCCCTGTTGTTTTTAAGCAAAAGCACGTTGTTCCGGCCACGAGGTGGGGCAGTCGGGGCTTTTTGAGGCGTGCTTTGTGTTTTTTTGGGGGGAAAACGGCGTTGCCGGGCGCAAGACGCGAGTGCGGAAAGCGCCTCAGAGCATGTTCACGGGGTCGAGATCCAGCGAGATGCGCATGTCGTGCGGGAGGGTTCCGGCGTCGCGCAGCGCCAGCGCATAGGCGAGCCGGATATGCTGCCAGGTATCGGCCTTCATGAGGCACTGGAAGCGCATTCTGCCCTGAATGCGGGCCAGAGGGGCCGGGGCGGGACCGAGCACGGTAAGGCCGAGTTCACGGGCATGCTTCCGCAGCGAGGCGGCAAAGGTATTTACATGGTTCAGCCCGTCCTTCCAGTCCCAGGGGTAGGAAAGGCGGATAAGCGCAAGCTTGACGAAGGGCGGATAGCGGCGCTGTTTGCGCAGCGCTATCTCATGCTCGTAGAAGCCCTCGTAGTCGCCGGTCTGCACGAATTTCCAGCAGTAATGACCGATGTCCCTCGTCTGAATGAGAACGCGCCCCGGTTTTTCTCCTCGTCCGGCGCGGCCCGAGGACTGGACCAGCAGCTGGAAGGTGCGTTCCGCCGAACGGTAGTCGGGCATATTCAGGCCCATGTCGCCGTCGGCCACGACGGCAAGAGTGACGTTGGGGAAGTGATGCCCCTTGGAGAGCATCTGCGTGCCTACAAGCACCTGTGCCTCCTGCCTGGCAAAGGCGGAAAGAATTTCCTCCATCCGGCCCGGACGGCTGGTGCTGTCGCGGTCGAGGCGAAGCACGCGTCCGCCGGGGGGCAGCGCTCCGGCAAGTTCCTCGCCTGCCAGACTTTCTTCAAGCTTTTCAGTGCCTTCGCCCATCGGCAGAAAGTTCAGACCGCCGCATTTTTCGCAGGGCGAGGGAAAAGGGCGGGTATGTCCGCAGTAATGGCAGACCAGCTGCTCGCGTTTCTTGTGATAGGTAAGCGCGATGTCGCAGTTGGGGCATTTGGCCACGGCGCCGCAGTTCAGACAGTACATGAGCGGCGCATAGCCTCTGCGGTTGAGCAGCACCACGGCCTGCTCGCCGCGCTGCACCGTTTCCCGCAGGGCCTCCACGGCCCGGGGAGAAAGCAGACGCGAGGCGGGCTGTTCCCGGATGTCCACCAGTTCTACGGTGGGAAGCGTGCCGCCTCCCGCCCGCTGCGTCAGCCGGGAAAGCGGAAAGAGGCCTTCCTTCGCCGCGTGGAAGGTTTTTATGTCGGGCGTGGCCGATCCCAGCACCAGAAGGGCTTTATGCCGTCTGGCGCGTTCCCAGGCCACTTCCTTGGCCTGATAGGGAAGCCGGTCTTCCTGCTTGAAGGATCCGTCGTGTTCTTCGTCGAGCACGATGGCGCCGAGCGGCGGCACGGGCAGAAACAGCGCCGAGCGTGTTCCGATGATGATGCAGGGATCGCGCCGGGCGGCAAGTCGGCGGAAGGTCTTTTCCCGCTGCTGCTGGCTCTGGTACCCGTGATAGAAAAAGATGGGCGTACCCGGAAAGCGTTGCTCGGCGTCTCTTCTGAGCTTGAGGGCAATGGCCACTTCCGGGGCCAGAATGAGGGCGGAGCGGCCGCGGGAAAGACAGGCGTGGGCCAGTTCCAGGTAGACGGCCGTCTTGCCGCTGCCCGTGATGCCGAAAAGAAGATGTGCGAAGGGGCGTTTTTCTCCTCCGGCGAGAAGATCCATTTCCCGGCAGTACTCGTCCAGCGTCGCCTGCTGCTCTTCCGTCAGCTGAAAGGGCGGCTCCGGCGGGGGAAGAAGGGATTCGCCGGGTTCGCACTCCTCCTCTTCGGCTCCGGCCGGACGCAGTTCCACCAGCTTGTTTTTGACAAGCGCCGTCAGGGCGGGCGTGGAGTCCGGAAGTGCGTCGTGCAGCTTTCTGCGCGAGGATACGCCGTTCTGCAGCAGCCATTCGAGCACTTCGCGCTGCTTGACGGCGTTGGGGCGCACAGGCCAGGGCGGATCGCAGGTCAGCGCGCACAGCTCGCCTGCGGCGGCATCTTCGGCCAGCATGAGAAGTTCCGCCCTGCCCGCCATGAAATCCGACGCAAGCGATAAGCGCTCCGCGTCAGGCATGGCGGGGATGTCGCGCAGCGCAAAAAGTTTCGGCTTCTGCCCTTTGCCGTCGAGGTCCGGAAGGTAGCGTCGTACCCGGATGCGGGCGGTCACGCGCAGGCCCTGCGGAAGAAGGTTGCCCAGAATGCGCCCGGGGGAGGAATACTGGCGCGCCGCGAGCTGCTCCACGGTATCCATGTAGTCCTGCGGCAGAAGCGCCGTCAGTTCCAGCGGCCAGGTGAGGGGACGCAGCGTGATGTCCCCGTGCTTTTTCATGCTGTGCTGCCCGGCGGAGCCGCCTTTGAGCGCGTTTTCGTCGTCATCGGCAAAAACGCCCGTGATCACGCCCGCGCGTATGGCTCCGTTGCCCAGGGGCACGGCCACGCGCATGCCGACCTGCCACGCAACGCCCGGAAATTCTTCCGGCGTGAGGTAGCTCAGCGTGGCATAGGGAGGCGTGCATATGGCGACATGGCAGATCATGTTCCCTGTCCTATCCGAAGCGGAAACGACAGGCAAGAGCGGAGAAAGGCATCCGACTCTTCCTGTCGTTTCGGCAAAAGCAAGTCATGGGAAACGGCAATCAGCCCTTGAAGACGAAGAACGCCCCTGCCACGATGAGCGCAAAGCCCACGGCATGGTTCCAGGTGAGGCTTTCTCCCAGATAGACCGTGGAGAAGATGCCGAAAATGGTCAGGGAAATGACTTCCTGAATGGTTTTGAGCTCGGCTGCGGAAAAATAGCCGTATCCCACGCGGTTTGCGGGAACCTGCAGGCAGTATTCAAAGAAGGCGATGCCCCAGCTGACGAGAATGGCGCCGATGAAGGTGAGGGAGTGATGACGCAGATGCCCGTACCAGGCATAGGTCATGAAGATGTTGGAACCGATGAGCAGAATCACGGTGATGAGGGGAACGGGAAGATGCAGCGTCATGGCGACCTCACCGAAGATGTTCGAGTCGGAGTGAAAAAAAGAAAGGGGAGCGCACTCCCCTTTTCATGATATGTGTCCGGATGGAAAAGGTCCGGTTTACAGATCGAATTCCTTATGCAGCACGTTGACCGCAAGTTCCAGATCCGCTTCGTCCACGAGGCAGGAGATCTTCACTTCCGAGGTGCTGATCATGAGCAGGTTGATGCCCGCCTTGTACAGCGCGTCGAAGGCGCGGCTGGCGGCGCCGCTGTGATTGCGCATGCCCACGCCCACCACGGAAACCTTGGCGATGTTGGAGGAGTGTTCGATGCTGCTGCAGGAAGGCGCGGCCTTTTCCAGCACTTCCAGCGTGCGCTTCAGGTCCTTGCGGGACACGGTGAAGGCCATGTCGGTCACGCCGTCGCGGCTGGCGGTCTGGATGATCATGTCCACCACGATGCCGGCGTTGCCCAGAGGACTGAAGATGCCGGCCGCAGAACCGGGTCTGTCATGCACGTCACGGAGCGTGACTCTGGCCTGATCCTTATCGAAAGCGATGCCCGAAACGAGCACGGACTCCATCATGATGTCCTCCTTGGTGACCAGCGTGCCCGGATCATTCGAGAAGGTGGAACGCACCCGGACTGGAACATTATATTTTTCAGCGATTTCTACGGAACGGATTTGCAGAACCTTGGCGCCCATGGAGGCCATTTCCAGCATCTCGTCATAGCTGATGCGGTCCATCTTGTGGGCGTCCTTGCACATGCGCGGATCGGTGGTATAGACGCCGTCCACGTCGGTATAGATGTCGCAGCGGGTCCCGTCGCCGAGAGCGGCTGCAACAGCAACGGCGGAAGTATCCGAGCCGCCGCGGCCGAGCGTCGTGAGACGCATGTCGGGCGTGCGTCCCTGGAAACCGGCCATGACCACGACGTCGTAGGTCTGGAAGGCTTCCCGGATGGTGTCGGCACTGATGGTGTCGATTCTGGCGCTTCCGAAAGCGTCGTCGGTGATGACGGGAAGCTGGAAGCCGAGGAAGGAACGGGCCTTCACGCCCGTATCATGCAGGAGCATGGAAAACAGAGCCACCGATTCCTGTTCGCCGGTAGTGAGCAGCACGTCGAGCTCAGCGGGATCGGGTTCGTCCGACCACTGATAGGCTCTTTCCAGCAGACTGTTGGTCTGGCCGTAACGGGCGGAGAGGACCACCACTACCTTGTAGCCCTCCTCAAGAGCGGCGAGCACCTTGGTGCGCACCTTTTTCATGCACTCCAGGTCGGCGACGGAGGAACCTCCGAATTTCTGCACAAGAATACGCATAGGACATCCTGAAAAAAGGAGATAAGGAACGGTTAAGCCTCATCCACAGGCAGGAAACGCTGTTCGAGTCTGGGGGTCAGTTCACGCAGAACGGCATAGGCGCTTTCTCCGTGGGCTTCGATCGTTGCCAGCCGGAAAGTCTGGCATGATTCCTCAGTCTTGTCCAGAGGTTTTGCCCCATCTCCCTGCACGGGAGTCAGATGAATGTCGAGTCTTTCCGGCGCATAGCGGTCTGCAGCCAGATACTGGGGCCACTCGAGGATGAGAAAAGGATTGCCCTCCTCCAGCATTTCCTCCATTTCCTCGGGGAGCGTGGCCCCTTCGGAAAGGCGGTAGAGATCGGCATGAAGCACTTCGGGACTGGTCGGATAGACATTGCAGAGCGTGAAGCTGGGACTGGCCACCTCGGCATGGTCGCCGCCGGGAAGCGCAGATACGAAGCCCCGGGTGAAGGTTGTCTTGCCGCCGCCGAGATCGGCGAAAAGGTAGAGATTGCGCACGGAGGAGGCGCTCATGCTCCGGGCCAGCATGCGGCCCAGTTCCATGGTATCTTCAGGGCTGTTCAGAAGGAAAGGCATATATCCCCCTTGCAGGGTTCGCCTGCCGAGGCGAGCACGCCGGGCAGGGCATCGGCTATGTCATGCGGGCCGTTGCCGCGCATGGGAAAGTCCCGGGAAAGACGCATGCCGGCAAGGGCATGGATCCATACGCCGAGCGTTGCGGCCAGATCGGAGGCGTGGCCGCGGGCAATGAGCGCTCCGGTAAGCCCGGCGAGCACGTCGCCCGAACCGGCAACGGCGAGCTGCGGCACGCGCCAGGGTGAAATGACGGAAGGTTTGCCCGGAGCGGCGATGAGCGTGCCCTCCCCCTTGAGCACCCATACGGCCGGGGCAAGATCGGCCAGACCGCGCAGCGCGGCAAATCGGTCCGCCTGTACGGCGGCGGTACTGATACCGAGGAGCGTGGCCGCTTCTCCCGGGTGCGGTGTGAGCACGTCGCAGGGGCGCAGGAGGGAGAGAAGATCCTCTCGTCCGGCCAGAGCAAAGAGGGCGTCGGCATCCAGCACCATGGGCGGCCGATCCGGCAGATGCAGCAGCGCTTCGGTGAAGGCGGCGGCGCCTTTGTCGCGCCCCAGTCCCGGTCCGAAGACGACGGCTCCGAATCCGGGCAGCGCGTCGGAAAGCATGGCGGCGTCTTCAGCTCCCCAGCTTTCGTTTCCGGCATGGTGGGAGAGCGCATGAAGCGTGAGCGCGGGCATGGAAAGGCGGGCGGCGTGAAGAACTTCTTCCGGCCCGGCCAGCATGACGAGTCCCGCTCCGGCCCGAAGCGCCGCCCAGGCGGCAAGGCATGGCGCGCCCGTATAGGCGGGGCAGCCTCCTATGACCAGCACCCGGCCTGCGGCTCCCTTGTGGGCCGGGCCCTGCGTCGCTTCTTGCCGCGGGCTGTCCAGATGCTGAAGAACAGGGGCAGATACCTCATGCTCCAGCGTGTAGGGAGCTCCTCTGTCGGTCGTTTGACGGAAAGGCAGCCAGGTGCGGAACGACGGCGGATTCTGTTCCTGTACGGCTCTCGGCATGCCTATGGGGCGCACGTCGAGCACGCCGGTGAAGGCGGATGCTTCCGGCAGAAGCAGACCGGGCTTTGCGGCCTGAAAGGTGACCGTCACATGGGCGCGCACGGCATCAGGCGAAGGACGGCCCGTGCGGGCCGACAGTCCGGAAGGAATGTCGAGCGCCAGAACGAGCCGGGCTCTGAGTCCGTTCAGCTTTTTCACGAGTCTCGCTTCCCGTTCCCTCAGCTCACCGTGAAAACCGGTGCCGAGAAGACCGTCCACCACGATGTCGGGAAAATCCGGGATGTCGGCATCGCCGTTTTCCCAGGCGTCGGAGGAAAAAACGGGCACGCCGAGAGAGACGGCCACGTTCAGCCAGTGACCGGCGGCTCCGCGGTATTCTTCGGACTTTCTGGTGCGGAGAACGACGGGCTTTGCTCCGGCGTCCAGAAGATGACGGGCCAGGCAGAAGGCGTCTCCGCCGTTGTTGCCGCCGCCGGCGAGCAGAAGCACCGGGGCATCTGCCAGAGACAGCCCCCGTTCGGAAGCCTGTCTGCGCAGAGAGTCCGCTGCGGCACGTGCCGCGTTTTCCATGAGGGTTTCTTCGGAAATTCCCGCAGCTATGGCGGCAGCGTCCCAGCGGGCCATTTCCTCCGGAGCGGGTACGGGAACGAACATTGCTTTTCTCCTGTTTGCGGCCTTTGCCGTGCAGGCGGCGAAGGCCGGAAGTCTTCAGGATTCGAGGATGACCACGGCTCCAGCCATGTCGCGTTCATGGGAAATGGAAACGTGCACGGCGCGCACGTTCATGGCGGCGGCTCTCGCGGCGGCCTGTCCGTGCAGGCGAAGTTCCGGTCTGCCCGAGGCGTGCGTGAGAATTTCCACGTCGTGCATGCCTATGCCGTGGGCAAAGCCGGTGCCGAGCGCCTTGACGGCCGCTTCCTTGGCGGCAAAGCGTCCGGCTACATAGGCGGTTTTACCGGCGGCCGCCTCGGGAAGTACCTCCCGTTCCTTTTCCGTGAGCACGCGGGCGAGAAAGCGCTCGCCGTAGCGTTCGAGCAGCGCCCTGATGCGCGGCAGAGCCGCAAGATCGAATCCTGTACCTTGAATCATAAGCGTCAGTGAAGAATGTTCCAGAGCATTTCACAGGCCGTCACATACAGAAAGACGGCAAAGAAGCGCCGAAGCGTGGGGACCGGCAGCGTATGGGCGAGCTTTGCGCCGAGCGGCGCGAAAAAAATGCTGGAGCAGGCGATGCCGAGCGTGGCGGGAATGTTCACATAGCCGAGGCTCCATGCCGGGAGCAGTGGATCCGACCAGCCCACGATGATGAAGCCGATGGTTCCGGCAATGGCGATGGGCCAGCTTATGGCCGCGGACGTTCCCACGGCCTTCCGCATTTCCACTCCGCACCAGCGCAGAAAAGGAACGGACATGCTGCCGCCCCCGAGTCCCACGAGGCTGGATACGCCGCCGATGGTGAATCCTGCCGCGGCAAGCACTCCCCTGCCCGGCATGGAGCTGCGCGGATGCGGATAGAAGTCGAAGAGCATCTGCGTGGCGATGCAGAGAAGAAAGACCACGAAGAAGCCCCGGAGTCCGCCTGTGGACATGCGGGAGGCCAGCCATGCCGCGCAGAACGTGCCGAACACGATGGCGGGGGCAAGGCCCAGCACATATTTCCAGAGAACGCCTCCCCTTCTGGCATGGGAGCGGGTGCTGGATACGGCCGTGAAGAGAATGCTGGAGAGCGATGTGCCCACGGCAAGATGCATGATGAGTTCCGGAGGAATGTTTCCCTGAAGCCGGAAGATCATGTTCAGAAGCGGCACCACCACGAGTCCGCCTCCTATTCCGATGAGACCGGAAAGGAAACCGGCAACGGCTCCGCAGAGCAGATAAAGAATGATGATGGTCATAGCAGGAGCCTGAGCAGCACGGATGCAGGTACGGCGGCCGGACCTCCGAATCCGAAAAGGGTCAGGAAAAGGAGCGTGAACATGCTGCTGGAGAAGGTTTTCCGGCGCGTCAGGCCCGGAAAGAACGTGCGGCCGGTCCGGCGAACCGGACCGGCCTGAAGAACTAGGCCAGGATGTCGGCGCTGATGGACGCGATGTCCGCGCAGCCGGTCAGGGCCATGGCCGAGGTGAGCTGACCCTTGATGTCGGCCACATAGGAGGCCACACCCTCGGTCTGACCGCCGACGGCGGCCACGGAGAAGGGACGGCCGATGAGCACGGCTTTGGCGCCGAGCGCGAGCAGCTTGAGCACGTCCGTACCGGAACGTACGCCGCCGTCGGCCAGCACGGGAATTCTGTCGCCTACGGCCGCAGCAATGCCGGGCAGCACGTCGGCGCCGCCGGGAGTGCCGTCGAGCACGCGTCCGCCGTGGTTGGACACCACGATGGCGTCCACGCCGGAGTCGATGGCGATGCGGGCGTCGGCCACGGTCATCACGCCCTTGATCATGAACTTCGCGCCGCGTTCATGCACGAAACGGGCGATTTCCGCCAGCTCTTCCGCGCTCTTGGGCGAAACGGGGCGTCCCTGCAGGCGCAGCGTCACAAGACCTGCGGCGTCCACGTCCATGCCGACCACGGGACAGCCGGTGGCCGTTGCCGCTTCCAGTCTGTTCCACAGAAAATCGCCTTCCCACGGCTTGATGAAGGGAATGCCCCAGCCGTCGGCCTTGCGGATGGCTGCAAAGGCGCAGTCCGTGATGAGGGAACCAACGCCGTCGCCGCCGCAGCCGATGATGCCCGCCTGTTTGGAGCCGCAGATGACGGCTTCGGCATAGGCGGCTTCGTCCACGGGATTCTGAGAGGCGTCGCCCATGTTGAAGGCCACGCCGCCGATGGGAGCGGCGAGCAGCGGCAGAGACAGCTTGAGACCGAGAATTTCGGTGGAGGTGTCGGGCTGGGCAGCGGTGTGGAGGCAGCGCATGGCCAGCTTCACACGGGCCAGAGCCTCGATGTTGGCGCGGAAGGAAGAGCCGGTGCCGAGGCCGCCCATGCCGGGCACTTCGCCGGCACAGACCTTGCCGTCGCACTGGGGGCAGACGCGGCAATGGCCCTTCATGCGTTCACGGGCCAGCTGCTTGATGGATGCGTCCATGAAAGTTCTCCTGTACGGTAAGGGGTCATTCGACTCCGGGACCGGTGAAGGCCCCGGAAGAGAAAGAGACGAAAAGGTCTCAGGCTCCGTGCCTGGCTTCCAGTTCGGCGGCGGCCTTGCTTACGGACGCCTTGTAGCCTTCACGCTCGGCACGGATGAGTTCCGCCACGCGTTCGTCGTGCAGGGCGATGATCTGTGCGGCCAGCCAGGCGGCGTTCTTGGCGCCGTTCAGGGCCACGGTGGCCACGGGGAAGCCCGAAGGCATCTGCACCGTGGCGTACAGGGCGTCGAGTCCGCCGATGGAGGATCCGGCCACGGGAATGCCTATGACCGGCTTGATGGTGCGGGCGGCCACGGCGCCGGCCAGATGGGCGGCCATGCCCGCGGCGCAGATGTAGACTTCACAGCCGTCGGCTTCCAGCTCTTCCATGAGCTGCACGGTACGTTCGGGCGTGCGGTGAGCCGAGGTGACGGTGTAACGATAGGAAATGCCGAGCTTCTTCAGCACGTCGGCACAGGCGCTCACGACGGGATCGTCGGAGGCGGAACCGATGAAAATGGCAACTTGAGTCATGGGAAAATCCTTGCTTGTTTACGGAACGTGAGGGCCCTGAAGGCGTAAGGCGCTTCAGGGCTCATGCTCATGCCAGTCCCAGGCGCTTCAGGCCCTTGAGGCCGATATCGCTGCGGAACTGGCTGTGCTCCATGGAAAGACGATCCAGGCCTTCATAGGCACGCTTCTGCGCATCCTTGAGATCCCTGCCGAGCGCGGTGACGCAGAGTACGCGGCCGCCGTTGGCAAGCACACTGTCGCCTTCCCTGCGGGTGCCGGCCTGAAAGACCTGCACGTTGTCCAGCTCTTCGGCGCTGTTGATGCCGGAAATGGGCATGCCCTTGGGGTAGGAACCGGGATAGCCTGCGGCGGTGAGCACCACGCCGAGCGCGGAGCGTTCCTCGATGTCGAGCTTCACGGTGTCGAGACGGCCTTCGATGCAGGCCGTGACCACGTCGACAAGATCGTTCTTGAGGCGCATGAGCAGGGGCTGGCATTCGGGATCGCCGAAACGCACGTTGTATTCGAGCACTTTCGGTCCATCTTCGGTCATCATGAGTCCGGCATAGAGAATGCCGGTGAAGGGCGTGCCGCGACGGGCCATTTCCGCCAGAATGGGCCGGGTTACGATGTCGGCCATGGCGTCGAGCTTTTCGTCGGGCAGAATGGGGGCGGGGCTGTAGGCTCCCATGCCGCCGGTGTTCGGGCCCTTGTCGCCGTCGAAAACGGCCTTGTGATCCTGGGCGGAAGGAAGCGGCAGCGCGGTTTTGCCGTCGCAGAAGCACAGCAGGGAAACTTCCTCGCCCTTGAGGAATTCCTCGATGAGCACGGTGCCTGCGGCATCGCCGAAGGCATGGTTCTCGAACATGAGATCGAGCGCGGCGCGGACTTCCTCATCCGTCATGGCCACGATGACGCCCTTGCCTGCGGCAAGACCGTCGGCCTTGATGACGAGCGGCGCGCCGTGGGCCGCGGCAAAGGCCTCGGCATCGGCACGCGTGGTGAACACTCCGGCCGCGGCCGTGGGTACGCCCGCCGCCTGCATGACTTCCTTGGCGAAGGACTTGCTGCCTTCCAGTCTGGCGCAGGCCGCCACGGGACCGAAGCAGGGAATGCCCGCTTCCTTCATGGCGTCCACGACGCCCAGCGTGAGCGGCAGTTCCGGGCCGGGAATGACGAGATCCACGGCTTTTTCCCTGGCAAAGGCCACGAGGGCGGGAATGTCGCCATCCTTGATGGGCACGTTGACCGCAATGCCCGCCGTGCCGCCGTTGCCCGGAGCAACGTACAGCTCCGTCACGTCGGAGCGCTGCTTCAGCTTCCATGCCAGAGCATGTTCGCGTCCGCCGGAACCTATGATGAGTATGCGCATGGCTAACCTTCCTTATTTCATGAACAGCATTTCCTGATAGCTGGGCAGAGGCCAGAGATCGTCGGCTACCAGAGTTTCCAGCTTGTCGGCCCAGTGCCGCAGCGTTTCCATGGCGGGCAGCACCGTCTGCAGACAGGCTTTCGCGCTCAGGAGCAGACGCTCTTCTTCCGGCGTCCAGTCGAGTTCGGCGGCAGCGGCCTCGAGGGCGCGCAGCGAGGATTCAAACCCGGCGATGACTTCGGAAAGTTCCTGCAGCGGTTCCATGCCTGCGGGCACGCCCAGCGCGGAGCAGGACGAAATGGAGGAAGCGAGTTCCTGACGGTAGCGTATCGCGGCGGGATAGATCTGAGTGCGGGCCATGCGGATGGCAAGGCTGCACTCGGTGTGCACGGTCTTGATGTACTGCTCGAGCTGAATGTCTTCACGGGCCTTGAGTTCCTGGCGGGAGAAGACCTGATAGCGTTCGCACAGTTCCACCACTTCCGGAGAGGAGAAGACCGGAACGGCGTCGGGCGTGGTGGGATAGTTGGGCAGGCCGCGGCGTTCGGCTTCCCGCTGCCAGATTTCGGAGTAGCCGTTGCCGTTGAAGATGACGGCGCTGTTCTCCTCCATCACGTTCTCGATGAACTTCTGCACGGCTTCGCCAAGCGTGTGCTTGTCGTTCTGCATGGCGTTTTCAAGGAACGTGGCCGCGTAGTCCAGCGATTCGGCCATCATGGTGTTGAGCACCACAAGAGAGTCCGCGGCGGACATGGAGGAGCCGAGCGCGCGGAATTCAAAGCGGTTGCCCACGAAGGCGAAGGGGCTGGTGCGGTTGCGGTCGCCGGGATCGGCGGGGAGAGGCGGCAGCGTGTCTACGCCCACGTTCATCATGCGCTTGCCCGCGGAGCCGACCACATGGCCCACGCGGAACTGTTCGAGCACGTCGGTGAGCTGATCGCCGAGGAACAGGGACATGATGGCAGGCGGAGCTTCATTGGCGCCGAGTCTCCGGTCGTTGGACGCGGAGCTGACCACGGCGCGCAGAAATCCCGCATGCCTGTGCAGCGCGCGGATGACGGAGCACAGGAACACGAGGAACTGGGCGTTTTCGTGGGGATTGTCGCCGGGCGCGAAGAGGTTGCCCACTTCAGGGCTGCCGAGGGAATAGTTGAGATGCTTGCCCGAACCGTTGATGCAGTCGAAGGGCTTTTCATGCAGCAGGCAGGACATGCCGTGGCGGCGGGCCGTCTTGCGAAGCACGGTCATGATGAGCTGGTTGTGGTCGCAGGCGAGGTTGCCGGACTCGAAGGTGGGCGCGATTTCATACTGGCTGGGCGCGACCTCGTTGTGACGTGTCTTTACCGGAATGCCCAGGCGGTAGAGCTGGCGTTCCACGTCGGCCATGAAGGCGAGCACGCGGCTCGGAATCACGCCATAGTACTGATCCTCGAATTCCTGTCCCTTGGGAGGACGGGCGCCGTACAGGGCGCGTCCGGCAATGAGAAGGTCGGGTCTTGCGGACACGAAGGTGCCGTCGATGAGGAAGTATTCCTGCTCAAGGCCGCCGTTGGAGGTGATGGGCATGGTCGGATTCACGCCGAACAGGCGCAGCACGCGGGCGGCCTGCTGGTTCAGCGCCTGACCGGAACGCAGAATGGGCGTCTTCTTGTCGAGGGCGATGCCGGTCCAGGAAAGAAACACCGTGGGAATGCAGAGCACCATGCCCGCGGGGCTTTCCATCAGATAGGCGGGACTCGTGACGTCCCAGGCGGTATAGCCGCGCGCCTCGAAGGTGGAACGCAGGCCGCCGGAGGGGAAGCTGGACCCGTCGGCCTCGCCCTGAACAAGGGCGCTGCCGCTGAACTGGGCCAGCGCCCCGCCCCTGCCGTCGGGATCAAGGAAGCTGTCGTGCTTTTCCGCGGTAAGGCCGGTGAGCGGGTAGAAGACGTGGGTATAGTGATCGGCGCCCCGCTCCATGGCCCAGGACTTCATGGCGTTGGCCACCACGTCCGCCACGGCGGGATCGAGACGACGGCCGAGGTCGATGGTGGTGCGCAGGGACTTGTAGACGGCCTTGGGCAGATAGCGCCGCATGGCCTTGTCGTCGAAGACGTTGCATCCGTAGTATTCGGTGGGATCGGTGTGGCCTTCCTCCGCAACGGGGCGGCCTCCCGCAAGGTATTCCGCATCACGGCGCCGTGTGGCGACGGAAAGCACGGCATGACTGCGGCTGGCATTGGCAGAATTCATGAGAACTCCTTAAAAAGAAAGATAAGCGGCCCGACGGGCGGGCCTTCAGTGTGGGGGCCTGCGCCCGCAGTCAGTCTATCGAAACCACTTCCAGAGCGAAGGTGAGATCCTTGCCGGCCATGGGATGATTGGCATCCAGAACGATGTGCTTGTCGGTCACTTCGCTGATGGTGACTTCGAGTTCGCCCTGATCGGTGGAAACATGCAGCATCATGCCGACCTGCGGCTTGATGGTGGGCGGCACCTGCTCCAGCGGAACGGAAAAGAGGAGTTGTTCCTGTCTGTCGCCGTAGGCTTCCGCCGCGGGAATGGTCACGGAGAACTTGTCGCCGATCTCATGGCCCGTCACGGCCTTGTCGAAGCCGGGAATGACCTGTCCGGAACCGACCTTGAAGCGAAGCGGATTGCCTTCGCGAGAACGGTCGAATTCGGAACCGTCGTTCAGAGTGCCAACATAATGGACAGAAACAGTGTCGCCGGGTTTAATGGGCATGGGAACCTCTGTGGAAGATGTTGATGGGTTGCGGAACCGACGGGTCGGGTGCTCCCCTGAAAGGACGGGACGGCAGCGGAAAGGTCTTTCCGATTGACGGCATCGGCACAGAACGATACCTAACACAGACATTGACCAACTCCAAGCGCATTTAATGGATGGAGGCCTGCAGATGACTCCGGAAAAGGAAGGCGGCAGACAGCCGGGACAGTTCAGTCTTCTCGGTACGGCAAGCACCATGGGACTTCACATGGTTTCCGGCCCGATCGTGGGCGGCGTTCTCGGCTGGCTCGTGGACAAGTGGCTTGATTCCTGGCCCGTGGGCGCGGCCGTGGGACTTCTGCTCGGTCTGGCGGCCGGCTTCCGCAACGTGTGGATAGACGCACGCTATCTGGCCAGAAGCAATGCCGCGCGCGACGCCGAGGAAAAAGCCCGCAGAGATGCTGAAGAAAAGGAGCGGAAAAAAGCCGTGCAGAAGCAGACTGCAGCTCCGGACCCCGCCCGCGCCGCGCTGATTCCCGATTCCGAGGCGTCTTTGCGTGCGGCCGAGGCCGAGTCGGCAGAAAAGGACGCTCTGACGGCGTCCATTCTGGCCGGAACGGCGGATCCTGCCGACCGCGCGCTTGAGGAACTTGAAGAATCGCTGGAGGCCATACGACAGGCCCTTAAAGATGACCGCAGCAGAGACCCGGACAGAGGCGACAATGGGCATAATTGAACAAGCGGACCGTTTCTTCTGGAGACGCGGTTTTATCCATGCGCCCATACGTCGGGCGGCAAGAAATCTTTTTTTAGTTTCCGCATGCCTTTTTCTGGCCGGTCTCGCGGCGTTTCCCTGGGGAACGTTCCTTCTCTGGGTAGGCGTAATGTCGGTGCTATCTTTCTGGAATTTTTATACTCTTGCTCTTTTTATCCAGCACGTTCTTCCTGCTTCCATGCCCGAAGAAGACAAGCTCGGAGCCGGTCGGGCGCACCTTGTGAAAAAAGGTTTGCTCATCAGAACGCAATTGAGGCTTTTCATTACCGGAATTTTCGTGTATACAGCATTAGTGTTTTTTCAGGCGAGTCCGGTTGCCCTTGCGGCCGGTCTTTCCTCAGCAATGATAATCATTCCGGTCTCTCTGATTTTCCGGGGTTGAACAAGCCTGGCACATACAGGAGGATTCCATGGCTGCATCTGGACTGGCTCACCCGCTTCTTTTGTCGACCGTCTTCCACATGGATCAGATCACGGTCGCGGGTATGACCATTGAAACCAAGTATGTGTTTTTCACCTGGCTCGGCATGGCCATTCTGCTCGTGGCCGGCATCGTGCTGCGCAGAAACATCAGCCTCGTGCCCGGCAAGTTCCAGCTTTTCTTCGAGACGCTCGTGGACGGACTGGAAAAGTTCGTGCTGAACAACCTCGGTGAGGAGAAGGGACGCCGCTTCGTTCCCCTGCTCGCCTCCATCTTCATCTACGTTCTTACCATGAACCTGCTGGGTCTTGTGCCCGGCTGCGACGCTCCTACCGCCAACCTGAACACCACCATTTCCATCGCGCTGTGCGTGTTCATCTATTACAACTATGTGGGCATCCGTACCTGGGGCTTCGGTTACATCCACCACTTCACCGGTTCCAGCAAGCCGCTGATTCCGCTGATGTTCCCCATTGAGATCATTTCTCACCTCGCCCGTCCGCTCTCCATGTCGCTCCGTCTCTTCGGCAACATCTTCGCCGAAGAAATGACGCTCATCATCTTCTTCGGCTTCGGCGCCAGCATCTACGTCGGCGTGCTGCTCGGCACGGTTCCGATGTACTTCCTGTTCCTGCTCGGCAAGGTGCTTCAGGCCTTCATCCTGTTCATCCTGTCCATGATCTACATCCAGGGATCCGTGGAACACGCCCACTAAGCCGACCTGATCTCGGGGGAATGGCCTTTCGGCCTCAACACTCATAATTGTAATGGAGTTTTACCATGCGCAAGATCGTTCTTACGACCCTGACCACCCTCATGCTCGTTTCCATCGCTGCCGTGGCTTTCGCTGCTGACGGTGCTGCTTCCAGCAGCTTCGGCATCGCCGCCGCCGGTATCGCTCTCGGCATCGGCCTCGCCGCCACCGGCGGTGCCTGCGGCCAGGGTGCTGCCATCAAGGCTGCCTGCGAAGGCATCGCCCGCAACCCCGACGCTTCCGGCAAGATCTCCCAGTCCCTCATCCTGGGCCTCGCCTTCATCGAATCTCTGGTCATCTACGCCCTTCTCGTTGCGCTCATCCTGCTCTTCGTGAAGATGTAGTAGTTGCATTTATCGGGCGGGAAGGATATATTCCTTTTCGCCCTTATTCTTTTAACCGGCCAAGACGATGAACCAGACTCCCAAATACGAACATATTCCCCGCGCTACCATTCAGCGGCTCGCCACCTATCTCCAGGTTCTTGAAGCTATGGACAAGGATGGCGTTCAGGTCATTTCTTCCGAACCCCTGTCCCGTGCTTGCGACGTCAACGCCTCTCAGGTTCGTAAGGATCTTGCCTATTTCGGCGAATTCGGCGTTCGCGGCGTAGGCTACTATGTGTCCTATTTGCTGGAAGTCATCAAAGCCTGCCTCAATGCCAACCGCGAATGGCGCGCCGCGCTGGTCGGTGTCGGCAACATGGGCAGAGCCCTGCTCAACTATCAGGAATTCCGTCGTCACGGCTTCACCATCGTGGGCGCGTTCGACTGCGATCCCTTCAAGATCGGCGAAAAGCTTTATGGTCTTGAAGTGTACTGCACCAAGACCCTCATGGAAAAGGTGCCCGAACTCGGTATCGAAATCGGCATCATCACCGTTCCGCCGGAACGCGCTCAGCGCGCAGCCACCCAGCTTGTGGATGCCGGCATCAAGGGTATTCTCAACTACTCTGCTGCCCGCATCACCGTACCGGATCATGTGTTCGTGGAATACGTCAACTTCTTCCATCAGATTTATTCCCTGACGTTCAATATCTCCACCAAGCAGCGCTGATCTCAGGCTACCTATTTTATATCCGCCGGACTCCTTCGGGATTCCGGCGGATATTTTTTAATCCGATCCTGAGGATTGAAGCGTATGAACATTCTGCCTACTGGCTTCAGAATATCAACTATTCCACATTGTTACTGCATCTAGTAAAAGAAAATGTCTGTCGTCGATGTATGAGGATGGTTGCTGGTGGAAGGCTTGGAATACGATGTTATGGCATATATTGTGCTTTAAATCACATAACGATGTTTGGAAAAACTCCCGATCAATCCTGATCTTCATTACTCTTTTCAAGGTGTTTTGCCGTGTCATTTCTGAGTTGGGGAAAAGGAGAAAAAGTTGTTTCAGGGGAGGCGGATGGCAGTGTTTTCTTGCATGCTAACATCTTGTTATTGTTTGATATTGTTGATAAGATGATAAATTTGAATGATTTTTTATCTGGGCGGGCGGCAGCCTCCGGGGTGCAGCATCGGCATGCTGCCTGCATGCTCATAAACTGTCACCTCGAAGGCGTCAGGGAGGCTGAATACAGGAAGCCCGGCTTTATATTTTTTTTGGGGGGCTATTCCCGTGAGGTGACTCACGTTTGCCGGAAGACGCATCTGCGGGATGCTTTTTTGTGTTTTTCAGCAGACAGCCACAGCGGAACAATCTCAGAAGCTGCGCGTCAGTGCAGTGTCCGGAAAAAGCAGAGGGAATCGGAATGGCCGTTTCCCGAACCGGGAGAGCTCCAGAGCCGCTTGCCGTGGGGTGACCGTATGTCTGCCGGACTCGGCGGGAAAAGCGTGTGAAGTATTGGTGTTTGTTTTTGTGGGGCGTGCTGCTTAAGTTGTGAAAAACTGTCCCGCCTTCACTTTCCCTTCAAAAAATTTCTGATTGCCGGGCGCCCCGGTTTTCCGGATTTTCATACGCCGCCTTTGGAAGAAATCATGCGCTCTCAGTCTACTCCGGCGTGAGACCCGGTGATTCCGGGCCGGTTTTCTTCTCTGTGAAAGAAGTGTGAGGTTCTTTCCGGGTTTTTCCTTCAGAAGACGGACCGGAGCGGGACGGGGATGGGGCGGAAGCGCGGATACGGGGCGCTTTTTTACTTTTTCTGCGAACTTTGCCAATAATGGGCGCTCTATCTACTTGCTCATCCGGCCTCCATAGCTTATCAATAAGGAAAGAGCGCTGAAAGAAACATTGCCGTCATATCCCATGTTCGCAGCGCTTAAAGCAGGGCCGGAACATCCGGCGTGTACAAAAATTCTCGGAGCCGTTCAGGTGAAATCCTGCCGGTTCTCAAGGAGATAGAAGAGTTATGGAAAAGTTGGAACTGCTGGCTCAGCGTATCGATAGTCTCATTCAGGAACTGGATCGCCTCCGTGCGGAAAATCATCAGCTCCGTGAGGAAGGAAACCGTCTCCGTGAAGATCTGGAACTGGGGCAGATGGCCTCGGAAGAGCTTCAGGAACAGCTCAACCGTGAACGCAGCGTCCGGGATGAGACCTGCAACAGGGTTGACGCGCTGATCAGCCGTATCCAGAGCACCTTGCCTGCCGCTGAACCTCAGCAGAACGGTTAATGGCAGGCGGCCGCCATGCACAGCTACCATCTTGATCTTTGCGATCTGCAGGTCGCGTTCCGTACCGAAGCCGGACCCGAACGGGTGGAACGAGCCAGACAATATGTGGAGCAGAGATATGGCAGAGTGAAGGCGCAGGGCGGCCAGTTCGGCAGAGACAGGTTGCTGGTCATGCTGCTCATCAGCATGGCGGACGACCTGCTGGAACTGCAGGAGAAAAACAGCCTGACGGATTCACGGCTGGATGAACTTCTGCAGTGTTTGAAGGAAAACACTCCGGCAGAGAGCGGCAGGGAGTAATACCGCTCAAAGGCGTCATTGCCTCACCGGAACCCATATTCCCTGGGGTGTGCGTGGAAAGCTGGCTTGCGCCGGCCTCACTAGCGTTAGCAGGGAGCCAGTCTCCGAAATGGTGTGCATACCCGCCACGAGCGGGCAGCCTGAAGTTTCGGACAGGCGCCCACTTGGAGACCACCAGGTCTCGTGCCAGCAGCTTTTCACGGCATCCCGGGTTTTTTTCCTTTCTCTGCATTCTTTTCCGCTTTCAGAGCGGAATATCCCGACATGTTTTTCCGGAACGCGGCTCGGTCGCGGAAATCCGTCGCGCCCTTTTGCAGCGTCAGACCTATCGGGCCTTGCCCGTCAGCATATTACAGGTACTATCATGGATGATATTTTTGTGTACGCCTTTGCGCTGGTCAGCCTTGTGGCCGGCGCGCTTCTCGGCGTCTTCATACAGCGTCACGTGACCAGCAAACGCATCGGCGAAGCCAACGATCTGGCGCATCGCATCGTGGAAGAGGCCCGCAAGGAGGCCCAGGCTCAGAAAAAGGAAATTCTTCTGCAGGGACAGAACGAAATTTTCAGCCAGAAGCATTCCTTTGAAGCCGAATGCAAGGAGCAGGAACGCGCTCTCAAGAACCGTGAGAAAAAGCTGCAGGACATCAGCGATCGCATGGAAGAGAAAATGGAGCGCATCACGCAGAAGGAACACGACATTCTTGCTCTGGAAAAGGAGCAGACGCAGCGTGAGCGTGTGCTTGCCGAAAAGGAAATACAGGTTGAAGCCAAGCTGGACGAGCAGGAACGTCGTCTTCAGGAAGTTTCCGGGCTGACGGCTGAAGAAGCCAAGACCCGCCTTTTTGAGGAAATTGAATCCCGTACCCGCCACGAAGCCGCCAAGATGATGCGCGTCATTGAGACGGAAGCCAGGGAAACCGCAGACAGAAAGGCCAAGGAAATTCTGGCATGCGCCATACAGCGCTATGCCGGCGACTACGTCGGCGAGCAGACGGTGACGGCCGTCACGCTTCCGAGCGAAGACATGAAGGGCCGCATCATCGGTCGCGAAGGCCGCAACATCCGCGCTCTGGAAGCCGCCACGGGCGTGGATCTCATCATCGACGACACGCCGGAAACCGTCATTCTTTCCGCCTACAGCCCCATCCGTCGTCAGGTGGCGCGTATGGCCCTCGAACGCCTCATTCAGGACGGGCGCATTCATCCCGCCCGTATCGAGGATGTGGTGCACAAATGCGAACAGGAGCTGGAAGTGCAGATCCGCGAAATGGGCGAGCAGGCCACCTTCGACGCCGGTGTGCACGGCATCAACCCCGACATCATCCGTCTGCTCGGTCAGCTCAAGTACCGTACGAGCTTTACGCAGAACGTGCTTCAGCACTCCCTCGAAGTTTCCGCGCTCTGCGGCATGATGGCGGCCGAGCTCGGCATGGATATCAAGCGCGCCAAGCGCGCCGGTCTGCTTCATGACATCGGCAAGGCCGTGGACCATGAGGTGGAAGGTTCCCACGCGCTCATCGGTGCAGACATCGCCAAGAAGTACGGCGAAGGCAAGGACATCGTGCATGCCATTGCTGCCCACCATGAGGACGTGCATCCCGAAACCGCGCTTGCCGTACTCGTGCAGGCTGCAGACTCCCTGTCCGGCGCCCGTCCCGGCGCGCGCAAGGAACTGCTTGAGAACTACGTCAAACGCCTTGAGGACCTGGAAAACATTGCCGATTCCTTCGAGGGCGTGGCCAAGTCCTACGCCATCCAGGCAGGCCGGGAACTGCGCGTCATCGTCAATTCCGACAATGTGGATGACGACAGCACCTATCTGCTCTGCAAGGACATTTCCGCCAAGATCGAGGAAAATCTTACCTACCCCGGCCAGATCCGCGTGACCGTGATCCGTGAACGCCGCGCCGTGGGCTTTGCCAAGTAGATCATCATACTGGCGTCATCATGACGTGTCATGATGACGCCATCGAGTGCAACTTCATAAGGATGCCGTCTCATGTTCCAAGCTCCCTCTGACTTTACCCCTGATTTCTCCAAGGCCGGAGGACTCATTGCCGCCGTTGCTCAGGACGCCGCTACCGGCGAAGTTCTCATGCTGGCCTGGATGAACCGCGAAGCCTGGGAGGCCACGCTGGCCACGGGCGAGGCCCATTACTGGAGCCGCAGTCGTCAGAAGCTGTGGCATAAGGGGGAAAGCTCCGGCAATGTGCAGCTCGTCAGGGCCATCCGGCTTGACTGCGACTCCGACGCCGTGGTGCTGGAGATCGAACAGGTGGGCGGATCTGCCTGCCATACCGGCAGAAGAAGCTGTTTTTATCGGCGGATCATGCCCGGCAGCGGCGAAGCGGACATCTGCAGTCCGCAGGTTTTTGATCCGTCCGAAGTGTACAAGAAGTAGAGGCTTACCATGAAAGCGCAGCTCAAGCTCGGCATTCCCAAAGGTTCTCTGGAAGACGCTACCATCGCCCTGTTCGACAAGGCCGGTTGGAAGATTCATAAGCATGTCCGCAACTATTTTCCCGACATCAACGATCCTGAACTCACCGCTCGTCTCTGCCGCGTTCAGGAGATTCCCGAATACATTCAGAACGGCATTCTGGATGTGGCCCTGACCGGCAAGGACTGGCTGGAAGAACGCGGCGTGTCCTACGGGGGTAAGGACGACAGTGATGCTCCGGTGGTGGTAATTTCCGATCTCGTGTACTCCAAGGTGTCCAACCGCAAGGCCCGCTGGGTGCTTGCCGTGGCCGGAGATTCTCCCTATCAGTGCGCTGCCGATCTGAAGGGCAAGCGCATTTCCACGGAACTTGTGGGCGTGAGCACCCGCTACTTTGAGGAAAAGGGCGTGCCGGTGCAGATCAACTACTCCTGGGGTGCTACGGAAGCCAAGGTTGTGGAAGGACTGGCCGATGCCATTGTGGAAGTGACGGAAACGGAAACGACGATCCGTGCTCACGGTCTGCGTGTCATTGACGAGGTCATGGCCAGCAATACCGTGCTCATTGCCAACCGCGATGCGTGGAATGATCCTGAAAGCCGCCACAAGATCGAACAGATCGATCTTCTGCTGCAGGGCGCTCTGCGGGCGGAGAGCTTCGTCTGCCTCAAGATGAATGCGCCGACGGCCCGTCTTGAGACCATTCTCGGTCTTCTTCCTGCGCTCAATTCGCCCACGGTGGCTTCCCTGCGCGATCCTGCCTGGGTGTCTCTGGAAACCGTGGTCGATACCCATGTGGTGCGCGATCTCATTCCTCAGCTGCATGAGCTGGGGGCTGAGGGCATTCTGGAATACAGCCTGAACAAGGTGATTTAACGTTTCGCTTTTTGAAGCAGAGGCGGCCTGAGCAGAACATGCTCAGGCCGCTTTTTTGGTTAAAAGAAAACCCCCAGCTAGGCTGGGGGTTCCCGAAAACTTAT
>USBZ01000024.1 GCA_900553065.1 uncultured Desulfovibrio sp. | reverse complement strand
TGCCATGACTAACCAGATAACCTTTTTAGGTCCTTTCAGCTAGTCAAGAGCCTATTTTTTTAAAGTCATCAACCACATAATTTTTTAATAGTACGATTTTCCGCACACATCAATTTTTCATTATGTTTATTTTTGTTTATTGCAACATGTAATATAATGAAAGAAAAGACTTTCAATTTCGTGGTACATTTCTTGCATTATATTTCTCAAAATCACGACCGCAGAGAATCGGCCGTCCCGTTTTCCCTTTTACCAAGGAGTTGTTATGCATCTGACCAAAACGCTCTCCGTTGCCTGCGCGGCTCTCATGCTCGCAGCCGGCGTGGCCCAGGCAAAGCCTCTGGTTCAAGTCACCGGCACCCTCCGGTATGACCCGGCCAAGACCTTCAACTCTTACGTCATCATGACCACCAAGGGAACGACCAAGCTGATCGACCGCAACGGCAACCTGGTGAAGGAATGGGATAACAAGAGTGAGGAGTACGGCTTCCCCGCCAAGGCTTACCCCGGCGGAATCATCGGCACCACGCTGTACGATCCCCTGCCTACCGGGGGTCAGGACATGAATACCGTTGCCTTTCTTGACTTCGACGGCAATGTCATCCGCAAATTCAACAGACTGGAAAAGGTGGACGAAATCCCCGGCACTCCCAAGGACAAGAACGGCGAAACCTGGGTGGCCCGTCAGCATCACGACTATCAGATCGAAGGCACGACGACCGGTTACTACGCTCCCGGCCAGAAGCCTAATTTTGACGGCAAAATGCTGGTGCTGGCGCATGAAAACTCCAAGCACCCGGGCATCAACCAGAGCGTTCTCCTTGACGATATCATCGTCATTGTGGACAAGGACGAAAACATTCTCTGGAAGTGGGCTGCCGCCGACCATTTTGAAGAACTCGGCTATACCGAGGACGCCATTGCCCGTACAAAGATGCTCTCTCTCCCCAGAAACGCCCAGAAGCATCAGGGCATCGACTGGCTGCACATCAACTGCGCATCCTGGCTCGGCCCGAACAAGTGGTACGACGCAGGCGATGAGCGCTTCCATCCGGACAACATCATCTGCGACAGCCGCAACACCTCCCACATGTTCATCATCGACCACAAGACCGGCAAGATCGTGTGGCAGGTAGCTCCGCCTTTCGTGGGTGAAAATGCCCGACTCGGCAAGTTCGCCGGCATCCATCATACGCACATGATTCCCAAGGGCCTGCCCGGCGAAGGCAACATTCTGGTCTTCGACAACGGCGGAACCGTGATTGACAATATGTATATCAATCAGAATCATGCCTACAGCCGGGTTGTAGAATATGATCCCATCACCAAAAAGAAGGTCTGGGAATACTCTGCCATTTCCGAAGGCGTGGGCGAATACATGGCCGACAACCTCTTCTACAGTCAGTTCATATCTTCGGCTCAGCGTCTTCCCAATGGAAACACCTACATCACGGAAGGCTCCTGCTCTCGCTTCTTTGAAGTAACCCCCAAGGGCGAAGTCGTCTGGGAATATGTGAACCCCTACAATGCGGCTGAGAAGGGTGCCCTTATTCCTCAGTACACCTATCGTTCCTACGCTGTGCCCTACGACTATTTCCCCCAGCTGAAGAAGCCTGTGGAAACGGCCGTTGTTCCTCCCAAGCACGGCGCCATCGTTCTGCCTGACGTGAACGGCAAGGTGCCCAACATCCAGCCCGTGATGGACAAGAGAGCTCCCGTACAGTTCGGCGAACTCACTCCTGTGGCCACGGAAGCCTGGAAAAAGGCCGCCAAGTAACGCCGCATCTCTCATGAACCACTGATACACAGCCCCGGGCAGTCATCCGTACTGTCCGGGGCTGTTCTTATGAATGACGCCCTTCCTTCTTTCTCAGAAGCCTCTCCCGAAGAACTCCTGCCGTTTTCCCCACAGCTCTCGCCATACCCTGCGCGCCTGACTTCAGGACTCCGGCATGACCGGCAAAGCTGCGGATGCGGATCAGGATCACGGATGCCGTAAAAGAACAGCCCCCCTTCCATGCCTGCACATCGTTCCATCAGCCTTCCGCCAGACCGTTCACATCATCAGAGGTGCCCCTCCGGCTGCCCACAGACGCTCTTCATACATATCAACAGGTTCTGCGGCTTCCTTCTCCATCCCGATACGCTGCCCGTGCAGCTTTTCGCACACTTCGCATTCTTATTCACAATTTATGAAACATTGCATTTTGCAATATACTGAAAGAATACGTAAAATTCAAAATGGTATACTTTTTGCATTTTTATTCCTCATCAGCAGTACATCGTGCACGGTTCCACCATTTTTCCTGCAATGAAAAGGAGTCGAAGTTTTCCGGTACGGCGTCCGAAGAAAAAACGTCTGTATCCGTAAGCAGCTCTGGCAGAAAAGATTGCTCTTTCCGGAGAAAATAGTCTCCTTTCGCATGAGTTAACCTTTTCCTGATCCTTGCATACCTCGCAAAAATAATCTCTATCGGCAGTCTCATACAGGAGAGTCCAGCAGCAAAAACACCAAGGTCTTCGGTTTCATCAGTATCGTCAACAGGGAATCCGCACTGAAAGATACGACTCCCAAAAGCCTGCAGATCCGATCTGTATATGAGGAAAGATATGAATAAACTGCTTGGTACCATGGCAGCGGTTCTTCTAAGCTCCATCGTATTCGCCCCTGCAGCTCAGGCTTATGAAGGATTCAACGGCCCCCTCGGTGTTCTCACAAGCGAAAAACAGGCGCTTCAGGGCTACACGCTCATCGCTCCGCAAAAAGCCAATACCACATATCTTATGGATATGACGGGAAACATCGTTCAGGAGTGGAAAAGCGAATACGGCTGCTTCTTTGCCATGCTCGATCCCAAGACCGGCAATCTGCTCCGTCATGCGGTGACTCCTTCCGGTCTCGTTCCCTTCGGCGGACAGGCCGGCATCATTGAAGAGTTCGACTGGACCGGCAAAAAAATATGGGAATTCAACACGGTGAAGCCCGGACAGGAAATCTCTCACCATACTTTCACCGTCATGCCCAACGGCAACCTGCTGATTCTGGTATGGAAGCATCACACCTATGAAGAAGCGCTGGCCAAGGGGCTCGATCCCGACAAGCCCGGCCGCATGATGTTCCCCAGCGGCGTGAGAGTCGGCAAGGAACGCATCAAGGGCATCTGGGTTGACGTCATTCGTGAAATCGAGCGCGGCACCGGCAAGACCGTGTGGGAATGGGACGTGTGGAATCACATCGGCACCAACCCCGACCAGCTCGACATCAATGTATTCTGCTCCCCCAAGATCAGACGAGAATACGCCGGCCCCGACTGGACGCACTTCAACGGCGTTTCCTATAATCCTGAAACCAACGAAATCTGCTTCACGTCCCGTCAGCTTTCCGAAGTGTACTTCATCGACTACGGCAAGGACGGCGGCATCAAATTCCGCTGGGGCAACCCCGCCAACTACGGCAAGGGCAAGGCGCCTGCCGGCTATGCCGACGACGGCGATCAGAAGCTCTTCGGCCCCCATGCCTGCGTGTGGACCAAGGAAGGTACCATCACCATTTTTGACAACGGCAACAACCGTCCCTCCGGCAACTACAGCCGCGCCGTGGAAATCAACCGTGAAGGCAAGCTGATCCGTGAATGGAAGGCCTCCATGTCCGGCTCTTCCGACTGGAACTTCTATACCGCCTTCCAGGGCGGCCTGCAGAAGCTCGACAACGGTAACTATCTGATAACGGCCTCCAATCCCGGCCACATCGTGGAAGTGACCCCCGAAAACAAAATCGTGTGGGAATTCGTCAATCCCATGGGAGCAAAGGACAAAGTGTACTCCAGCGCCGGCAACGAAGGCTTCACGCAGGGCTTCACCGTGCACAAGGCCTGGCGCTACACCGCCGATTCTCCCGAACTCAAGGGCAAGGATCTCTCCATCAAGCGCACCCTCATGCCCGCCGGAACCCCGAACTGGCTTGAACTTCTGAAAGCCGGCGTCGACGGTCCGGAGAAGCCCGGAATGAATCAGCAGAATAAAACATCCAAATAGCCTCCTCCACTCCTTCCAGAGGTCCCGGGCTTTCTGTTCAAGCCCGGGACCGTTGTGCAGACAACTGACGCTCCAGTGAATGCCATGACTGAAGTACGGTCATGAAAAACAACCCCGAAACCTTTAACAAGGATGATCTCATGAACAGATTCATTGCCTCCTCCCTGGCTGCAGTCCTGCTCCTCGGAGCAGGTGTACTGGCACATCCCCAGACCTCCTGCGCAGTGGAAGTCATGTCTACCCCTACCGGGGTGCTGGTGTACGACAAGGCCAAGGCCCAGGACGGCTACACGCTGATCTCCCCCATGATGGGCACTACCTCCTACCTGCTGGACATGGAAGGCAATATCGTCCACGAATGGAAGACCGCCGGTCGTCCCGGTCTGTATGCGGAACTTCTGCCCAACGGCAATCTGCTCCGCGGCCTGCGCTACGACAACAAAGTTCCCTTCGGCGGCATGGCCGGCTGTGTCCAGGAAATCGACTGGGACGGCAATGTGGTATGGGAACACAAAATTTACAACGACAAGCAGCTGAGCCATCACGCCTTCGACCGCATGCCCGACGGCAACACCCTCATCGTGGCATGGGAACACAAGACCTATGACGAAGCCGTTGCCAAGGGCCGCAAGCCCGGCACGCTGCCCAAGCCCGGCACCGACACCGGTCACAAGCCCAACTACGACGGTCTGTGGGCCGACTACATCGTGGAAGTCGATCCTCAGGGCAATGAAGTCTGGTCCTGGCATGCCTGGGATCACATCGGAACGGGCAAGGATCAGTTCGACATCAACTACCGTCTGCCCATCAAGAACTACTACGGCGACTCCGACTGGATGCACATCAACAGCGTCCGCTACAATCCCGAAACCAATCAGGTGCTCATCAGCTCCCGCAACTTCGGCGAAGTCTTCATCGTCAACCACGACAAGAGCGGCAAGGTGGTCTGGCGCTTCGGCAATCCCTCCAACCACGGCGAAGGCGCCATGCCCAGCTTCTGCAGCGACGGCAGTCAGATTCTGTTCGGCAACCACGACGCCACCTGGCTCGGCAACGACAAGGTCGCTCTGTTCGACAACGGCTGGCAGCGTCCTCAGGCCAACCGTTCCCGTGCCGTGGTCGTCGACATCAAGACCAACAAGATCGAATGGGAATACGCCGCCAAGAACCTGAACTCCTTCTACAGCGCCTATCAGGGTTCCACCCAGCACCTGCCCAACGGCAACACCCTCATCACCTCCACCGCCAACGGTCACATCTTTGAAGTGACCAAGGACAAGGAAGTCGTGTGGGAATACATAAGCCCCTTCGTCCGCAAGGGCGAAGCCAGACCCATGATGAGCGAAGTTGAAGCCATTCCCGATCCGCAGGGTATCGAAGACATCAACGCCACGTTCAACATGGTGCATCGTGCCTTCCGCTACACGGCCGACTATCCCGGTCTCAAGGGCAAGGATCTCTCCCACAAGATCGTCGTGTTCCCCGACGCTCCCAAGTGGTATGAGCTCTTCGACAAGGCCTTCCTCTACAAAAGCACGCTGAAGAAGTAACCGTCCGACACAAAACCACCTGCAGAGACTGCAGGTGGTTTTGTCGCGTCCTTTTCCGCGCAGGGACAACGGAAGAAACGGCTTCCGGCTCATCCGCCATGCCAGGCATGACGCACCTGTCGCCGCCTTCTTTCCGGAAGACTCCCGGAGCGAGAAAAATGCCGTCATCTCATAACAATCTTACCCGCTCTTTCTGACGATTCATGAAGAACCGGGACAGATTCCGACACAGTCTCACGCTACAACAAACTCGGTCAATTCACCTTTTCACTTTCAACCACTGTGAGGTGTTCATGAGGGTTAAACAGCTTTCCTCCAACCTTCTTCTGGCGCTGGGCCTTGCCTGCTTCATGCCGGCCGCATCCTACGCCATTCCGACGACCTACCCCACCGGCGTCACCTACTACAACCCGGACAAGGCCTGGAACGGCTACACCATTCTTGCCGGCTCGGCCAACCTTGTGGACATGAACGGCAATCTGGTGAAGCGCTGGAACAGCAAGGACGGCATGCCCAACAAGATTCTTCCCGGCGGCCGTCTCATGACCAGCGGCGAAACCTGGAAGGACGGACAGCAGGACAAGACTTCCGTCATCACGCTCGACTTCGACGGCAAGAAGCTCTGGGAATTCAGAGACTGGCAGGACGTGGCCGCCATTCCCGGTCAGCCGCAGAAGGACGGCAAAACGCCCATCGCCCGTCAGCATCACGACTATCAGCGCAAGGACACCGCGGTTTACTACACCCCCTCGGAAGCGAAGAACCTTCCCGACGTGGCGGAAACGACCCTCGTGCTCAGCCACATCAATGAAAAGATCGCCCGTGTTCATCCTTCCATTCAGCTGGTTTCCGACGTGCTTCTGGAAGTGGACGCTTCCGGAAAGGTCATCTGGAGCTGGAAGATTTCCGATCATCTGGACGAATTCGGCTTCACGGACGCGTCCTTCAAGGCCATGAACAGCTTCCCGCCCTCCGACAACAGAGCCGCCGGCCGCCACGGCACCAAGATCAAGCCCGGCGCGGGCTACGACTGGATGCACATCAACTGCGCAAGCTACCTCGGCCCGAACAAGTGGTATGACTCCGGCGACAAGCGCTTCCATCCGGACAACATCATCATCAACAGCCGCGACGCCAACATGATGTGCATCGTCGAACGCGCCACCGGCAAGGTGGTGTGGAGACTCGGCCCGAACTTCGCCCCCGGCACCGACGACTTCAAGGTCGGCCAGATCGTGGGCGCTCACGGCGTGCATATCATTCCCAAGGGCCTGCCCGGCGCCGGCAACATTCTCTTCTTCGACAACGGCGGTCTCGGCGGCTACGGCGAACCGACTCCCGATCGTCCTGTTTCCGGCTTCCACAATGTTCAGCGCCCCTACAGCCGCGTGGTGGAATTCAATCCCGTGACCAAGGAAATCGTGTGGGAATACGACTGGCACAAGAATCACACCGGTCTGCTCGGCCACATGGACTTCAAGTTCTTCAGTCCCTTCGTGAGCTACGCTCAGCGCCTGCCCAACGGCAACACCCTCATTACCGAAGGCGACATGAGCCGCGTGTTTGAAATCACCAGCGACTACGAAATGGTCTGGGAATATCTGTCTCCCTATGCCGATGAAAACAACGGCATTCTCTTCCGCGCCTACCGCGTGCCCTACAACTGGGTGCCTCAGGCCAAGCATGCCGAAGAAACCGCCGTGGTGCCCCCGGTGAACGGTCTGTTCCAGATTCCCAACGTCAAGGGTGAATATCCCGTCACGGGCATGCAGGGCGACGTGTCCAAGGCCTCTCTCACCACTGCCCAGACGCAGCTGCCTGAAGACGACATGGAAGACCTGGAAGAAGAAGGCGTCACCTCCATGCACAACTATTAATCGTCATGCCTTCGGGAGCCTCTCCTGCTTTCCGAAGGCGTGAACGCCTTTTCCGCGGGCCGCTCAACAAGGGCGGCCCGCTTTTTTTCTTTCCGCCGTTGCGGAAAAACAGACAGGGCGGCTTTTCCAAAAAAGCCGCCCTGTTTTTCTTTTCTGTCATTCCGTGCCGGTTCCGCTCTACCGCTAGGCCTTTCTGTCCATCAGACCGAACTGCTCCAGCTTGTCGTAAAGCGTCCGTCGACCGATGCCGAGAAGTTCGGCCGCCTGCGTCTTATTTCCGTTGCACAGAGCCAGCGCCTGCTGCAGCGCCTGAATTTCCGCATTGCGCACGGCATCGGAAAGGGAAAGAGGCGTTTCCTGCACGCCCTGCTCCACCGCAACAGGAAGAGAATAGTGCGCGCTGTCCACGAGCATGCCCAGCGATTCGGGCATGAGCTTGTCGCCTTCCGTAAGCAGAAAGGCTCTCTCCAGCACGTTTTCCAGCTCCCGTATGTTTCCCTTCCACGGCTGATTGTAGAGAATGTTCATGGCCGCGGGGCTGATCTGCGTGACGTTGCGGCCGTAACGCTCATTGAAGCGGTTGATGAAGAAGCCTATGAGGGCTGCAAGATCCTCGCGCCGCTCCCGAAGCGGCGGAAGATAGAGCGGAATGACGGAGAGGCGATAGAAGAGGTCCTCGCGGAAGCGCCCGGTCTTCACGTCTTCTTCCAGGCGGCGGTGCGTGGCGGCAATGAAGCGCACGTCGATGCTGACGCTCTTGTTGCTGCCTACGGGACGGATCTCGTGCTCCTGAATGGCGCGCAGCAGCTTGGCCTGCGTGGAAGGCGAAAGCTCCCCGATCTCGTCCAGAAAGATGGTTCCGCCCTGCGCTTCCTCCAGAAGACCGCGACGACTGTTCACCGCCCCGGTGAAGGCGCCCTTCATGTGCCCGAAAAGTTCGCTTTCCAGAAGGGATTCCGGAAGAGCCGCGCAGTCGATGGTGAGAAAGGGCTTGTCCCTGAGCGCGCTCACTCTGTGGATGTATTCCGCCAGACGGCTCTTGCCCGTGCCCGTTTCGCCGGTGATGAGAATGGGAACGCTGGTGCTGGCCACCTTGCCTATGGTCTTGAGCACCTGCTTCATGGAAGGGCTGTTGTAGATCATGGAGACCTGCGGACGCTCTTCGCGCAGGCCGGTCTGAAGCTGACTGTGCAGCCGGGCGTGTTCGGCGGCGCGCTGCACCAGAGAGGCCAGCTCGGCGTTGTTCACGGGCTTGGTGAGATAACTGTAGGCTCCGAGCTGTACGGCTTCCACGGCGCTTTCAATGGAACCCACGCCCGTCATCATGATGAAGGGCAGCTGATCGTTCATGGCCCGGACCAGGCGCAGCACTTCAAGACCGCTCATGCCGGGCATGGAAAGGTCGCAGATCACCACGTCCAGACCGCCGGAGGCAATCCGGGCCAGCGCTCTTTCTCCGGAAAGGGCGGTTTCCGTTTTCCAGCCCTTGCGCGCAAAAAGAAGGGCCAGAATTTCATGCCATTCCGGATCATCATCCACAACCAGAATATGATAACCGCTTTTTCTGCTCTCACTCATATAATTTACCCTGCAGCGTATTGCGGAGGAGATCATAACGGCAAGGCCCGCTCAGGTAAAGAAAAACTCTCTTTTCATGATATGCGCGGACAGGGGCACAGCTTTCATTTCATGTGCAGAAAACCGCACATTTTCGCCGCAGCTGCAGCGTATCGTTTCCGGCTTTCATCGCTATAATATTCCGCAATCATTGTTAATGATGTTTTTGGAACGATTCCTGCATAGTGCCTGTATGGCGGGATTTCCCTGTCCGGTTCGGCGCACGCTTCCGTGCTGTCCGGGAAATCCTCCTTTTTCGGCCAGACCATTCAACCATAAGGAAGTTTTAATGAACAAACTTCTCGTTTCCGGCGCCGCCGCATTCATGCTGTGCCTTCTCTTTTCCGGCGCCCCGGCCGCGGAAAGTCCGCATGGCCTTGCCCCGGCGGGCGACATGCCCTTCATTCCCGATCTCGGAGGTCTTCGTCAGAAGAGCTTTAAAAATCAGTACGGCCAGCAGCGCGACCTGTCCGAAGCCGTGCTCGTGCGTCAGAGCTCCGTGAAGGACGGCAAGGCTGTCGTTCCTGCGGGCGGTCTCTGCTACATTTCCGAGACGGAACAGGATGCCGCCCCCTTCAAGCGGGATCCCTTCCTTATTCTCGGCGAGCACGCCTATCTTGTGGATACCGTGCAGACCGTGCGCACCGTGAAGAACGTTTCCCTCAAGAAGGGTGAAAAAGTCCTCGTGGACGACGCCGGTTACCGCCTGTGGTTCGACTACGCCACCGACCACTACGACCTGCCCTACATCCAGATGGCGCTCATTGCGCCTTCCGGCCACTGGCCGATGGAATTTTCCGTATCCTCCAAGTTCCCCGCCATCAAGGATCTGCCCGACCGCAGCCACATGGAAGGCGACGTGGAACAGCTGGACGAATTCTTCCTTGATCCCGTGTTTGAATACGGCGCGAGCCGCTTTGAAGTGAAGGATCACGACTTTGAAAAGGCCACCTTCACCTCGCTTTCCTATCCCGTGATCAAGGAAGCGACCTTCTCGCTTTCCCGCCCCGTGGTGCTGGACCTCAGACAGGAAGAATACCGTCTCTACGGAACCAAGCGCATCTACGCCTTCCGCCAGAGCGACGGTTTCCTTGTTCGCGTCACCGACTTCAGCGGCAGCAACGTGCTTGCCGAAAAGCTGATCCGTCCCGTCAGCTCGCAGGGCTACAAGGATTCCGACGGCGACAAGGACAGCTACAGCCTCACCGTTCCCGGCGAGGACATGCGCATTGAAATCGCCGTGCAGCCCGAATACCTGCGTCATTCCGACTTCGTGCCGTGGTCCACGGAACAGCCGCACGACTGGCAGGACGGTCTGCTCAGCTTCGTGATCTACCGCGACCTCATCACCGTGAAGAACGGCGAAGCCTGGCCGCTGGATCCCCGCTACAAGGTCGGTCTGGAAGCCAGCCTGCTCACCGGCAAGCTGCAGCGCCTGACCCTGGAAAACGCCGAGCCCTTCACGCTCGACGCTTCCAACGACAGCTTCGACGGCCCGGTGAAGTACTCCGACTTCTGGAACCGCCCGGCCTTCCGCCTTGTTGCCGACGAAATCGACGGCAGCCGCGTGAAGAGCTACTATCTGCGCGACGCCTTCTTCCAGCGCACCGACAACCTGGCCTTCACGGAAAAGGGCCGCAAGGACATCGACTGTTTCATCGGCCGCACGCCCACCTTCATTTCCGTGCTGGAAGACAGCTTCCTCAACCGTCTCGCCATGCCCGACTTCGGCACCGAGGTGCAGGGTTCCCACTTCACCTCCTTCCCGAACGTCATGCCCAACATGGCCTTCCATTCTCCGGATCCCACCGCTCCCTTCGGCGGCCTGATGCGCGGTTTCGGACGTGAACAGGTGACCAACCGCCGCGGCGAAAGACTCACCTCCTCCGAAGGCCTCGTCATCCGCGGCAGCTATGTGGACTGGAAGAACAACCGCATCGTGATTCCGCCGTCCGGCCTGTTCTACACCTCCCGCAACGCCCGCAACGTGCGCGCGCTGAACGGCGAAACCTTCTACATGCTGGGCCGCCGCGCCTACATCGCCACCTTCGAGTCCACCACCTTCACGCGCCGCAACTTCGACATCGACTTCTGGCGCGTGCAGCCCGACGGCAACATGCATCCCATCTACTGGCAGGATCAGCCTCTCGGCGTGAACAACAAGGTGCTGCGCTTCACCGAAAGCCATCTGCTCGACGACAGACCCATGGCGCAGATCAACGTGGTGAAGTACTCCGGCAACAACTTCGGCGCTCCCTTCGAACTCGCTCAGGGCCTCAGCCGCGAACAGGGCGACCGCTACTATCTGCACGACCGCTTTGCGGAAGGCGCCACCTGGATCGAACCCGAATTCGTGGGCGAAACCTATGTGCGCGTGAAGAGCTTCGGCACTCCCGCCATCCAGAGCGTTGAGTACACCTACGACAAGCCCGTGCGCGCCCTGCTTGCTCCCGGCGAAGAAACCGCCGTCGGCAAGAACCACACCCTGAAGCTCGTCAGCTTCGACGAAGCCGCCGGCACCTCCACCATCGAGCTGCGCAGAAACGACGGTTCCCTGGTGGAAACCAGAACCCTCGGACCTCTCACCGAAGAAACCCGCGCCTTCCTGCCTCAGCATCAGCGCGTGGTGAACTCCCTGCAGTTCCAGTTCGACGAAGGCAAGAACAAGATTCTCGCCGAAGTGGACGTGAAGACGCCCTTTGAAAAGGGCAAGGCCGCCTTCTACACCTACATCAACCTGAAGAAGCTGGAAAGCGATACGCCCTACGAAGGCGATCCCCGCTTCATGGTTCGTCCCGACGTGTGCGGTCACTGCTACCAGCTCAACGAAGTGCTGCTGGACAACCCCGAACCCATCATTCTGGACAAGGAACATCCCCGCTTCGACGGTCCTCTCATGGCCGACGGCAAGCCGCAGTTCAGCATCGTGATCGACAGCTTCGACGGTGAAATGATCCACGCCTGGCACATCGAAACCAACTACCGCAAGCGCGTGTTCAAGAGCGCCAACCTGGCCTTCCAGCCGCGCAACAACATCGACGTGCTCATGGGCGTGAACGGCACCATCGAAGGCTTCCTGCGCGCGTCCCTCATGGAACGCTCCGCTCTGCAGGAATACTGGCGCACCGGTACGCATCCTCATCCCGAACGTGGTCTGGACGCTTGGACCGCTCATAAGTTCCAATAGGCAGGTAACACATGAACATCACCTATGAGGAGCGTCGTCGCTCTTTCCTCAGCTGCCTCTACAGTATGCAGGAATCCCTGCCGGGCCTGCTGGCCATGTTCTTCATCGCGCTGTTTTCCAACAACCTCGCGGGCAACCCCAACCCCCTGACGATGGAAAACCTCTTCCACTGGCTCGATGCCGTCATCGGACCGGTCAACCATCAGCCGTTCTTTCAGACGCTGAACTCCAACTTCGTGTGGAATCCCTTTCTGATGGGACTCATCATCGGCAACGTCTTCGGCGTGCCGGATTCGTGGAAACGCGGGCTTTCCTACATCCACAAGCTCATGCCCCTCGGCATCATCATGCTGGCGCCGCACTTCATCTTCAGCCATGCCGAAAAGGTGGGACTGCCTCTCATCGTTCTCGCCTTCGCCGTCATGCTGTTCACGGCCGTCGTCACCATGCTGATCGGCAGGCTCCTGCACATGGATGACCGCTTCTACTCCACCGTTGCCGGCGGTCTGTCCACGGGCGACCCCCATGTGGTGGCCATTCTCATGCCCATGCTCAAGTCCAAGGGCGGTCAGGTCATCAACGCGCTGGGCAGCATCCTGCTGTTCGGACTCGTGGCCTCCTTCCTCCTGCCCATTCTGGGCCATGCTCTCGACATGGACGACAAGGCCTTCGCCATTCTCTCCGTGTTCGGCATCGGCAACACCGGGCAGATGTTCAACTCCGCCTTCGGCTTCAGCTATGAGGCCGGTCACTGGGCGCACTATGTGGAAGCGCTTCGTCACGCTCTCATGCCCGCAGGCTTCCTCTTCGTGTTCTTCGTCATGTTCATCCGCGCCCGCATTTACCGCGACGATGAAACCGTAATGGCCACCAGGGCGCACAAGAAGCTGCCTCTGTTCGTCATCGTGTTCATCATTGCCTACATCGAGGTTCAGTTCCATGTGGTGAAGGAGCCCGCTCATCTGGCCATCTTCGAGCTCGTGAAGTGGGACTTCTCGCTCGCGGCGGCGGCCCTCGGCCTCTCCCTGCCCCTGCGTGAAATCGCTCAGTGGGGAGTGCGCGGCATCGTGCTGGCCTTCACCTCCGGCATCATCCGCATCGCCGTTCTCGTCGGCGCCCTGCTGGCTGCGGCCCACTTCAACTTCCCGCTTATCTAAGGAGTCTTACATGCGCCGTTCTCACACCACCGATGACGAAGGCTTCAACTATATGGAGAACTCGGGGCAGGAAGAGCATGACCGCGACATGGTGGGCATCATCCTCGCCGTCGCCTTCATGGTGCTTACGGTCATCTTCCAGCGTGCCGGCATGCTCTAGGCGCCTTCCACAATATTTCTGACCGGCACGGCACCGTCAGGAACTCCCCATGCAAACCGGCCGGAGTCTGCGCTCCGGCCGGCGGGAAAAAACAAAAACGCCGCCCTGCCGTCGAATAAACGCTCAGACGAACATCACGACCGTTCCCACACTCCGGGGACGGACCGGTCAGATCCCCCTCCTTCCTCAAGGAACTACCATGACAGGCATTTATTTCTACCTTCAGATACTGTTTGCCCTGCTGCTCTTCTGGGCCACAGCAACGGCCATCTACATGGGCGTTTTCCACGCCCACAGTCCCAAGTACAGCCTGGGACGCAAGCATATCTGTCTTGTCGTTTCCGCGCTGCTTTCCCTGCTCATCTGTTTTCTCATGTATTCCTGGTCCTATCTCAGCTGGTAATACTCAAAGGAGTTCCCTCATGAAAAAAGCTCTTGCCTCCGCGTTCGCTCTGGCCCTTCTTCTTTCCTTCTCCTCCGTCTGCCTCGCTGAAGACGAAGCCGGCATCAACGTCAACACCGCCACCCAGCAGGAACTGGCCGCCGTGCCCGGCCTGAATGAAGAACTGGCCAAGGCCATTCTCCAGTACCGTGAAGAAATGGGCGACTTCATGTCCATCGACGAGCTCGCCGATGTGCCCGGCATGACCAAGGACGCCCTCGAACAGGCCAAGCAGGCCCTCCGCGTGGACGCCATCTCCGGCGCCGAATGCAACTGCTGATCCTGAACGACCATGCATGAAATGGCGGCGGAGCCGATGCTCCGCCGCCCTTCTTTTATGCGCCGCCAAACGCACGGCGCGAAGCGGAAAAAGGCAAAACACCCGCTCCCTGCCGGGTTCCCGGCTCTCAGGCGGCCTCCGTCTCCCCTTGTCTCCGAAGGCGCTTCTTCTCGGGGCGAACGGCTGCCTTTTGCCGTGGCTCTTATACGCAGGAAGGCCGGAGCGTATGCTCCGGCCCTTCTTGCTGATGCGGAATATCAGTATCTGTTTTCTGTTGTATTCCTGTCGGCGGAAAAGCCCGGCCTCCGACGGCTCGGCCTTCCCCGGCACCTGCTTCGGGCTAGCTGTTCTGCCCGCCCTTCTGCTGCACGGGAACGGCCTTCAGGGAATGCTTGAGCGCCTTTTCGATGGTCACGTCCACGAACTGTCCGGGGCGGCCTTCGCCTTCGGGCATGCGCACGTTCACCATGTCGCCCCATGGATCGCGGCCCTGCCATTCATTGCCGCCCTCTTCCTGACGCTGGCTGGGCGCTTCCAGGAGCACGTCCGTCACAAGGCCCACGCGGCTGCGCAGCCAGGCTTCGGCCCGGTCGTTCTGCAGGCTCTGGAGGCGTTCGAGCCGCTCGAGCTGCACTTCATGCGGAATCTTGAACGGCATGGCCGAAGCACGGGTTCCGGGTCTGTCGGAATAGCAGAAGGAGAAGCTCGACATGAAGCCGCAGCTGTCTATGGCCTTCAGCGTATCTTCAAACTCCTCCTCCGTTTCCGAGGGGAAGCCCACGATGAGGTCCGTGGAAAGCGCCATGTCGGGCCGGGCCTTGCGCAGGGCTTCCACCACTGCAAGGTAGCGTTCCATGGTGTAGCCGCGGCCCATTTTCTGCAGCATGGAGTCGGAGCCGGACTGCAGCGGCAGATGCAGGCGGGGGCAGAGCTGCGGCAGCTCGGCAAACATGTCTATGGTTTCCTGCGAAAAATCCCGGGGATGCGCGGACACGAAACGGATGCGGCGAAGGCCCGGAATGGCCGCCACCTGACGCAGAAGCTCGGGGAAGCTCGTGCCGTCGCCGCTCGGGTCGTTGCCGAACACGTTGACGTTCTGACCGAGCAGCGTGATGTCTCCGGCGCCGCGGGCCACCCAGGCCCGGCATTCGTCGAGCACGGCCTGCGTGGAGCGGGACTTGCGCGGCCCGCGCGTGTAGGGCACGATGCAGTAGGCGCAGAAGTTGTCGCAGCCCTGCATGATGTTCACATAGGCCACGGGCGTCACGCCCTCCTGCTCCGGACGACCGGAAGCGTCCACAAGGCAGGGATCACGGTCGGGAAACATGTCGGTAAAGTCGAGGAAGGAGAGCTTCAGCTTCGGCTCGTGAAGCAGACGCATGAAGGCGTCGGGAACGGAGGCCACGCCGTCGCTGCCCGCCACGAGGCGCACCTGCGGGTGACGGCGCATGAGCTCCTCGCCGAGCTGCTGAGCCACGCATCCGGCCACGCCCACCACGGCGCGGGGATTGGCCCGCTGAACGCGGCCGAGCGCGCTGTAGACCTTCTGTTCCGGCTTCTCGCGCACGGAGCAGGTGTTCAGAAACACCACGTCGGCCTCTTCCAGCGGCTTTTCCTCAAAGCCCCGGCGCATGAGCGCGCGCTCCACCCACTGAGAATCGTTGACGTTCATCTGACAGCCAAACGTGATGCAATGAAATCCGGGCCTGCCCATCCTTTTCTCCTGAAAATATCTGTCGCTCCGAAGGAGCCTGTCTTTTCCATTCGGGCTTCTCTTTTGCCCGACGTCATATTCTTTCGTGTGCTGAAGTTGCGTTCCGCCCCGCTCTTTCCGCGCGGCATGAACGCCCGCCGGAATCGTCAGCCGTTTTTCTGCATGCCGAAAAAGCGACGCGCATTCTCGCCGGTCAGCGTCCAGAGTTCTTCCGTGCTCATGCCCAGTTCCCCGGCAAGACACTCGGCCGTGAACACGGTAAGCGCCGGTTCATTGGTCTTGCCGCGCCAGGGCACGGGAGCAAGATAGGGGCAGTCGGTTTCCAGCATGAGTCTTTCGGGCAGCACGGCATGAAGCGCCTCGCGCACTTCGCCGTTGGCCTTGAAGGTGGACGCGCCGCCGAAGGCGATATGCCAGCCGCGCTCCATGATCTGAGAAGCTCGCGTCGCATCGCCGCCGAAACAGTGCCAGAGAAGCGGACGGTCGCGCATGCCCTCCTCGTCCAGAATGTCGAACACCTTGTCCCAGGCATCGCGGGAGTGGATCACCACAGGCTTGTCCAGCTCCCTTGCCAGCCGAAGCTGACGCCGGAACCACGGTTCCTGCAGGGCCGAAGGCGAATAGCCTTCCTCATAATGATAGTCCAGCCCGATCTCTCCTATGGCCCGGATAAGCGGATCATGCTTCACCGCGTCCACAAGATGTTCCCATTCCTCCTCGTCGGCCCTGAGCACGTCTTCGGGATGAAGGCCGCGCACGAAGCAGATGTCGGGAGCCTTGGGCAGCGCGGCAACCGCTTCGAGAATGACGTCTCTGTTGGCCGCATAGCGCTCGTGCTGAAGAAACATGTGCACGATGAGAGACACGCCGGACTCAGCGGCCCGCTCCAGCATGCCGGAAAGATCGGGCAGAAGGCGTTCGTCGTCGAGATGGGCGTGGCTGTCCGCGCCGGTAAAGGGCAGGCCGAGGCTCTGAGGCAGCGGCCTCTGTTTGGGTGAAGACATGGCTTATTCCTGTACCCGCGCCGTGATCTTGCGCTCCACGTCGCGCCACACGACTTCCGGGTCGATATTCTTCATGCAGTGGAAATGTCCCTGGGGACAGACCTTGTGTCCATGCAGTCCGCAGGGACGGCACTTCTCGTCCGCCTCCAGCACGCTGCTCATTTCGCCACGCGGCGCAAACCCAAGTTCGCGCACCGTGGGTCCGAACAGCGCCGTGACCGGAGTATGCTGCGCCCAGGCAAGGTGCATGGGACCGGAATCGTTGGTGACATAGCAGTCCAGCCTGCCCAGCACCGCCGCAAGGGAAAGCAGGCTCGTCCGGCCCGAAAGATCAAGAAAGCGGGGCTCTCCTTCGCGCACTCCGGAGAGCGCCTTCACTTCGGCGGCGGTTTCCTCCTCGCCGGGGCCGGCCAGAAGCACCGCGTTCACGCCCTGATCGAGCGCACGGCGCAGAATAAAGGCAAAGCCTTCCGGCGTCCAGCGTTTGGTGGGCCATACCGAACCGGGATGCAGACCTATCGTTCTGCCCTCGGGAAGCACGGAAAGCAGCGCGGCGGCTTCTTCCTTCGCTTTTTCCGGCAGCGAGAGCTCCGGCCAGTGCAGGGCGGGATCATCCAGAATGCCGCGGGGAATGTCCAGCGCTCCGGCAAGCTCCAGCAGGCGTTCGATTTCCTGCAGTTCGCGGAAGCGGCGACTCACGCGGCGCGTAAACACGAAACGGGAAAGCACGGCCTCGGCATAGCCCACGCGCACGGGAGCACGGCTCGCGAGAGCCGTGTACGAGCTGCGCAGGCTGAGATGGGCGTCCACCCAGATGTCGTACCCCCGCGCGGCCACCTCACGGCCCTGGCGCAGCATGGCGGCAAGACCCTTTTCCCTGCCCCGCTTGTCGCAGACATACACGTGGGAAATTTCCGGCTGCGCCTCATAGAGCGAGCCAAGGCCGCCCCGCACATAGAAGTCCACCTCGGCCTGCGGCCATGCGGCCTTGAGGGTGCGGATAAGCGGCAGCGTAAGCACGGAGTCGCCCAGAAACGCGGTATTCCATACGCCGATACGCATGGCGACCTCAGCAGATGCGGGGCAGCTGCGCCCCTTCCAGCATGGAAAGAAGTCTTGAGCCGCCCATGAAGGTGCGAAGCTCCACCCGGGGCCTGTCCGCTTCCACGATTTCGCCGATAATGGCCGCCTCGGCGCCGAAGCGGCAGGAACGCATGACGGAAAGCGCCGCCTGCGCCTTTTCGCGGGGCAGAATGCAGATGAGCTTGCCTTCGTTGGCGAGATAAAGGGGATCCAGACCGAGCACGTCGCAACCGGCGCGCACGTTCTCGTGCACGGGCACGGCGGATTCCTCGATCACGCAGCCCACGCCGGACTGCTCGGCAATCTCGTTGAGCGTGGTGGCAAGACCGCCGCGCGTGGGGTCGCGCAGCACATGAATGTCGCCCACTTCGGTGATGAGCCGCTCCACCATGCCGTTCAGCGGCGCGCTGTCGCTCTCCACGCCTGCGGCAAAGCAAAGATTGTCGCGCCCCGCCATGACGGTAAGGCCGTGATCGCCCATAGCTCCGCTGATGAGCACGGAGTCGCCCGGACGGGCCGAATGACCGGACGGCGCAGGATCCGCCAGCACTTCCCCCACGCCCGCAGTGGTGATGAACATCTTGTCGCACGCGCCTCTGGGCACCACCTTGGTATCGCCCGTCACGATGTCGACACCGGCTGCCTCGGCCGCGCGGGCCATGTCGGCCACGACTCTCTCAAGCACATCGAGCTCCAGCCCTTCCTCAAGAATGAAGGCGCAGGACAGATAGCGCGGACGGGCGCCCATCATGGAAACGTCGTTCACCGTGCCGTGCACGGCAAGCGTTCCTATGCTGCCGCCCGGAAAGAACAGAGGCGTCACGGTGTAGCCGTCGGTGCTCATGGCCACGGGGCTGTTCAGAGAAAGCAGGGCCGCATCATCCATGCGGCGCAGTATGCCGTTGTCGAAGTGACGGAGAAACACGTCGGCGATAAGCCGCTGCGACGCTCTTCCGCCGCTTCCGCTGTCGAGAAGAATCTTCATGGCTGGCCTTTGAAGCATTGAAATGCCGGTTCACCTCCATGCCTGCGCCGCGAGAGAACGCGAACAATCCGGGCATGGAAGGGGAACAAGACTAGCACAAAAGCCGCCAAAGGGAAACGCCCGGTCCCCCGCCCTCCACGGACGGGAAACCGGGCGCGAACTACTCCGGAAACCTTCTACACTCTACCTTTAAGAATCTCGGCGATCTGAGTCACGTCCTTGTCGCCGCGGCCGGACAGGCAGACCAGAAGGATCTTGTCCTTATCGAGTCCGGGAGCGATGCGCATGGCGTGCGCAAGCGCATGCGAGGATTCGAGCGCGGGAATGATGCCTTCCTTTCTGGACAGGGTAAGGAAAGCCTCCACGGCTTCCTCGTCGGTGACGGTGATGTACTCGGCGCGGCCGGAATCCTTGAGCTGGCAGTGTTCGGGGCCCACGCCGGGATAGTCGAGTCCGGCGGAAATGGAATACACCGGCGCCACGCCGCCGTTCTCATCCTGCAGCACATAGCCGTTGAAGCCGTGCAGGATGCCGGGCTTGCCCTTGCAGAGGCTCGCGGCATGATCGCCGTAGCCGGGACCGCGGCCGCCGGGTTCCACGCCCACGAGCTTCACGTCGGCATCGTCGAGGAATCCGGCGAACAGGCCGATGGAGTTGGAGCCGCCGCCCACGCAGGCGATGGCGTAATCGGGCAGGCGGCCGATCTGCTCAAGGCTCTGGGCGCGGGCTTCACGGCCGATGATGGACTGGAAATGCCGCACCATGACGGGATAGGGATGCGGGCCGACGGCCGAGCCGAGCACATAGAACATTTCGGGATCATTGACAAAGCAGTCGAGGGCCTCGTCAACGGCTTCCTTGAGCGTGCGCTGACCGCTCATGGCCGGACGCACTTCTGCGCCCATCATGCGCATGCGGAACACGTTGAGGGCCTGACGACGCATGTCTTCTTCGCCCATGTACACCACGCACTGCATGCCGAAAAGCGCCGCCGTGGCGGCCGTGGCCACGCCGTGCTGCCCGGCGCCGGTTTCCGCCACAAGACGGGTCTTGCCCATGCGTTTGGCCAGAAGCACCTGACCGAGCGTATTGTTGATCTTGTGCGCGCCGAGATGGTTCAGATCTTCGCGCTTGAGATAGATCTGCGCGCCGCCGAGTTCGCAGCTCAGATTGCAGCAATGGAAGACAGGAGAGGGACGCCCGCAGTAGTTGGCGAAGAGAGCGGCAAGCTCGGCCTGAAAATCGGGATCGTCGCGATAGCGGATGAAGGCTTCGTTGACTTCGTCCAGCACTTTTTTCAGGGATTCGGGAACGAACTGTCCGCCGTAGGGGCCGAAGAAACCGGTTTCAAAAGCCTGGGCGCAGATATTGCTGGATTCGGAAATGCTCATGTCTTGCTCCTTTTCGAGTGGAGCACGGCCTTCCGATTCTGCCATATAAAAAACCGCGGCCGTTGCTCCGACCGCGGTTCAATGCTCTAAGAAGAATACTCCAGAACCCGGCCCCTTTAGCAGGGCCACCACCACATGCAGGAAAGAGTTCTGGAAGCGTTCGTGTTCATGGATTCAGCTTTAGCAAAAAATATTTTTCGCTGTCAAGAATGTCGGTGCATTCTCTCGGAAAAAATTCCCGGATCCCGTCACGACCGGCAGAATACCTCTACACGCCGCGGTAACGGTACCAGGCCGCGCAGCTCCCTTCCGTGGAAACCATGCACGGTCCCGTGGGGTTCTGCGGCGTACACACCCTGCCGAACAGCGGACACTTATCCGGCGCAAGAATGCCGCGCAGAATATCGCCGCAGCGGCAGCCGGGAATGACGCCCGTTTCTCCCGGCTCAAGACCGAGCCGCTCGAGCGCGTCGAACTGCCGCCACTCGTCGCGCAGCGCAAGGCCGCTTTCGGCAATCACGCCGAGTCCGCGCCAGCGCGCATCGGTCACGCGGAACACCGTATCCATGATACGGCGGGCCTGCGGGCTGCCTTCATCGCTCACGGCGCGGGTGTAGGTGTTGCCGACGGCAGGCTCTCCCCGGCGCAGCATATCGAGCATGAGACACAGCGCGGAAAGAATGTCGGCAGGCTCGAAGCCGCCCACCACGGACGGACGCCCGAAATCCTTCGCCAGGAAGGCGAACGGCGCAAGACCGAGCACGACGGCTACATGACCGGGCAGCAGAAAGGCGTCCACCCTGTGCGAAGCGCCCTCATCTCCGGCGAGCAGGGCACGCATGGCAGGAGGCACCAGCTTGTTGCAGGGCACGATGCAGAAGTTGGAAAGCCCGGCCTTCTTGGCCGCCATCACCGCTCCGGCAATGACCGGCGCCGTGGTTTCAAAGCCCACGGAAGGAAAAACCACCATGTCGCCGGGATGCTCCGCCGCCAGCTTCACGGCATCCAGCGGAGAGTACACCACCTGCACGCGCGCGCCGTCCGCCGCGGCATTCTTGAGCGAACGACCGTCCGGGCCCGGCACGCGCAGAAGATCGCCGAACGTGGCCACAATGACGTTCGGCTTTTCCGCCGCCCGTATGAAGAGATCCACCTCGGAATCATGCGTGACGCAGACCGGACATCCCGGGCCGGACAGATGCTCCAGCCCTTCAGGCAGCAACGAACGCAGACCGCTGCGGAAAATGGAGACCGTATGCGTGCCGCACACTTCCATGAAACGCACGGGCCTGCCCAGGGCCTCCAGATCGAGAGTCAGCCTGTCGAGCAGGGCGCGGCACAGCGCCGGATCGTGAAACGAGGAAAAGATGTCCATGCGGCCTCCTGAAAACATGTTTCCTCACAGGGGTAAACGCGAGGCCCGTCCGTGTCAACGGCCCTGCGCACAAAGATTGCCCCGGCGGCGAAACACGACGGGGGGGGACGCAGGACGACCTGCCGACGGGACCGCCTTCCCCTAGCCCCAGCGCGAAGATGCAGACGCTCCGCCCCACCTCCTCCGCCTCACTCCGGAGGCAGACTCCGGACCTCACGGAAAACAAAGCCCCGTCCTCCCGGCGCAAAATCATAGCGCCCCCTCCCCCCGCACACACTGGCCGGGGAGGACGCCTTTGGCAACGATGTCATGATGCCCATCACATGGAACCGGGCAGGCCGAATTCCGAACGCTCCTCCGCCCGCCTTCTGCTCTCCTCCGCCCTGCACCCAAACCCGGCTCACCGCCCCTGCTCACCGAACCCGGCACTGGCCATGAAAAAGCCTTCATCCCCCCAGAGGCTCCAGTTCCGGCGCGGCCCTCCACCAGCATCCCGCCGTCGTTGCCCCATATTCCAGCTTTTCGCGCCCCCTCCCTTATTGAACCATCTGCAACCTTGCCTCCGTCCCCCCCTGCCCTCTCCCTCCGGCAAATCCCCCGCCCCCGGCGTGCCCCATCATCGCCTTCCATCCCGTGCCATCCCGCTCTCCGGCCTCGCCTTTTTCGCCGCCGTCTGTGCTGCAAGGCCGCCCCCGTCGATTTCGGAAAAATTCCTTGACAAATTAATCATTCAAAGATATTTGATATCGTTCTTTGGCCTAACTTTGTGTTTTTATTTTGGAGGAACACATGCCTACTATTCAGCAGCTTATCCGTATCGAACGGAAGAAGGTGGTGAAGAGAAAGAAGACCCCGGCTCTGCAGGAATGCCCCCAGCGCCGCGGCGTGTGCACCCGCGTGTACACCACCACCCCCAAGAAGCCTAACTCCGCTCTTCGTAAGGTCGCCCGTGTGCGCCTGACCAACGGCATCGAAGTTTCGGCTTACATCCCCGGCGAAGGCCACAACCTTCAGGAACACTCCGTCGTGATGATCCGCGGCGGCCGTGTGAAGGACCTTCCCGGTGTCCGTTACCACATCGTTCGTGGTACTCTGGACACCTCCGGTGTGCAGGATCGTCGTCAGCGTCGTTCCAAGTACGGCGCCAAGCGTCCCAAGAACTGATTTTAGAGTCTCCACTCCATTTTTATGGTCTTCCAGTGGTTCTGAAGACCATTTCAACTTGATTACGGAGGAATCACCATGCCCCGCAAAGGTCCCGTTGCAAAAAGGGAAATTTTGCCCGATCCGATCTACAACAGCCGCCTCGTGGCCCGCTTCGTGAACCGTCTCATGTACGACGGCAAGAAGGGCCCCGCGGAAACCATCTTCTACCGTTCTCTCGAAATCCTCGGTGAAAAGACCGGTGAAGACGCTCTGCACGCTTTCGAAAAGGCTGTTGAGAACGTGAAGCCCCACGTGGAAGTCAAGTCCCGCCGCGTCGGCGGCGCCAACTACCAGGTGCCCGTCGAAGTCCGCCCCGAACGCCAGATCTCCCTGGCTCTGCGCTGGCTCATCACCTACTCCCGCGCCCGCGGTGAAAAGGGCATGATCGCCAAGCTGTCCGCGGAACTCATCGATGCCTTCAACAACCGCGGCGGTTCCGTGAAGAAGAAGGAAGACACTCACCGTATGGCCGAAGCCAACAAGGCTTTCGCTCATTTCCGCTGGTAGGCCGCCATGTCCAACCGTACCTTTGAAATCAAGGATCTGCGCAATATCGGCATTATGGCCCATATTGACGCCGGCAAGACGACGACCACCGAACGTATCCTTTTCTACACCGGCGTGAACCACAAGATTGGTGAAACGCACGAAGGTGAGTCCACCATGGACTGGATGGAACAGGAAAAGGAACGCGGCATCACCATTACTTCCGCCGCCACCCACTGCCAGTGGAAGGGCCGCACCATCAACATCATCGACACCCCCGGACACGTGGACTTCACCATCGAAGTGGAACGTTCCCTGCGCGTGCTCGACGGTGCCGTGGCCGTGTTCGACGGCGTGAACGGTGTGGAACCCCAGTCCGAAACGGTGTGGCGTCAGGCCAACCGCTACAACGTGCCCCGTATCTGCTTCATCAACAAGATGGACAGAATCGGCGCCGACTTCTTCCACTCCGTGCAGACCATCCATGACCGCCTGAAGGCCAACCCCGTCATGCTGCAGCTGCCCATCGGCCACGAAGACGAATTCCGTGGCGTGGTGGACCTCATCAAGGGCAAGGCCATCATGTTCGACAAGGAAAGCAAGGGTTCCGACTTCTGGGAAGAAGACATCCCTGCCGACCTCATGGACCTGTACGAAGAAAAGCGTCTGGAAATGATGGACGCCGTCGCCGAGCAGGACGAAGAGATGATGGAAAAGTACCTCGAAGAAGGTACCCTTTCCGAAGAAGACATCCGCTACTGCATCCGTAAGGCCACCATCGCCCAGACCATCGTGCCCGTGCTGTGCGGCACCGCCTTCCGCAACGTGGGCGTGCAGCTTCTGCTCGACGCCATCGTGGATTACCTGCCTTCTCCCCTCGACATCGAGGAAATGAAGGGCACCAATCCCGACACCGACGCCGAAGTGCTCTGCCCCGCCGACGACAAGGCTCCTCTTGCGGGTCTCGTCTTCAAGCTGGCGGCCGACCCCTACATCGGTCACCTCTCCTTCTTCCGCATCTACTCCGGCTTTGTTGAACCCGGCATGTCCGTGCTCAACTCCACCACCGGCAAGACCGAACGTATCGGCCGTATCGTGCGCATGCACGCCAACAAGCGTGAAGAAATCAAGTGGGCCGGCGCCGGCGACATCGTTGCTCTCGTGGGCCTCAAGAACGTCTCCACCGGCGACACCCTCTGCCACGACGACGCTCCCGTGGTTCTGGAATCCCTGGACATCCCGGATCCCGTTATCCAGGTTGCCATCGAACCCAAGACCAAGGCCGACCGTGACGCCCTGTCCGCCGCCCTCAACAAGCTCTCCAAGGAAGATCCTTCCTTCCGCGTGACGGGCGACGAGGAAACCGGACAGACCCTCATCGCCGGCATGGGCGAGCTGCATCTCGACATCATCGTCGACCGCCTCACCCGTGAATTCAACGTGAACGCCAACGTGGGCAAGCCCCAGGTTGCCTATCGCGAAACCATCACCAAACCCTCCAAGTCCGACACCAAGTACGCCAAGCAGTCCGGCGGTCGCGGTCAGTACGGTCATGCCGTCATTGAAGTCGAACCGAATCCGGGCAACGGCTACGAGTTCATCAACTCCATCACGGGCGGCGTCATTCCCAAGGAATACATCCCCGCCATCGACAAGGGTATTCAGGACGCCCTGAAGAGCGGCGTGCTCGCCGGTTATCCCGCCGTCGACGTGAAGGTGAACCTCGTGTTCGGCTCCTACCACGAAGTGGACTCCTCCGAACAGGCCTTCTATGTTGCCGGTTCCATGGCCATCAAGGACGCCATGCGCAAGGCTTCTCCTGTTCTGCTCGAGCCCATCATGAGCGTGGAAGTGGTTACCCCCGAAGATTACCTCGGCGACGTCATGGGCGACCTCAACGGTCGTCGCGGCAAGGTGCAGGCCATGGAAGCCCGCGCCGGCGCCCAGGTCATCAGCTGCCATGTGCCGCTGTCTGAAATGTTCGGCTACGCCACCGACCTGCGTTCCCGTACGCAGGGCCGCGCCACCTTCAGCATGCAGTTTGATCACTACGAAAGAGTGCCCGCCAGCATCGCTGAAGAACTGGTAGCCAAGAAGAACTAGTCGTACAGGGATTTCCCTGACAGGCCAAAGAATCGAAGGCCGGAGCACTCGCTCCGGCCTTTTTTCATGGAGAAAACATGACGGAACTGGAAAGAATGACGACAGGACAGGTCTATCGCGTGCAGGATCCGGAACTGATCCGGCTTCATCGCGCCTGCGTGGACGCCTGCCAGAACTGCGATACGATTCTCCCCTCTCTTCTTGAGGAGCGATGCGAAAAGCTGCGGCAGATACTCGGCAAAACGGGAGAACGCTTCCTCATCGAACCGGGCTTCCGCTGCGATTACGGCTTCAACATCGAAATCGGCGAAAACTTCTTTGCCAACTACGGCCTCGTCATTCTCGACTGTGCGCCCGTACGCTTCGGCAGAAACTGCTTCATCGGGCCTCAGTGCGGCATCTACACCGCCGTTCATCCGGCAGATCCCGTGCAGAGAGCCACCGGTCTGGAATACGCCAGACCCGTGACCGTGGGCAACGACGTCTGGATGGGCGGCCACGTCACGGTGCTGCCCGGCGTAAGCATAGGCGACGGCAGCATCATAGGCGCAGGCAGCGTGGTAACGCGCGATGTTCCTGCGGGCGTTGTGGCGGCAGGCAATCCTTGCCGGATTCTGAGGAGCGTCACCGACAAAGACCGCATTCCGGACGCGCTTCTGCCCTGATGCGGAGGGCCGGAGCCTTTGTGGTCGGAGCGCGTCATCCTGCAGGTCGACGCCTTCGGGCAAGGTTGTTCTGTGCCGGTCCGGCTTGGCTCTCCCGTCGCTCTGCTGCCAGCTCCGCGCAATCTCCGAAGATCCCGTCAACGGCGCAGGCGGCAGAGAAAATGAGCGCCGTGGAATGACGACGAAAGAACAAAATGATCCCCGCTGGCTTTTCCTCAGCCTCACACAATGAGCGCTTTCCGAACTTCCCCTGAGCTTCCACCGGCTCTTCAGTCGGTACGCCCAGCCCTGTTTCCACGGTCGTTCCTGCGTGACCTGATCACACAATCACACGGCACAGCCCCAAGGGCGCCCCCCCTCTTCCATAAGCAAAAGGCCCGCCGACTATGAACACCGGCGGGCCTTTCAACATGGAAGCGATGGACGACTTAGAATTCGGGAGTGCATTCCAGGCTCAGGTCATTGGGAATAACCATGACGGGAATACGGGTCTTGCCGATGATGTTTTCGGAAGGCTTGTTGAACAGAGAGCCGAACAGACCCTTGGTAGACATGCTGCCGATGACAATGAGGTCGGCGCAGTACTGGTCGATGATCTTGAGCAGTTCATCTTCCACCTTGCCTTCGGTGAGCACGATGGTGGTGTCGAGGCCGGCGAACTGCTTGTTCACATACTTGGTGAAGGCGTCTTCGTTGGCCTTACGGCTTTCTTCGATCAGCTGTTCCACCATAACGCGGCTGCCGGTACGACGCAGGATGGCATCATTGTCGGCGGCAACATGAACGAGGATCAGCTTGGCATCGTTCTGACGAGTGATGTCATTGACATACTGGGCCACATCGTCGGGGTTTTCAGACAGGCTGATGCAGCAGACGATATTGGAAAAAACAGACATGATATCCTCCTGTTTTCATAATGGACGGGATGATCGGTTCCCGTCTACTTTCGGTAATAGGGAACTTCTTGTCAAGCCGTGTGAAAAATATATTGCACTTTCTCCAACATACCGGAGATTCTGTATCGTTTACCAGAACAGCTAGTCTGAAAAAAGACAGACTTCTTTTTGAATATTTTATCATTATTTTCAATATATTATATTATTTTTCCTTCTATTTTATCCCGAAAACTGCCTTCGTATGAGCCATCTGTCGAGCCAGTATTATAACAGCAGGAACACGAGCAAACGCTGACGGCTCGACTCTGATCCGGCTCTGATCCGACTCTGATCTTGCCCCGGAGATGTCGCAGCAGTCCGGATGAACGGAGCACTCCCCGCCTGCCAACATCCCGGAAAGCCTGATGAAAAACCGCATGTCGCGTGGGGAATGCCGCTTCGTCTCACATGAGTCGGTCGCCCTCTCAAAAAAAATGCGCTCAGACCATCACGCTGAGCTGAGTCCCTGTGCACTGACGAAAAAATAAAGAGCGAAAAACACGATGGCTCTACAAGAGAACAGTCGCATTTTCTTCCGATAAAGCCTGCTTCATGCCGCGCTCCTGTTTCCGACACGTTCCGCTCTTCTTCCGGAAACAGCATCCGTTCTTCAGCTCTTTTCCTTTCTACCTATAAGCTCAGCTCAACGCATAAAGGAAAGCCTATCGTTACGCCCGTTTTCCGCAGAAGCCGAAAGCCCCGCCCCGCAAGCTGCGGAAAGCACCATACCGTCCTGCCTCACCATGCCGCCCCGGTCATGTGGCAGCGCCGTTCCCCCTAAAGGTTGTTTTCCTCCGTTCCCCTTTCATACTCTCCGAAAAAAGTCGCCCCCGACCAGGGCAAACAACTCGTTACGCCTCTTCCGATACAGGAGCTTGCGGAGCCCCCCGCTGAAAAAGCTTCGGCAGAATACGCCGTTCTCCTCCTTTCAGGTCCCGGAACGCCAGGTCCCACCGTCTCCAGCCCTTCTACAGCGTGAGGCTGAAGATGCGCCTTTCGTCCAAAAATCCGACTGACCGCCACGGCATGACGCGCATGTCTCTCTGCTTTGCGGAGTGCCAAGGCAAGCGCCCGCCCTTCCCTTCCTGCCGCCGGATATTAAGCACAAATGGGGCCCCACCGGCATAGCCGGTGGTTCCTCTTATGCGCCTGTAAGGCTCT
>USBZ01000023.1 GCA_900553065.1 uncultured Desulfovibrio sp. | reverse complement strand
GCGGGGATTCACTCCCATTTCTTCAAGCTGTTCCCGCAGAAGCTCCTCCACTCGGGCGGCGACCTGAAGGTTCGGCCTGGGCGCGTCTTCACTGGATGGCGGCATGGTGTCCTCGTTTTGCATGGAGTGACCGGAAGGGCTGTTTCCTTATACGATAACCTTTTGTGCCGACTTGGCAAGGCCGGAAACGGGGAGAGTGCGGATTCCTTTATTTTTTTATGGCGGATCCGGATTTGTCTGCTGCCGTATGCCGAAGTGGATCGATCCTTTGCGGCAGGCGGCGGAGCACGGAGGAAACAAGACGCAAAAAAAGGCCTGCGCGTGGCGTTCTGCCGCGCGCAGGCCTTCAAAGAGGCGGATCGTGCCGATTAGTAGGAGTGTTCGTCCTTGAGCACTTCCTTCGTCACCTTATGGGCGAAGGTCCAGTAAACCCAGGCCTGATAGAGCAGAACCACGGGCACGGCGCAGAGCGTGACGGTGAGCATGATCTTCAGGGTGAGGGGGCTGGAGGCGGCGTTGAACACGGTGATGCTGTAGGCCGGATCAATGCTGGAGAGAATGATGCCGGGATACATGCCGAACACGCCGAAGAAGGTGAGGCCGAGAATGAACAGGGCGCTGCACAGCCAGGCAACGAGCGTGCTGCTGCAGATGGCCAGGCGGCTGGCCACAAGACCGATGACGGCAAGAGCAAGCGCGGCGTAGGCAGCGGGATGCTGGGCGAGACGCTCGAAGCTTTCGGTGTAGTGGGCGGTCAGGGCGAGGAAGAGCAGCACGAGGGAGAGCAGCACGGGCCAGAGCGCGCGGGCGGCGCGGAAGGCCTTGGCCTGCAGGTTGCCTTCGGACTTCAGCTCCAGCCAGAGGGCGCCGTGGTAGCAGAACATGATCACGAAGAGCACGCCGCCGGCGAGACCGTAGGGGTTGAGGAGCTTCAGAATGTTGCCGTGGTACACGCCGTCGGCATCAATGGGAATGCCCATGAAGAGGTTGGCGAAGGCCACGCCGAGCAGAAGAGCGGGCAGGAAGCTGCCGAGGGTCATGCACACGTCCCAGCTGAAGATCCAGGTGCAGGAATCGCCCTTGCCGCGGAACTCGAAGGCCACGGCGCGGAAGATCAGGCAGAAGAGCAGGATGAGCAGGGGAGCGTACAGGGCGCTGAACATGACGGCATAGGCGTTGGGGAAGGCGGCGAAGGTCACGCCGCCGGCCGTGATGAGCCATACTTCGTTGCCGTCCCAGTAGGGGCCCTGAGCGTTGTATATGACGCGGCGTTCATGGTCGTTGGAGGCCAGGAAGGGCATGAGGGAGCCCATGCCGAGATCGAAGCCGTCGAGAATGAAGTACACGGCCCACAAAAGCGTCCAGAGGAAGAACCAGATCGTTTCCATTTACGCCTCCTCAGCGGCTTTGACAGGTTCGGGCCCCTTGCGGGAGTTGGTATACAGCAGCCAGATGTCGATGAGTCCGAGCAGCGTGTAGATGACAAGGAAGGCGAGGACGGAAATCAGAACGGAACTCGTGGGCACGGGGGAAACGGCGTCCGAAGTGCGCATGAGGTTGTAGACGATCCAGGGCTGACGGCCCACTTCGGCCACGGTCCAGCCGAGCATGATGGTGATGTAGGGCAGCGGAATCATCCAGGGCAGGATCTTCGCCAGACGGGCGTCGGCGGCGATGTCCTTGCGGCGCCACCATGCCCAGGCGGCCACGGCGATGAACAGGCAGCCCAGGGCCACCATGATGCGGAAGGACAGGAAGGTGGGCAGAACCGGAGGAATGTCTTCGGGAGCGAAGTCGCTGAGACCCTTGACCTCGGCGTTGATGTCGTTGAAGGCGATGAAGCTCATGAGGCCGGGAATGGGCAGAGCTTCAATGGCATTGCGGCCGTTTTCCTGATCGGGCCAGGCCAGAAGATACATGGGAGCTCTGGTCTGGGTGGTCCAGTGGGATTCCATGGCCGCCATCTTGGCGGGCTGGTATTCGGCCACGTTCATGCCCTGATGATGACCGGCAAAGCCGACGAGCAGCGCCATGATGAGCGTGAAGGGCGCGGCGATGCGCACGGCCTTGGTGAACAGGGAGACTTCGTTCTTGCGGGCAAGGTGCCATGCGGCCACGCCCAGCACGAAGAAGCCGCCCAGCATCCAGGCGGAGGAAACGGTGTGGAAATATTCACCCCAGGCATAGGGGTTGGTGACCACGGCGAAGAAGTCGTCGAGTTCCGCGCGGCCGTTGCGGATGACGTAGCCTACGGGATGCTGCATGAAGCCGTTGGCAAGGATGATCCACAGCGCGGAAATGTTACCGGCAATGGCCACCATCCAGATGGCGAAGCAGTGCACTTTCTTGCTCACGCGTTCCCAGCCGAAGGTCCACACGGCCACGAACGTGGATTCGAGGAAGAAGGCCACGGTTGCTTCAATGGCCAGCAGAGAGCCGAAGATGTCGCCGACGTAGGAGGAATAGCGGGACCAGTTGGTGCCGAACTGGAATTCGAGCGTGATGCCCGTCACCACGCCAAGCACGAAATTGATGATGAAGAGTTTGCCCCAGAATTTGACCATCCTCTTGTAGTCTTCATCTCCCGTGCGCACATAGAGGGTTTCCATGATGGCGAGCAGCACGGAAAGGCCCAGCGTGAGCGGGACGAAGATGAAGTGGAAAAAGACGGTCATGGCGAACTGAAGGCGGGAGAGGAGGATGAGATCCATAGATAGCTCCTTGGTGCTCGTCTGTACGTCGAAGGGACGAGTCTCTGCCGTAATCGGCCATGTCGCCCGGCGGAGCGCCTCTCAGGGGAGACGTCCGCCGGACGTTAGAAGATCCGGAGATTAGGCTCCGCACTTTTCCTTGAGGGCGCGGGCCACGGCGGCGCCGAGCTCGCGGCACTTCTCAAGGTCTTCCTTCTTGGGGTTGAAATAGCACTTGAGCGGTTCGCCCACGAGTTCGACCTTCATTTCGGCAAGGGCGTCGGCCATCATCTTGGGGGCTTCGCCGGACCAGCCGTAGGTGCCGAAGGTGGCACCCACGAGGTTCTGCGGACGCAGGCCTTTCACATGGGCGAGGCAGGCCATCATGTTCACCATGGGCATGTTGTTGCGCGTGGCGGAACCGAGAATGAGCGCGCCGCTGTCGGCAAGTTCGGTCATCACGTCGCTGCAGTGGCTGTTCTGCAGGTTCACGAGCACATAGGGTACGTTTTCGGCTTCCAGACCGTCGGCCACGGCTTCGGCCATCTTGGCCGTGCCGTTCCACATGCTTTCGTAGGCGATCACGGCACGCAGCTGAGGCTTCTGTTCGGCAAAGGCCTGATAGGAGTCGATGACGAACTTCACGTCTTCGGGCGTGCGGAAGATGAGGCCGTGGTCGGGAGCGATGACGTCGAAGACGAGGCCGAGATCGGTCACGCGCTTCAGGGTTTTGAGCACCTGCGGAGAGTAGGGCAGCACGATGTTGTAGTAGTAGCGCTTCATGGAGTCATAAAGCGTGGTGCGGTCGCACTCGTCGGCGAAGCGGAAGGAGCTGGCGATGTTCTGGCCGAAGGCGTCGTTGCTGAAGAGCACGCGGTCTTCTTCAAGATAGGAGACCATGCTGTCGGGCCAGTGCAGCATGCGGGTTTCAAGGAAGGTGATGTTGCGCTTGCCGATGTTCAGGCGGTCGCCGTCCTTGACGATCTCGATGGGCCATCCTTCGGTATTATAAATGTTGGTCATGGACTTGTAGCCCATGGGGGAGCAGAAGATCTTTTCGGGCTTGCACAGCTTCACGATGCGGGGAAGAGCGCCGGAATGATCCTGCTCGAGATGGTTGCACACGATGTAGTCGATGCTTTCCGGATCGGTGATTTCGGAAATGTGCTTCACCAGATCGTCGAAGCCGTGGGCGTTAACGGTATCGAAAAGCACCGTCTTCTCGTCGCACACGAGATAGGCGTTGTAGGTGCTGCCTTCGGGAGAGCGGCTGTAATGATGGAAGTTGCGGATGTCGAAGTCGACGGATCCGACCCAGTAGATGTCCTTTTTCAGTTCAACAGGTCTCATGATTTCCTCGGCGGGGTAAAACAAAAAAAGCGGGAAGCCTTCCGAAGAAGGCTGCCCGCGACTACGCTTGTCTTTTCTTACGCGGCTTCAAAGTCGGCCTTGGAAGCGCCGCAGACGGGGCAGACCCAGTCTTCGGGGATGTCTTCAAAGGCGGTGCCGGGAGCGATGCCGGAATCGGGGTCGCCCTTGGCGGGATCATATTCGTAACCGCAGACGTTGCAGATGTACTTTTCCATGGGATGGTCTCCTTGGGAAGCGGCTCAGCGCCAGTTTTCCATGTTGCAGTGTTTGACCCGGTCGTGTTCTTCCGCGCGCTTGCCGTCGTTGAAGCGGTCGAGCGTTCCTACAAGATAGCCGGTGATGCGGCGTATGCGTTCGAATTTCACTCCGGTTCCGAGCATGATCTGTTCGGAGCAGGAAGACGCGGAAGTCTTGCAGTGGACCATGTGTTTCTCTCCGCCCGCTAGGCGAGCTTCTTGAACATTTTCTTGCTTGCGCCGCAGACGGGGCAGTGCCAGTCTTCGGGCAGATCCTCGAAGGCGGTTCCGGCGGGAATCTTACCCTTGCGGTCGCCCTTTTCCGGACGGTAGATATAGCCGCAGTTGCCTACCTGGCACTGCCACATGGCCATATCGCTTTCCCCCTCGGGGGCTTCTTCCTCAACGGCCTCGAAGTCGGCCTTGGAAGCGCCGCAGACGGGGCAGACCCAGTCTTCGGGGATGTCTTCGAATGCGGTGCCGGGAGCGATGCCGGAATCGGGATCGCCCGTGGCGGGATCGTACTCGTAACCGCAGACGTTGCAGATGTACTTCTTCATGATCAGCCCTGGAATTCAGCCTTCCACAGGCCGTGCTTGTTGCAGAATTCGCGGGCGGTGACCTTGTCGGCCTTCACGCAGAATTCGGCTTCGGGAGCGTCGCCGGGGTTGAGGAAGGCGATGTGGGAAACGCCGTCGGCCAGCAGTTCGATCCATTCGATGTAATGGTCTTCGGCCATGGGATGGGCGGCGGAGCCGACCTTCACCTTGTAGCCGTTTTCGGTCTTTTCAATGACGGGGACGTGCTTTTCGCTCGCGCCGTCGGTGGAGCCTTCGCGCAGGAGCTTCATGGGCTCGCCGCAGCAGATGAGGGGAGCAGCGCCGCCGTGCAGCACTTCAACAATATTTCCGCAATGTTTGCACTGATATACTTCAAATCTTGCAGGCATGATGGTTCTCCTGATGATAGTGGCGTTGATGTGTCGGGAGTCTTCTTCCCGACGGCAAATAAATAATAATTATTCTTGATAAGAAGTCAAGTTCAATTTTCAGGGGGAACATGGCACGGAAGGAAAAATCTGCATGCCGGGGGGAGCAAAAGGGCCGGTTCGGGCGGCCGGGGAATTCCTCTATTAATGACTGGAAAAGTGAAAAGGCTTGTGATACAAAATTTCCCGCAAAAAATTCCCGCCTGAATTTCTCTTGGCGATCGTCAGGAAATACGATACACAGTCCCGAGCTGCCATGAAAGTATATCGCGATTATTATTTTCTCAAGGCCAAAGAGGAACATTACCCTGCCCGCTCCGTATATAAACTGAAGGAGATGGACAGGGCTTTCCGCCTTTTCAAGCCCGGCATGAAGGTGCTTGATCTGGGCGCCGCACCCGGCTCCTGGTCTTTGTACGCCGCAGAGCGTGTGGGTCAGAAGGGACTGGTGCTTTCCTGCGATCTGCAGAGCACGGATACGGTTTTTCCTTCGAACGTGACGTTCCTGCAGGAAAACGTATTCGAGCGTACGCCGGAGTTCGAGGCTCTTCTCGAGGAGAAGGGGCCTTTCGACATGGTCATCAGCGACATGGCTCCGCGTACCACCGGAACGAAGTTCACCGATCAGGCCCGCTCTCTGGAACTGTGTCTGGAGGCCGTGGAGGTGGCGGATCGCTATCTCAAGCCGGGCGGAGGCTTTATCGCCAAGATTTTCATGGGACCTGATTTTCAGGAGCTGGCAAAGGCTCTGCGTGCGCGTTTTGCCACGGTAAAAACATTCAAACCCAAGAGTTCCCGCGCCGAGAGCAAGGAAATATTTGAAGTCGGCATGGGATTCAAAGGCCCTGTTCAGCAGGGGTAAACACTTTTTTGTTCGGAGGCATACATGTCGGGACATAACAAATGGGCAAACATCAGACTTCGCAAGGGTGCTCAGGACGCCAAGCGAGGCAAGGCATTCACCAAGGCCGCCAAGGAAATCATCATCGCCGCCAAGAGCGGTGGGGACCCTGCCGGCAATGCCCGTCTTCGTTCCGCCATTGCTGCCGCCAAGGCCGTGAACCTGCCCAAGGATAAGATCGAGGCCGCCATCCGCAAGGGTACCGGTCAGGATGCGGGCGGCGATCTGAGCGAAATCATGTACGAAGGCTACGGCAACGGCGGCGTGGCCATCATTGTGGAAACCGCCACCGACAACAAGAACCGTACCGTGGCCGAAGTCCGCCATGTGTTCACCAAGTACGGCGGCGCCATGGGCGAATCCGGCTCCGTGGCCTTCCAGTTCGACCGCATGGGCGTCATCACCCTGGACAAGGAAAAGTATGCCGACGAGGAAACCGTGATGAACATGGTGCTCGAAGCCGGCGCCGACGACGTGCAGGACAACGACGATACCTGGGAAGTGCGCACTTCCATGTCCGACTTCAACGCCGTGCGCGAAGCTCTGGAAGGTCAGAGCGTGGAAATGATGGAAGCTCAGCTTGCCATGGTGCCCCGCATGCTCGTTCCCGTGGACGTGGAAACCGCCAAGAAGCTGGTGCGTCTCACCGATGCTCTGGAAGAGCTGGACGACGTGCAGAACGTGTACACCAACGCCGACTTCCCCGAAGACTTCGATCCTGAAGCGTAAGTCCGACGTTCGGGAATTTCCCCGAAAGGCCCTCTTTTCTTTCCGGAAAAGAGGGCCTTTCTGCGTTCATGGGGCTCTGGTCGTGCTTGTATCCGGGCGGGGCAGGGGAGGAGCTTTCAGCCTCCCTGCATTTTCATCGGCCGGATGGAGTTCGCCTTGTCAGGCGTCTGTTCCTGAGTCGGGCGTTCTGCTGCCTGCCGGAAAACGGATGCGCGGCATCGGGAAGCGGCAGGGGTGGCACGCAGAGAAGCGCGGCATTGATGACAGGAAATCGGAGGGTAGAGGGCGCGGCTGCGGGACGGGCTGATCACGGGCGCGCACCTTTTCTTTTTAATGATGCAGAAATGACCGCGGCAGGTAGTCCCGCACCTTGTCATTTTGAAGAACGCCGACAGGGCACAAACTGTATGGCGCGCGGCGAGCTTTTGAGGATTGGGAGGAGAGAGGGCAGGCAGGGCCGGCGTGTCGCCGATGCGTACGGAAAAAGCGGCAAAGGCTCTGGGGGGGGAGGGAGAAGGGACAGACGCACGCTTTCTTTCTCTTTCTTTTTCTTCGCATTCCTGGTATGTTCCGGGCCCGGAGAACAGAAAAGGGCCGCGCCCCGGAAGGCGCGACCCTTTGAAAGGCATTCAGCCTGATGGCCTACATGAAGAACAGGAAGGTGATCAGGGCGAAGATCGGGCAGAGGATACCGACGGACCAGGCCATGTAGCCGAAGAAGCTGGGCATCTTGACGCCCTGTTCTTCAGAGATGGCCTTCACCATGAAGTTCGGGGCGTTACCGATATAGGTATTGGCGCCCATGAACACGGCACCGGCGGAGATGGCGGCCAGCACTTCGCCGTCGGCCATGAGCTGAGCGGCGTCGCCACCGGCGGTGTTGAAGAACACGAGGTAGGTCGGGGCGTTGTCCAGGAAGGAGGACAGCAGACCGGTCATCCAGAAGAACATGGAGGTCACATGATGGCCTTCGGCGTCGGTGGTCAGGTTCACCACGGCGGCGAGGGCGCCGTCGGAACCGGCCTTGAGGATGGCGATGGCGGGAATCATGCTGAGGAAGATGCCGATGAAGAGCTTGGCCACTTCTTCAATGGGAGCCCAGGTGAAGTTGTTGCGGGTACGGCAGCCCATGTCGGTGGTCTTCCAGGAAGCCACGGCGATCGCGATGTACAGGATGTCGCGCACGACGTTCTGCAGTTCCATGGGGATGCCGAGGACGTGGAAGGTCGGGCCGGTCCACTGACCGGAAATGAGGGTGTTGGCCACGATGCAGGCGAGGAACACAAAGTTGATGCAGCCTTCAAAGCCGAGCTTTTCCTTGGATCCTGCGGCCTCGGCGGGAACCGGGCTGCCTTCTTTCTTGAAGAGTACGGTGTCGATGACGAAGTAGAGAACGAGCAGGATGACGGAGGCAAGCAGCGTCTTCGTGAACAGATGCACGGTGGTCCAGAAGAAGCTCACGCCCTTGAGGAAGCCGAGGAACAGGGGCGGGTCACCGAGAGGAGTAAGGGAGCCGCCGATGTTGGCCACGAGGAAGATGAAGAAGACGACCTGATGCACACGGTACTTGCGGTGGGCGTTGGCGCGCAGCAGCGGACGGATGAGCAGCATGGCCGCGCCGGTGGTGCCCATCCAGCTGGCCAGCAGGGTGCCCACGGCCAGAATGGCGGTATTCACGACGGGGGTACCCACGAGAGTACCTTTGAGGCGGATGCCGCCGGCCACGGTGAACAGGGCGAGCAGCAGCAGAATGAAGGGCACATATTCAAGCAGAATGCTCTCGGCGGCAAGGAAGAAGGCGTTGCCGAAGCCGAAGGTGAGAGCGCAGGGAATGAGGAAGGCCAGGCCCCAGAATCCGGCTACCTTGCCGAAGTTATGCTCCCAGAAATGGGGAACCACCAGCGGACAGATGGCGATGGAAAGCAGCATGCAGACAAAGGGCACGACCCACATGATGGAAAGATCATTGGGCAACTGGAAATGACCTTCGGCGAAGCAGATGCCGGGCACGAGCAGCATCGCCAGAAGGAGAGCGGAAATAAACTTGAAACGGTGCATCCACGGACTCCTTTCGAGGAAAAAGTAAAATTAGGTTTTCTTGTACCCAAAAAAAGGCGTTCCATCAAGAACTTTAGGCCGTCCGACGCCGAAAAGCTTGACGGTGCAAGGCTTTTGTGTGCATTTCAAAGAGAAAAACAGGCCGAGGAGAGTCTATGCAGCAGCCGCCGAATGTACTTACCATTGCCGGATCCGACTCCGGCGGAGGAGCGGGCATACAGGCCGATCTGAAAACCATGACCATGATGGGCACGTTCGGCATGAGCGTGATCACGGCTCTGACCGCGCAGAACGGTCTCGGCGTGACGGGTATTCATGCGCCCGATCCGTCCTTTGTGGCGCTTCAGCTCACGACCGTTCTGGAAGGTTTTCCGGTGCATGCCGCCAAAACCGGCATGATGTTCAACTCCGGCATCATCAACGCCGTGGCCGACATTCTGGACGGGCAGAGTTTCCCCCTGGTGGTGGATCCGGTATGCGTGAGCACGAGCGGCCACAAGCTTATGGAGGAAGACGGCATCGCCACGCTGCGTGACCGTCTCATGCCCCGCGCCGCGCTTTTCACGCCCAACAGGCCGGAGGCGGAGTGCTTTGCCGACATGGCGATCCGCACTGAGGACGACATCATCGAGGCCGGAACCAGACTGCTGGACATGGGAGCGAAGGCCGTGCTCATGAAGGGCGGTCATTGCGAGGGCAGCCCCGTGTTCGTGACCGACTGGCTTCTGGAAAAGGGCTGTGAACCTGTGGCGCTGCGGCAGCCGCATGTGGATACGCAGAACAGCCACGGCACGGGATGCACGCTTTCGGCGGGCATAGCTGCGCAGCTTGCGCTCGGCATGCCTCTGCGCGTAGCCGTTACCAGAGCTCAGGAATTTCTCAATCTCGCGCTCAGGCACAGCTTTGCCCCGGGCAAAGGGCACGGGCCGTGCAATCACATGGCCAGCCTGCGCTAGCCGGCGTGCCGACGTTTCAGGCTCTCTCCTCAGGGGGAGAGCTTTTTTTATGACCGTTTCCCGGCGTGGTGTTTTTTCTGAGCCCTCAGCTCAGGCGGTTTCTGAACAGCCATCCGGCCAGAGGCAGCGTGACGGCGGCAACGGCCAGCATGGGAACGAAGTTCGGCGCGATGTCGGCGAGCGTGGCGCCTTCGAGGTAGACGCTGCGGATGCACACCAGCGCAAAGCGCAGGGGATTGGCACAGGTGGCGATCTGCAGGGCTTCGGGCATGGCGCTGACGGGAGTGGCGAGTCCCGAGAGCAGAACCATGGGAAGCAGCACCACGAAGCAGTAGACGAGCGCCTGCTGCATGTTCAGGGAAACGGCGGAGATGCACAGACCGAGCCCGGCGCAGCTCAGGGTGAAGACGCCGAGCGCGATATAGAGATCGGCAAAGCTGCCCGCAAAGGGAATGTCGAACCAGAACAGACACACCAGAAGCACGAGCGAGGCCTGCGCAAGACCCACCACCACGGGCGGGATGGCCTTGCCTATGAGAATTTCCCAGGGGGAGAGCGGAGTGACCAGCATCTGGTCGAAGGTGCCTTGTTCCCGCTCGCGGGCCACGGAGAGGGCGGCGAGCAGCATGATCTGTATGATGCTGAGCGAGCCGAGCATTCCGGGCATGATGTTCCAGCGGGTTTCAAGCTGCGGATTGAACCAGGCGCGTATGACGAGATTCACCGGAGACTTCAGGCCGCGTGAGGCGTTCCAGCCTTCCACGATCTGGGAAACGTAACCCTGAGCAATGGAGGCCGTGGTGGAATTGCGCCCGTCGAGAATGATCTGCACGTCGGCGTTCTGTCCTGAGAGGATGCGGTCGTCGAAATCACTTCCTATCTGGACGGCGAGCAGCGCCTTGCCGTCGTAGATCCATGCTTCGGCTTCGGCCGTACTGGTGAGCGTGGCCTGTCGCAGAAATTTGCCCGACCCGTCGAGCCGGGCCGCAAGATCGCGGGAAAGGGCGCTGCGGCTCTGATCGCAGATCACATAGGGAATGACGTTGAGATCATAGGTGGCGGCATAGCCGAAGATGAAGGACTGGATGACCACGGGAATGATCAGAACCAGACGGTTGGCCGGATCCTTGAAAATGATGAGCAGCTCCTTGAGGCAGAGGCTGCGCAGTCTTCGGAAGAAAAGCAGAACAGACATGGCTTAGTCCAGATTCTTGCGGGTGAAGCGGATGGCGATGCCCATGAAAAGAACGGCATAGACAAGCAGGGCCGCGCAGTCGCGCAGAAGAATGACGGGATTGTTCCCGGCAAGAAAGAGGGTTTTCAGAATTTCCATATAATAGGTGGCGGGCAGAATGTTGCCCACGATGCGGGCGGCAAGGGGTACGCTGCGCAGATCGAACAGAAAGCCGGAAAGAATGACCGCGGGCAGAAAGCTGACCACAAGGGCGATCTGACAGGAGAGAAACTGGCTGCGCGTGACGGACGATATGGCCAGCCCCATGCCCAGCGCCACGATGAGGTACAGCGAGGAGCAGAGCAGAAACAGCAGAAGACTGCCGCGCATGGGCACATGAAAGAGCCAGCGCGAGGCGGCAAGGCAGAGCAGAAGGCCCGCCGTGCCCAGCAGAAAGTAGGGAATGATCTTGGAGAGCAGAATTTCCGCCCGTCCGACGGGGGAGACGAACAGCGATTCGAGCGTGCCCCGCTCCCATTCCCGGGCCATGATGAGCGCGGTAAGAAAGGCACCCACCAGCGTCATGATGATGACGATGAGCCCCGGCACCAGATACCAGGTGCTTTCCGCCGCTTCATTGAACCAGATGCGGCTCTCTACCACGGCAGCGCCCGGAAGTCCTGCTTTGGCGGCGGAAAGCTCTCCTCTGTCCAGCGAGGTCTGCGTGCGCAGGGAAAGCAGCGCGCTCGTGTACTGGCCGATGAGCGTGGCCGTGGTGGAATCCACGCCGTGCAGAATGAGCTGCACCTTGGCGTCGCCCTTGGCAAAACGGCTGTCGAAGTCGCCCGCGGTGCGCAGAATGGCGTCCACCTCCCGCTTTTTCAGAAGCTCTTCGGCCTCGTGCATGGAGGGAACGTAGCGCGGAGAGAAGTAGGCCGAACCGTTCAGTCCGGCAAGCACGTCGCGCACCAGAGGCGTGGAATGTTCCGTCACCACGGCTATGGGAACATTCTTCACATCGAGCGAAAGACCGTAGCCGAAGATGAGTATGAGAATGATGGGCAGCACGATGCCGATCATGATGCTGCTCGGATCTCTGGAAATCTGACGAAGCTCCTTGACCGTGAGAGCGCGGAGGCGGCGGAAGAATCCGGTCATGTTTCCTCCCTTCTCAGGATGCGTCCGGGCGGGATGCCCGCGAGCGTTCCACAATGCGGATGAAGGCCTCTTCCATGGTCGGCGCGCTTCCGCCCTGATGGCGTACTTCGTCGGGCGTGCCGAGCGCGAGCACGCGGCCCGCATCCTGAATGAGCATTCTGTCGCAGTATTCGGCCTCTTCCATGAAATGCGTGGTAATGATGACGGTGGTTCCTCCATCGGACAGCGACGTGATGCGCCGCCAGAACAGGCGTCGGGCGAGGGGATCTATGCCGCTTGTCGGTTCGTCCAGAAAGAGAATTTCCGGGCGATGCAGCATGCCCACGGCCATGGACAGACGCTGTTTGAAGCCTCCGGGAAGATTGCCGCTCATTTCGTGCTCATGCCCGGCAAGATCGAACTCTTCCAGCACCTCCCGGATGCGGCGGCGCAGGGCAAAGGGGCCGAGGCCGTATACTCCGCCGAAGAAATGCAGATTTTCCAGAACGGAAAGATTGCCGTACAGAGAGAATTTCTGCGAAACGTAGCCCACGCGGGTGCGCGCCTGAGCGGCGGCCTTGCGCAGGTTTTCTCCGGCAACGCACAGATAGCCGCTCGTTGCGGGCAGAAGGCCGCAGAGCATGCGGAACGTGGTGGTCTTGCCCGCGCCGTTCGGGCCGAGAAGCCCGAAGACTTCCCCCCGCTTCACGGTGAAGGATGTGCTGGCCACGGCGGTGAAATCCCCGAACTTGCGCACGAGATCCCGCACTTCGATGACGTTTTCTTCTTCGGATCCGCTGGCCTGTGCGGGCGGACTCTCCTCCTGTGCGGAAGAAGGCATCGCCGGTTCAGCGGCATGGTCCGCCGTTTCTCCGCGGCGGAGAAGAAACATGAAGCTGTCTTCGAGGCGGGGCGTCACGGCCCGGCAGGCGGATGAATCAAGGTGCATGCCGGAGGGCGAAGGCGTAAAAAGTTCCGCCGGTATGCCGTTTTTCCCGGATTCGGGCCTCAGCACCAGCCGTACGTGACTCCCCTCAGGCACGGCATCCATGATGAGGGATGGCTGATCGAGCAGCCAGGCCTGCAGATGTCTGGCTTTCATGCCCCGGGGTACGTCCGTGACATGACAGAGTCCGGCCGTGATGCGGCGCAGCGTTTCGGGACTGCCCTGAGAGAGAATCCGTCCTTCGTGAATGACGATGACGTGGTCGCAGCGCTCGGCTTCATCCATGTAGGCCGTGCTCACGATGACGGAAAGCTGTTCCTCCTCCACCATTTTTGTGATGATGGCCCACAGCTCGCGCCGGGAGAGCGGATCCACGCCGACGGACGGTTCGTCCAGCAGAAGCAGTTCCGGCGAGCGTACCAGCGTGCAGGCCAGCGCCAGCTTCTGCTTCATGCCGCCGGACAGCTTCCCCGCCGGACGAGCGGTGAAGCGGGCAAGGTCGGTCATGTCCAGCAGACGACGGAACCGTTCCTGCCTCACCGGCAGGGGAACGCCGTGCAGGTCGGCGTAGAGATCAAGATTCTCCTGAACGCTCAGATCTTCGTACAGGCCGAAGCGCTGAGGCATGTAGCTTATGCGGTCCTGTATCTGCTGCGCCTCGCGCGATACGTCCCGCCCGAGCACATGAAGCGTGCCGGAGGTGGGGGCGAGAAGGCCGCAGATCATGCGCAGAAAGGTGGTCTTGCCCGCGCCGTCCGGCCCCACGAACGCCGTCATGGTTCCGGCGGGAACGTCGAGATCCAGCCCGGAAAGTGCCGTAATCGTGCCATTTCTGGTTTGAAAGACACGCGTCAGAGCGCGGGCGCGGATGACGTCCGTCTGAGAAGAGGCTTCCCTCGAAAGAGGAGCCTCCGCCGGAATACGGTCAGTCGACATGGCTGCCTTCGGTCTCAGGTTCATGGACAAGCACGCTTACCGGCATGCCGAGGCGCAGGCGGTCCTGCGCATCATTTGCCACGATGCGCACTTCGTAGAGCAGCGAGGTGCGCAGATCTTCGGTCTGCACGTTCTTGGGCGTGAATTCCGCCGTGGGCGAAATGTAGCCTATCTGTCCCGGCACGGGATCGGGGAAGGAATCGGTGAGAATGTCGGCCTTCATGCCGTAGCGTATGCGGCCGAGCTGCGGTTCCGTCACATAGGCGCGCACCCACTTGGGCGAGGTCAGCGAGAGCTGAAGCACCGGCGTGGCGGATGAGGCCATGTCGCCCGGTTCGAGAAGACGGGCGCTGATTACGGCGTCGGTCGGCGCATAAAGGCTGCCCTGGGAAATGTTGTGCTGCATGACGGCAAGAGACGCTCTGGCCGCCTCAAGCTGAGCGGCGGCGACGGCAATGTCTTCGGCGCGGAAGCCTTCGCGCAGGAGGGCGAGAGCGTGAAGAGCCTCGTCCCGCTGGCCCTGCGCCACACGCAGCTCGGTCTGGGCGTTTTCTCTTTCCTGCTGACTGACGGAATTGGCGCGACGAAGACTGGCCATGCGGGCGTCGTTGCGGCGGGCCTGCTCCAGTGAGGCTTCGGCCGTGCGCAGCGCGGCTTCCGCCCGGGCGATTTCCTCGGGTCTGTTGCCGTTCTTCATCTTGAGCAGCGTCTGTTCCTGTGCGGCAATGTCCGCCCGGAGCCCGGCAGCCTGAAGTTCCAGCGTTGTCACATCCACGCGGGCGAGCAGCTGGCCCTTCCTCACATGATCGCCTTCTTCCACATGCAGTTCCGAAAGGCGTCCGCTCTGCTCAAAAGCCAGTGACACCTGACGGATGTCGACGTTGCCGTACAGCTTCAGCTCGTTTCCGGTCTGCTCGGCGGAAAAAAGGTGCCAGGTGAACCAGCCGCCTGTGCCGAGCGCGGCAAGAACAAGAAGAACGATGAACTTTTTCATGGCGAGATTCCTGACGCAGGGGGAGTAGGAAGCAAGGTCTTTGCGGTCAGGGTAGAAAGCTTTTTTTCTTAAGTCAAATATAAAGTTCAATTTTATATTTGAATTTGACATTTAAACTTGACGGACGTAAGCTTGCCTGCATGATGGAAGAAACATTTGCAGCATACGGCCGGAGAAAACACAGCTCTCCGCGCAGGGACGGCCTTTCCACACGGAACATGGTGCTTGAAGCCGCAGGGCGCGTTTTTGCCGAGCGCGGCTACGCCAAGTCCACCAGCCGCGAAATATGTGAGAAGGCCGGGGTCAACAGCGCGGCCATCAACTATTATTTCGGCGGCAAGGAAGGTCTGTACGACGAGGTTCTGGTGGAGGCTCACCGTCAGCTGGTGAGTCTTGAGGAACTTCATGCCGTCATGGAGTCCGGCGGCGCGCCGGAAGACAAGCTGCGCGCCTTTCTGGAACTCGCGGTCCGCGCGGCCCTGCGCGCGCCGGAACTTTGGGGGCTGCCCGTTCTTCTGCGCGAGGTGGCCTCGCCCTGTTCCAGTCTGCCGGAGCCGCTTGTGGCGAGCGCGCTGCCGAAGCTTCAGGTCGTCCGCTCGCTGGTGTGCGAAGTCACGGGGCTCACACCCGGCACGGAAGAGGAGCGGCATGCCACGGCGCTGGTGCTCATGCCCTGTATGTTTCTGGTACTTTTCCCGGAAAAGGTTCAGTCGCTGCTTCTGCCGGGCTTCATGGAGAAGCCTCAGAATACGATAGAGGCCATGATCCGCTACGTCATGGGCGGCTTGAACGCCTTGAAGGCGGATGAGGCGCGCGGCCGGAGCGAAGCCTCCTGATCCGTCTTTTCCCGGCGAGGAACAGCTTCGTGGCTCAGGGGCCGGGGCGTCTTTCCAGGCGGAGGCCGTGTTTGCGGCTCGTTACGGATTCGCGATGTTTTCTCAATGAAAAAGGCCGGCGGCAGATGCTCTGAACAAGCGTGCCGTCGGCCTTCGTTATGGATGACAGGAGAAATCGTCGTCGTGAACGGCGCCGTCAGTCGTCGTATTACGGCGTCGTCCGGGAGCGGCGCTGCCGCGTGTGAGCTGTCCCCGCCACAAGGGGCAGCTTCTGCGCAGCGCCTTTTTTACTGGTGGATGCTTTTTTTCAAAGGAAATGATGCTGTTTGCCGCATGATCAGGCACAGGCATCAGCGGCCGTAGCCGTAGCCGCCGCGTGCGTGACGGCCGTAGCCGTCGGCATGGTGCATGCCGCGTCCGCCGTCATAGTTGCGGAAGCCGGGGCAGGGCAGACCGGCCTTTTCCATCTTGCTGAAGAAGTCGTCGTTGGCATCTCGCAGCTGGGTGCGGAGCTTGGTGATGTCGGCGGTGAGCTGGCGAAGTTCCGAGGGTTCGACGTTGGGATTTCTGGAAAGAGCGTTCAGTTCCATGTGCTTGGCCGCAAGAGAATCGCGCAGGGGCCTGACGGCGGCAAAATGTTCTTCCTGGAGCTTGTCCATCTGCGCCTTCTGCTCGTCGGTCAGACGGGGCATCACGGGGCAGTCGTCCATGCGCTGATAGTTGCGGTTATAGCGGCCGTAGAAACCGGGATCGGCCATGGCGGAAACGGGAATGCTGACAGCAAAAGCCATAGCGACGAGGGAAACGATGACGGTCTTTCTGGACATGGTATATTCCTTTTTTGGTCAGAGTGGTGAGGTAGTGTGGGCCACACGGTCAGTATATAGAAAAAGCGGATTTCATTGTCACGTTTCAAACTCTTTCCCTTTTTACCTGTTTCGTAACAAGTCAGAGCCGGTATTAACAAAGTGCAATACGGGCCTCACCGGGAGGACTTTTCTGTAACGAAGCAGGGGAAAAGCGGGCCTGCGTGGAGGAAATGTTTCCCGACGAGGCTTTTTTTGCCTGTTTTTTACAGGCGGGATGGGAAGATTTTGCGCAGGCAGAAGAAGAAAAAGGGGAGAATGCGCCCCTGTTATCCCCTGCTTTTCCGGCGTTCCGCCATGAGGGGGCCGACCATGACCAGAACAACCGCGGCGCAGATGACGGCGACACCGGCAAAAACGCCGGCTGTGGCAGGTTCATCGAAGACGAGAATGCCGACGGCCACGGCCGTGACCGGTTCCATGACGCCGAGTATGGCCGTCATGGTTGAGCCTATGCGCTGAATGGCGAGCACGAGGGCCAGATTGGATACCGCCGCGGTGATCACGGCCAGCAGAACGGCCAGAGCTGTTTCCGACCAGGAGTGCAGCCACTGGAAGGAACCGGAGGCGAGGGCGTTGATCAGGGAAGCTGCCATGCCGAAGAGCAGCACCCAGAAGGTGATGCTGAGGCCTGAAATGCTGCGTATTCTTGCGGCGTGCAGACCGCAGATGTAAATGGCGTTGCACAGAGCCGAGAGCAGCAGAAGCAGGATGCCCTTCATGCTGACGCTGCCTTCCCCCTCGCCGCTGCTCAGCAGAAAAACGCCGACAATGGCCATGAGCACGGAAAGCACGGTGAAGAAGGACGGCTTTTCATGGAAGAAGACGACCATGATGATCATCACCATGAGCGGGTAGAGAAACTGTAGCGTGGAGGCCACGCCGCTCGGCAGATAGTCGAAACCGCGGAACATGAGCAGGGCCGCCAGCGCGTACATGACGCTGAACACGGCGAGTTTGGCGAGTTCATGCGCGGGAGCCGCGAGTCTTTCATTGCGCAGCACAAGAATGACGGCCAGGGCGAGAGCGCCGAAAAGAAAGCGGTAGAACAGAACGCACTCGGCCGACATGCCCTCATGCAGCAGCGGCAGGCTGAACAGGGGAATGAGGCCGAAGGCGGCGGAAGAGAGCAGCGCAAGAAAGAAGCCCATAGAGCCCTCCATGAACCTTGGAACGCGGTCGCCTTGTCTTTTTCCGGAATGATTAAGGAAAAAGGCCGGGGAAAGGGCCGGGCCGGAGGATCGGCTGACGTTCGGACCGGCCTTCGATCGCTGAGAATGCTTTGGCAGGGCTGGGGGATTCTGTCAACGGTTCCGGCGTGTTTTCATGAAAACGAACGGCAGTCTGCCTGCTCGTCGAGAGGGCGGACTGCCGTCTGCGGAAGATGCGGCATACGGTTGAAGAGCCCTGAGCGCTTTATAATCCGTAGCGCTTCAGCTTCTTGTACAGAGTGACGCGGCACATGCCCATTTCTTCGGCCACCTTGGACTTGTTGCCCCGGTGCTTCTGCATGAGTTCCCAGATTCTGTCGCGTTCCCAGGTTTCAAAGCTGGTCACCTGCGGGAGACGAACAACGTCCTTCGACGGCGCCTTTTCCTTGACGCCGGCCGTGATTTCCCGCGGAAGATCCCGCACCTGGAGCACATGTCCCTTGGCCACGTTGACGCCGAATTCGATGGTGTTGCGCAGCTGCCGGATATTGCCGGGCCATTCCGCGCGCACGAGAATGTCCATGAGTTCCGGCGAGCAGCTGGTCACCTGCCGGTGCATCATGGAATTGAAGTGGCGCAGAAAGGCGTCAACCAGCAGAGGAATATCCTCCTTTCGGGAGCGCAGCGGCGGCAGCTCCAGAGAAATGACGTTGAGCCGGTAGTACAGATCGAGGCGGAAGGCGTTCTCCTTCACCATTTCCAGAAGATTTCTGTTGGTGGCGGCAATGATGCGCACATCCACCGGAATGGTGGTGTTCGATCCTATTCTGGTGACGGCTCTTTCTTCCAGCACGCGCAGCAGTATGGCCTGAATGTCGAGAGGCAGTTCCGCCACTTCATCCAGAAACAGCGTGCCCTTGTTGGCGAATTCAAACTTGCCCATCGCGCCGCCCTTGCGCGCGCCGGTGAAGGCGCCGTCGCCGTAGCCGAAAAGCTCGCTGCCGATGAGGTCCTTGGGAAAGGCGCTGCAGTTCACGGCCACAAAGGGATTTCCCCGGCGGGAGCTTTCATTGTGGATGGCCTGAGCGAACACTTCCTTGCCGGTGCCGCTTTCGCCGGTGAGAATGATGGAGCTGTTGCTGTTGGCAATGCCGCGGGCCATCTCCTTGATTTCACGAAAGGCGTCCGAATTGCCGATGAGTCCGTCGAAGGTGTAGCCTTCGCGCAGTCTTCCCTTCTGAGGCTTCTGCTGGGGAACTTCCGCCGTGTGCAGATTGTTCGCAAAGGCAAAGACCATGCCGTTGACGATGTCGTTCTGTTTCCAGGGCGTGCAGCTGACGTAGATGGTCTTGTTTCTGGAGGAGTATCCTTCGAAGTTCACCTCGGAAAAGTCGATGCGTCTGCCTGTCTGCAGGCTGATGGCCATGCTTTCCAGCTCGGGAAAGATTTCCGTCAGGGAATGGTTCAGAACGTCTCCCTGACTGAGCTCGAAGAGCTGCTCGAACTGCTGGTTCACGCTGAGAATCTTCTGGGAGAAGTCCACCAGCATGAGGGCGTTCTCATGGATTTCCTTGAGCTGGTTGAACAGTTCCCGCTGTCTGCCGAGTTCCAGCGTGGTCTTGTGCAGGCGCGAGGTCAGGGAGTGCACCTGATAGACGTGACGGACAAGCGCAATGAAGGCGCGGGTGAACAGTTCCGGCGGCAGAAAGGCGCAGAATATGTAGGAGCAGTAGTTCTCTCCGGCTCTGGCCGCATAGGATGCCAGACCGTGCAGGCAGCTGAGATAATGTTCCCTGCCGATGACCCAGCGCTCGTCCGCCCCGCTCTGGATGAGGGCGGGAGCCGCCGTGCCGATCGCCGCCTCGCCGAGATTGCTCCCCACATCCAGGTGCATGTCGGCCAGTTTTTTCCTCAGAGCCGGATCGCCTCCGGCGCAGAATACGGTCATGTCGTCATAGAGCAGCATGTATACGGCGCCGACGGCCTTCAGATACTCGGTAATGGCCGCGAACTCGGGGCCGAGAAAAGGAATGTAGACATTCTGCGGGCATCGGTCGGACATGGGCGAATCCACGGCGGGAGGCAGGGCGTCCTGCTTCAGGCCCCTGATGCGGCTCCGTTCCCAGGAGTCCAGAATTTCCTTGCGCAGCGCGCCGCGGGAGAAGCCGAGGGCTTCGGTCTGCGGCTTGCTCCGGTACCGGTCGTCATCGTTGGTCAGCACAGTCATCCGTTACTCTTTTCGCTCTGCGGTCTGTCCGATTGGGCATGTTCCTGCGTCCACCAGGTGTGAACCAGCCAGGGATCCTTGATGAACGGCCTGGCCATGGCCACGAAGTCCACATGATCGCGCTCCACCAGCGAGCGGGCTGCGTTCAGGGAGCGTATGCCGCCCACAAGAATGAGAGGAAGGGAGCAGCATTTCTTGAAGTCGAGGGCGGCCCTGTACACATAGGCTTCCGTCCCCGGATTGGAGGAGTCCACGGTATCATGACGGCTTTTGAACCGGCCCCAGAAGCCGCTTACCTCCACGGCGTCCAGAAGCTTTTCCTTGTCCAGCGTCTGAACGATCTCGCACATCATTTCCCGCGTCAGGCCGTTCTCGTGGAAGTCCTCACCGTCGATCTTGATGAAAAGCGGGTAATCCCGACCCACTTCCTCGCGGACGGCCCGGCATACTTCAAGCAGCAGTCTGGCCCGCTTCTGCACGCTGCCGCCATAGGCGTCGGTGCGCTTGTTCACGCCGGGAGAAAGAAATTCGCTCAGACAGTATCCGTGGGCTGCATGCAGCTGAACGCCGTCGAATCCGGCCTTCCTGGCGCGTTTCGCCGCCATGGCAAAGGCTTCCACAATGGTGCGGATGTCGTTGACGCTCATGGGATAGCTGATGTGTCCGCCGGGAGGAATGACGGGACTCGGACCGGTGGGCGGAAGTCCCGTGAGATAGGTGTCGGCCTGATTGCCGGCGTGGGAGAGCTGCGCGAAGATCACGCCGTTGCCCTCGTGCACGGCCTGAGGCATCTGGGCCAGCTGGGGAATGAGCTCATCCCTGTCCAGACCGAGCTGTCTGTTGCCGGCCATGCCCGAACGATGCACGTAGATATGGCCGGTGATGACGGCTCCGACGCCGTGGGACACCAGATCTCTGAGCAGCGCTATCTGCACGGGCGTGCAGGCGCCCGAGGGATCGGCCTGCGCATCGTTGACGGCGGAACGGATGATACGGTTCTTCAGGCATACCGAGCCGATGAATCCGGGACTCCAGAGATTGTGGGGCATGAGCAAATCCTTTGAAGACATCACCTGCCGGAGGTCTGCCCGCGGCACGGGGGAAACCGTACCGCGGGCAGCGAGTTCCCGATGAAGGCGGAGCGACCTTTCATCGTTGTGCCGGTGGGCGAAGTTGTTGTTCCGGCCTTGCCGGACGCTATAGCACGAGCTGCGGGAACAGTATGACGCAGCCGAGGGCCAGAAGCTGCAGCAGCACGAAGGGGATGATGCCCACATAGAGATGCTGCATGGTTATGCTGTCCGGCGCAACGCCCTTCACGTAGAAGAGCGACATGCCGAAGGGCGGAGTAAGGAAGGAAGTCTGCAGGTTTATGGCCACCATGATGGCGAACCACGTCAGCTTCTGTGTGTTACTCATGTCGAGACCGAAGTCAAGCTGGGTCACGATGCCGGCGAACATGGGCAGGAGGATGTAGGAGATTTCCAGCCATTCCATGAAGAAGCCGAGCACGAACACCATGGCGAGCAGCAGGAACAGAACGCCGTAGGGACCGAAGCTCGAGGCAAGGAGCGCATCCTTGATGAGATCCGTGCCGCCTATTTCGCGGAACACGGTGCTGAAGGCCGGGGCGCACAGGGCGATGAACAGGCACATGCCGGTCATTTTTCCGGTTTCAAGCACGGTTTCCTTGAGAATGGTCATGCTCATCTGCCTGTTGAGCACGGTGAGCAGACAGGCGCCGAGCGCGCCGAGGGAAGCGCCTTCGGTGGGGGTGGCTATGCCGGCGAAGATGGAACCGAGCACGGCCAGAATGAGTCCCAGCGGAGGAATCAGGTTTTTGAGCAGATCAAGGAGCTCTCCGGAATCGGGCCTGCGCTTCTCCTGCTGCCTGAGCGGCATGAGATCGGGCCGGACGAGTCCGAGCAGCCAGATGAATACGAGATACAGGGCCACGAGCACGAAGCTCGGCAGCAGCACGCCCTTGAACAGATCGCCCACGGGGATCTGCAGCAGGGAGGAGAACATGACCAGCATGATGCTCGGCGGAATGAGAATGCCGAGCGTGCCTGCGGAGGCGACAACGCCGCCCGAAAGCCGCGGATCATATTTTTCCTTCTGCATGACGGGCAGGGCGATGAGGCCCAGCATGACCACCGATGCGCCGATGATGCCCGTACTGGCCGCCATGATGGTTCCGAAGATGATGACGGAAAGAGCCAGACCGCCGCGCATGCCTCCCAGCACCCTGTCGAGGGAGTAGAGAAGCCTGTCGGCAATGCGGGACTTGTCCATCATGATGCCCATGAAGATGAACACGGGCACGGAAAGCAGCAGCCAGTCCTGCGAAGTGCCCAGCATGCGGGAAGCCACATTCTGCAGAAAGACGGGTTCCGTTCCGCTGATGTGCAGGAATATCACGGAAATGCCGCCGAGCACGAAGGCTATGGGGTATCCGGAGAAGATGAGGACGAGCATGCTGCCGCCCATGAGCAGGGAAAGGAGTTCTTCGCTCATGCTTTCTCCTTTGCCTCCTCAGGCAGCGTTCCGTCCTTGTGCAGACACAGATCCACGAAACGCAGCAGTCCGGCCATGCCGCGGCTGAAGGCCTGAACGGCCAGCAGGGTCATGGCGATGGGCAGCACGGACTTGATGACCCAGCGATGCGTGAGGCCCATTTCGCTGGAGGCTTCTCCCGTAAGATATGCAAAGCGTACCAGATCCACGCTGTACCAGGCGATGTACAGGGCGAAGGGGAGCAGGAAGAGCAGATCGCCGAGGAAGTTGACGGCGAGCTTTCCTCTGACCGACATGCGGGAATACAGAATGTCCACGCGGACGTGACCGTCGAGCGAGTGGGTGTACGATCCCGCAAAGAGCATCATCACGGCAAAAAGGTGCCACTGCAGTTCCATGAGCGAGGTGGAGTTGAATTCCGTGCCCAGCAGGAACACGGACTGCTCCCAGCTCAGGAAGGTATGCCAGCGGAACAGACCTGCGACGATGGAGAGTGCGGAAAGAGCGATGATGGCAAGGATGAGCCAAGCCGTCACCTTCCCCGGCCAGGCGCACCACACCACCATCCTGTCGAAAAAGCGGACGGTTTTTTCCAGAGGTGCGCTCATAACTTACTTACCTTCAATGAAAGAGAGTTCCTGGAGGGTTTCGAGCTGGCGTCTGCTTTCAAGGAAGTTCATGAAGGAGTCGTGCGCCTTCTTGATTTCAGGATGCTTCTGCATGCCTTCGGCCAGCACTTCCTTCCACGAGTTTTCCAGAGCGGCCAGCACTTCTTCCGGGAAGCGGGTGATGTGCAGGTTCTTGTTCTGTCCCATGCGATCCACGGCCTGGACGTCCATGGCCTGCAGCTTGAGGTAGTTGTCCATGAGGCTCATGCGGCAGATGCGGCGGATGGTTTCCTGATCGGCAGGTTCAAGCTTGTCCCACACCTTCTTGTTGAAGAGCAGCCATTCCCAGCCCACGGGCTGATGCCAGCCGGGGAAGTAGTAGTATTCGGCGAGCTTGTCGAAGCCCCAGGATTCGTCGAGGGCGGGAGAGCTGAATTCCATGGCGTCGATGCGGCCGCGGTCCATGGAAAGGTAGAGTTCCGTGGCGGGAATCTGACTGATGGCGGCGCCGAGGCGGGCGGCTACTTCGCCGCCCCAGCCGCCGATGCGGAAGCGCAGACCCTTGAAGTCTTCGGGCGTCTTGATTTCGCGCTTGAAGAAGCCGCCGGCTTCGCGGGGCGTGGCCATGATGGGAATGGCCACGATGTTGAGCGGATCCAGGGTTTCCTGCAGGATGGACAGACCTTCGCCGTCATGCAGCCACTGAATCCAGGCTTCGACGTCCGGGCTGAAGGGATAGCCGGAGTAAATATTGGCGATGGGAAGAACGCCGCCGAAGTAGGCGAAGGCGGTGAAGGCGCAGGGCACGGCACCGGAGGAGACGGAATTGATATGCATGTTGACGGGAATCAGGTCTCCGGCATCATGCCAGACGAGCTTCACCCGTCCCTGCGTCTGATCTTCGATCTGCTTGAATATGTCCAGAGCCATCTGGCCCTGCACCTGAACCTGAGAGAGGTTGCTCACCGTATTATAGGACTTGGCTATGACGGGAGCGGCGGAACCGAGGCAGAGAGTCGCAGCAAGGAAAAAAATGGAACGCTTGAACATATCTTTTCTTCTGAGGTTGCAGGGTGGGAGCTCCGATACCGCAATCGGAAGCCCGGGGCGGGGCCGTGCCCCGCAGAAACAACTATGAATCCGCAGCATCCTCCGTGTCTGCAGGAAGAAGCCTGTCGGCAATCAGTCCGGCGTTGTATCCGAGAATCTGCTGGAACATCATTCCTATGACCACGGTCAGACAGGTGAGCGGCGGAAAGTGCAGCATGGCGATGGCCGCGCCGGCCCCCACGTTGCGTATGCCGCCGCTGAGCATGAAGGCCATGATGTCGCCTCTTCTGCTGAAAAGACGTTTTCCGGCGAGGAACGTCGTCACATAGCCCGAGCAGCACAGGCAGAAGATGAAGAGCACGATGCCGATGAACTGCCAGTCGGGATCATGGAAGTACGGCGAGGCCACGCCGCCGTTGATGAGCAGAAGAAACACGATGCCTATCTTGGAAAGCAGGGAGAGCCAGGGCGAGAGCACCTTTGCTGCCCGGCCCTGCGTGGAGGAGTTCACCACGATGGCCAGCAGCGTGGGCAGCAGGATCATGAGCGCAAGAGAGGTCATGATGCCCACACGATCCATGCTTATTTCCGCGCCTGCCAGAATGCCCAGCATGAACGGCATGAAGAACGGAACGATGAGGGTGTCGATGACGATGACGGCGAGCGCGAGCGCCACGTTGCCCTTGTATATGCCGACCCATATCAGACTGGTGGATCCTACCGGCACCAGGGATATGATGACGAAGCCCATGATGATGAGCGGATCGTCGAAGAGAAGCCCGGCGATGATCCATGTGCAGACAGGCAGGGCAATGTAGAGGATGACGAGATGGATGACGAGGAAGAAGGGGTGGGTGACGATTCTTTTAAGGTCGCTCAGTCGGAGCGCGAGTCCGGAAGTGAACGTCATGACGGCGAAGATCCAGGGCACGGCCCAGGTGAGCGAGGACAGGGGGCCGCCGAAGAGCAGACCGGCGATGAGGGAGCAGGGAGCCAGCCAGGGCATGGCACGCTGGAGAACGGAGTTGGCGAGGGCTGGCGACATGGAGAGCTCCCGGCGAGGTGCGGACGGGGACATCCGCGGAAGGAGAAGAAAGACGGCCCGGGGGAGGCACGGGCCGTCGGGGAGGAGAAGGGACTCTTCTCCTCCCGTGCAGGAGGTTTAGCGGGCCAGAGCGGCGGAACGCTTCTTGTACTGTCTGCCCATCCAGTAGACGACCAGAATGCCGAAGAGAGCGAAGCCCATGGCGCAGAAGTAGGCGAGGGTGTAGGTGCCGGTGCTTTCCACGGCGACGGCGGCGATCTTAGGATAGACATAGCCGCCGATGGAGGCGCCGATGAACACGAGACCGTAGTTGGCGCCGAGGTTCTTGGGACCCCAGAATTCGGACACGATGGCGGGATAGGAAGCCCAGGTGCCGCCCCAGCCGAGAGCGATGAGGCCGCAGCCGATCATGAACATGGGGGTGGTGGTGGAGATGTTCAGAACGAAGGCGCCGAAGATGTACACGAGGAACACGGTGCCCTGCGTGATGAAGCGTCCGAAGTTGTCGGAGCACCAGCCGAGGATGATGCGGCCGGCCGCGTTGCAGAGAGCGAACACGCTCACGGTGGAGGCGGCGACTTCAGGAGTCATGCCGATCTGGTTGATGCCGATGGCGGCGGAGTGACCGACCATCATGCCGCCGGTACCGGTGCCGCACATGAAGGTGAGCACGACGGCGTAGAACACGGGGTCCTTCACCATGCCGGCAATGCCCTTGTTGGACAGCGCGATGCCCTTGCCGGCAGACACCTTGGAGGGATCCCAGCCGGCAGGTCTGTAGTCTTCGGCCGGGGGAACCACGAAGAAGGCGAGCAGCAGCATGGTGAACACGAAGATGATGCCGAAGTTCGTGTAGATGGAGAGCACGTTTTCAGCGCCTTCCATGAACTGCACGGCAAGAGGAGCCCAGACCATGGGTCCGAGGGCGCCGAAGGTGGCGATGACGCCGGCGGCCAGCGCCTTTCTGTCGGGGAACCACTTAACGGTGTTCACCACGCAGTTGGTGTACAGCAGACCGTCGCCGACGCCGATGAGCAGGCAGTAGGTCACATAGATGTGCCACAGTTCCGTGGCGAAGGAGGTAAGATACACGCCCACGCACCACATGACGCAGCCCACGATGAGCACGATGCGGGGACCGAACTTGTCCATGGCCCGGCCGGCGAAGGGGGCGGTGAGACCCATCATGCCGAGGGTGAGGGAGTAGACCACGACCACTTCGGAGGGAGTGCTGCCGGGGAAGAGGGCCAGCAGAGGCTTCTGCAGGATACTCCAGATGTTCAGGAACGCCGTACCGGCAACGATGATTCCTGCAAAGAGAAGGATCAGCCAACGCTTCATAAAAACTCCAGATTACCAGCCCCCGGAGTATCGCTCCAGACCGGGGGGCTGCTCGTTGTTCTACCGGGGAGAAGAGCGCGGGAAAAAGGAAGGTTCTCCCGTGCTCTTCTCCGGCCTTTGACGTTTGAAGGATCAGCCGCGGCAGTCCGTCTTTTCCACGATGTAGGTGGAAATGTTTTCAAGGAAGGTGCGGGCGTGAGCCTGGGCGGTCTGGCCGACCTCGGAAGCGAAGTCGTTGCTCAGGCCTTCCAGATCATCGAAGTAGAGTTCCACGATGCCGTCGAAGGGCACTTCGTCGTAGGAAACGGACTTGCCGTTCACCACGCGGTCGAGGATGAGGCTCTGGCAGTAGCCGCGCACGCCCTTGAACTGACGCACGAAGTCGCCGTGCACATACCACCATTCGTGCTTGAACTGCTCGAAGGTCATGCCGGTCTTGCGTCTGATGAAGGAAACGCGCTTGAGCAGGGGCTTGTCTTCAATGGGAATGACCAGGGCCTTCACGGTGACGAGGCTTTTCACGTCGGAAGCGAAGTTGCGGTAATCGGCGGCGATGTCTTCACCGTAGACGGCCTGGGAGGCGTTCATGTCGTGAAGGTTGTCGTACCACAGTTCGGCAAAGGCGTCGGCCGTGACGGGCACGCGGGGGAAGGCCACGCCGCGCTGCTGGGAGTCGGTGACGAAGTTCTGGGTGTAACGGCGCAGCGCATGGGAGCGGAGCACCACGGGGGCGTGCTGCTGGTTCCAGTAGGCCTTGAATTCTTCGGGGCTGAGGTCAGCTTTTTTCGTGATGAGATCCCATCTGGTGATCATGATCGGCTCCGTGGTTGGAGAATGATGAAAGTCCCGTCGATCCCGGGGAACCGACGGGACGGCTCATTAGACGATGGCGGTTTCCTCAACGAGGAAGGTGGTCATGGTGTCGAGGAAGTCGCGGCCGTGGAAGCTCGTGTACTTGTAGTTGGCGGAAGCGAAGCATTCTTCGAGCTTTTCAACGCTTTCGAACCACATTTCCACGATGCCGTCATAGGGCATTTCTTCGTAGGGAACGGACTTGCCGTCGATGATGCGGTCGAGAATGACGTTCTGATGGTAGGCAATCACGTTGGGCATGAACTTCACCATTTCGCCGTGCAGACCGAGCCATTCCCAGTCGAAGCGTTCGGAGCTCATTTCGGGATTGCGCTTGAGCAGAGTCATGCGCTTGATGAGCGGACGACCGTAGTTTTCAGGGAAGGGGATGACCTTGCGCTTCAGGGTGACGAGAATCTGGGACTGCTTGGTAAACAGCTTGAGGTCTTCCTGAGCGGCGGCGGCCTGAGACATGATGCCCTTGTTCATGTCATGGACGTTGTCCCAGCACAGTTCGGAGAAGCCGTCCACGGTGATGGGGCTGCGGGTGGCGAAGCCGATGCCGAGCTGCTGGGAGTTGGTGACAAGGTTCTGGCGGTAGTGGCGGATGCTGTCCATCTTGGCAACGATGGGACCATGCTTTTCCTGCCAGTGCTTGTTGAATTCTTCCATGGACATACCGTCGCGCTTCTGGACAAGGCCGAATCTCGTGATCATAGGAGCATCCTTCTTGTTTACGAACGTTAGTTGGTGATGTAACCGCTGTCGACAACATAGCTCTCGCCGTGCACGTAGGAGGCGTCGTCGGACGCCAGGAACAGCATGACGGAGGTGATTTCCTCTCTGGTGGCAAAGCGGCCCGCGGAGTACTTGGTGAGCATGCGCTTGTACTTTTCAGGATTGTTGCGGGTGGCTTCGGTGATGCGGGTCATGGCGGAACCGGGCGCCACGGCGTTCACGCGGATGCCGTGGGGGAACAGTTCCAGCGACATGATTCTGGTCAGCTGACCCACGCCGCCCTTGCTGGGACCGTAGGCGCCGGAGAAGGGCGTAACGCGGAACTGGGTATTGGAGGAGGTGTTGACGATGACACCCTTGGTGCCGGTTCTGATCATGGACTTGGCCACGGCCTGACCCACGAGGAACTGACCGGTGAGGTTCACGTCGATGACTCTTCTCCATTCCTCTTCGGTCAGATCGAGGATGTTCTTGAAGATGCCGATGCCGGCGTTGTTGAAGAGAATGTCGATGTGGCCCCAGCGCGCTTCGGCCTTTTCCACCATGGCGTCCACGGAAGCCTTGTTGCTCACGTCGCAGACGATGCCGTAGAAGTCGTCCGGCATGGAGTCGCAGACGGTCTTGAGGGTATCCTCTTCGATATCGGCAATGATGACCTTGGCGCCTTCGGACACGAGACGGCGGGCCAGATTTTCACCGAGGCCGTTGGCTCCCCCGGTAACAAGTGCGATCTTACCTTCAAATCTTTTCATTTCTGCATCCTTATGCTTGCGTGCCTACAGAACCCGATAGCCGCCGGTGACATAGTAAAGAGCGCCGTTGACGAAGCTTGCTTCGTCGGAGGCGAGGAACAGGGCGACGGCGGCTGCTTCTTCAGGTTCGCCGTAGCGCTTGTCCACCAGCTTGTTCATGAACATGGCCACACGTTCGGGATTGGCGCGGGTTCTGGCCGTCATGCGGGTCATCATGGCGCCGGGGCCGAAGGCGTTCACGCGGATGCCGTATTTGGCGAGTTCCAGAGCCATGACCTTGGTCAGCTGCATGATGCCGGCCTTGGAGGCGGCATACGAAGCGGTGGTGGGGGAAACGAGGTCGCAGGCGATGGAGGCGGTGTTGACGATGGCGCCCTTGATGCCGAGCTTGACCATCTCGCGGGCAACAGCCTGGTCAACGAAGAACAGGCCCTTGATGTTGGTGTCGAAGTTGGAGTCCCAGTTCTCTTCCGTCTCATCAAGGAACAGGTTGTAGTTGCACACGCCGGCGTTGCTGAACAGCACGTCGATGCGGCCGTATTTCTGCATGGTCTGCCAGACCATGTTGTCTACAGAGTCTTTGATGCGCACGTCGCAGACGATGCCCGTGACCTTTTCGCCCAGTTCTTCACAAGTGGCCTTGAGGGTATCCTCTTCTATATCGGCGATGACAACGCCGGCGGCCCCTTCTTGTACCAGACGTGCGGCGATGGCTTTTCCCATGCCCTGAGCGCCGCCGGTAACGATGGCGATCTTACCTTCAAATCTGTTCATTGTTCCTCCGTTCTTCTTCGACCCCGGCCCCGGCTGATCCGGAAAAGACCCGGGCGGAAGCGTCACATAAGCTCTGTTTCCTCCGCAGGGGGAGAAGGAAAGTTGCGTTTGTCTAAAATTTTGCAAGAAGCATGCCAAAGTAAGATTTTTCTCAAGCTCTATCAGGGGTAGTTTTTAAAAAGATTATAATTTTGCGTTGTTATCTTTTCAGAGCCTATTTAAGGCGAAAAAAATGAACGGAAGAAGGGAAAAGCTGAAGAAGGAAGTGTACAAATGGTGTTTATAAATTTAAATTTTGTTCATAAATGTTTATAAGTGTTTATAACTTT
>USBZ01000022.1 GCA_900553065.1 uncultured Desulfovibrio sp. | reverse complement strand
ATAACTATAAGTTTTCGGGAACCCCCAGCCTAGCTGGGGGTTTTCTTTTAACCAAGAAAGACCGCTTCGATGAACCGAAGCGGTCTTCATGCCTGTTCCGCCGACATACGGATAAAAGAGAAAACGCGGCGCTGCGCAGCCGTCTGTAATGCCTTGAAAAAATGCCGTACGCTTTCCCTGTCCCGCGCATTAAAAGAAATCGGCAGGAAGGCGCGGACGTATTCCGCATTCCTTCCTGCCGGGAAAATGAAAAACCGGTGACGAGCCGGTCGTCGTTTGGGAGCCTCCAAAGAGTCTCCCGCACAGACTAAAGAACCTGATTCAGAAACTGCTGCAGTCTCGGATGCTGAGGCCGCTCGAAGATCTCTTCCGGCGTGCCCACTTCAAGGATCTGCCCCTTGTCCATGAACACGACCACGTCGGCCACGGTACGGGCAAAGCCCATTTCATGGGTGACGCAGATCATGGTCATGCCGTCGCGGGCCAGATTCACCATAACGTCGAGCACTTCGCCCACCATTTCGGGGTCCAGGGCCGAGGTAGGTTCGTCGAAGAGCATGAGTTCCGGCTGCATGGCCAGAGCGCGGGCAATGGCCACGCGCTGCTGCTGACCGCCGGAAAGCATGGCGGGATAGACATTGGCCTTGTCGCTGATGCCCACCTTGTTCAAAAGTCCGAGCGCAATTTCCTCGGCCTGCTTTTTCGGCATGCCGCGCAGCTTGCAGGGAGCCATGGTGAGGTTCTGGAGCACGGTCTTGTGCGGGAACAGGTTGAACTGCTGAAACACCATGCCCAGATTCTGACGAATCTTGTTGATGTCGTTCTTGGGATCGTTGACGTCGATGCCGTCCACGGCGATGAGTCCGCTGTTGATTTCCTCGAGTCTGTTGATGGAACGCAGCAGGGTGGACTTGCCGGAGCCGGACGGACCGATGATGACCACGCGCTGTCCCTGATAGACGTTCAGGGAAACGTCCTGCAGGGCGGGCAGCTCACCGAAGAACTTCCACACATGTTCGATGCGGATGATGGGGTCCGCGCTATTTGCGTTTGTCATAGTAGTTCAGCCTGGATTCCAGAATGCTGACCGCCTTGGAAAGCAGCAGCGTGATGATGAGGTAGATCAGCGCAATGACGGTGTAGGTTTCAAAGTACAGATAGCTCTTGGCGGCGAAGCTGCGTCCGAACTGCATGAGGTCGGGCATGGCCATGACCGAAACCAGAGAGGTATCCTTGAGCATGGCGATGCACTCGTTGCCCACGGGAGGAACGATGGTGCGCAGCGCCTGCGGGAGCACCACGAAGAGCATGGTCTGCACCTTGTTGAAGCCCAGCGAACGCGAGGCTTCGGTCTGTCCCTTGGGCACGGCCATGATGCCGGCTCTGAACACTTCGCCCATGTAGGCGCCGTAGCAGAAGCTGATGGCGATGACGGCGGAGGTGAGACCGCTGACCTGAAGGAACTTCGCCAGCGCGTAATAGATGTAGAAGATCTGCACCAGCAGGGGAATGCCGCGGATCACTTCCACATAGGTGGAGGCGATGAGGTTGATCACCCTGTTGCGCGAAAGACGCCCCAGGCCCGTGAGAAGGCCCAGAGGAATGGCGCAGATGATGGAAAGAATCGTCACCTCGAACGTGACGACCAGCCCCTCCGGCAGGAATCGGAGAATCTCGAGGTAGGGATCGGGCCATACGGTGCAAAGCACCGTGAGCACGACGACGGCGCCCACCAGCGACAGGGACCAGGCGTTGACCAGTCCCCCCTTGTCGGAATCGGGCAGCACGAGGCCGCCCGCCGGAACCTCTATCTTTCCCTCCGGGGCGATGCCTGCCGGAAGAGCGTTTTCTTCATTCTCACGCATAGTTCACAATATCCCGGAACTGAAGGTGAAATCTGCGGACGATACGCCCTATTCGCCCATCCACTTGCGGATGAGTTCGGCCTCGATACCCTTGGCGCGCACGGCGTCGATGCCCTTGTTCAGGCGTTCGACGAGGTCCTTGCTGCCCTTCTTCGCCACAAAGCCGAAGGATTCCGTGGCTTCGGTGCGGAAGGCGATGGAAAGATGATCCGTGAAGCCTTCCTTCTGGTTGGCATAGTACAGGGCCACGGGAGAGTCGCAGATGACGGCGTCGATGCGGCCGTTGAGCAGGTCCTGCATGGCGAGGCCCACGTCGTCGTATTCGCGCAGGGTCATGTCCACGCCGCTCTTCTGAGCCACGAAAACGCCGGTGGTGCCGATCTGGCCGCCCACGGTGCGACCCTTGAGGGCTTCAAAGTTGGCGGCGGCATCGCCCTTCTTCACCACGACGATCTGCTGCACGTCATAGTAGGGCTTGGTAAATTCAAAGGCGCGCTGACGTTCGGGAGTGATGGTCACGCCGGAGGCGATGACGTCGTAGTTGCCCGCGGCCACACCGGCGAAAATGCCGTCCCAGGCGACCATGCGGACTTCCACTTCCAGACCGGCTTCCTTGCCGATGGCGCGGATCATGTCGATGTCGTAGCCGATGATGTTCTTGTTGTCATCGAGGAATTCCAGGGGAGGCCAGGTGGGGTTGGTGGCCACCACGATCTTTTCCGCAGCGGCGGCGGAAGAGCACAGAAGCGCAGGCAGCAGAAGAGCGCACAGAAGACGACGAAGCATGGATACTCCTTGCGGGCAAAAAGTACAGAAAAAAGGCTGAATGAACAGCCTGCCTCATGTTCCTGCCGGCACGCGTTCCGCATGGACGCCTGCCGCCGGCACGGGAATCAATCAAATAATGTCCATCAGCATGGCAGATACAGGGGCATCATGTCAAGGAAGGTTCGCCGAACGCCCCTGTTTCCAAGGCCGGACAGGGCATGGCGCTCCCTTCTCCGGAGCTTCTGTTTTCCCCGTTCCGGAAAGAAAAACGCCGCAGCCAGACGCCCCGAGCATCCCTTTCCGCACCGAACAAAAAGGCCGCCTTCCCGGAGGAAGACGGCCCTTGCTGCAGAACGGAAGCGGAAACTATTCCAGACCCATCTTGCGGGCCATGCTCTGCGCGGCACGACGGCCCGCGCCCATGGCCAGAATGACGGTGGCCGCGCCGGTCACGATGTCGCCGCCGGCGTAGACGTTGGGAATGGAGGTCTCGCCGTTTTCATCCACGGCAATGTAGCCGCGCTCCGTGAGCTTGAGGCCCGGCGTGCAGTCCAGCATGAGCGGATTGGAACGGGTACCCAGAGCCACGATGGCAAGATCGGTTTCCTGAATGAAGTTCTGTCCTTCCACGGGGCGCGGACGACGGCGGCCCGAAGCGTCGGGTTCGCCGAGTTCCATGCGCTGCAGCTCCACGCCGGTGAGACGGTTTTCCTCATCGGTGATGAAGCGCACGGGCGCGGACAGCTCGAGGAGCTTGACGCCCTCTTCCAGCGCGTGCTCGATTTCCTCGCCGCGGGCGGGCATTTCCGCACGGGTGCGGCGATACACGATATGCACGCTTTCCGCGCCGAGACGGAGCGCCGTACGGGCGGCGTCCATGGCCACGTTGCCCGCGCCGAACACGGTGACGTGTCTGCCCGGAGCCACGGGCGTGTCATAGTCCGGGAAGGAATGCGCGCGACCCAGGTTGACGCGGGTCAGATATTCGTTGGCGGAGAACACGCCGATGCAGTTTTCCCCGGGAACGCCGAGGAAGTGCGGCAGGCCCGCGCCCACGCCGATGAACACGGCGTCGTAGCCTTCAGCGAGCAGGCCGTCCACGGTCACGGTGCGGCCGCCCACATAGTTGAGACGGATATCCACGTTCATGGCGCGCAGGGCGTCGAGTTCGTGCGCCACCACGTCCTTGGGCAGACGGAAGGCGGGAATGCCGTAGATGAGCACGCCGCCCGCCTCATGCAGACCTTCAAACATGGTCACGTCCACGCCGAGACGGGCCAGATAGCCCGCGCAGGTGATGGACGAGGGGCCGGAGCCTATGCAGGCCACGCGGCGGCCGGTCTTCCTGATTTCAGGAGCCTCTTCGGCGGCGGCATGGTCGGCCACATAGCGTTCCAGACGGCCGATGGCCACAGGCTGCCCCTTCTTGCCGAGAATGCACTGGCCTTCGCACTGCTTTTCCTGCGGGCACACGCGGCCGCACACGGCGGGAAGGCTGCTCGACTTGTGAATGATGCGGCTGGCTTCGTCGATATTGCCCTTCACCACTTCGGCGATGAAGTCGGGAATGGCGATGTCCACAGGGCAGCCCGTACGGCAGAGAGGCTTCTTGCACTGCAGGCAGCGCGTAGCTTCCTCGTAGGCCATTTCGGCGGTGTAGCCGAGGGCCACTTCCCCGAAGTTTCTGATGCGTTCCTCGGGAGCCTGACAGGGCATATCATGACGGGGAATCTTCGCCCCGCGGGTGACTTCCTGGCTCATGATCAGGCCTCCTTCCTTTCAATCTTTTCAAAGCAGTTGCAGCGATGATGTTCCCGGGTCTGCGCTTCCTGCGTGCGGAAGGATCCGAGACGGCTGCGCAGTTCCGCAAAGTCCACCTTGTGACCGTCGAATTCAGGGCCGTCCACGCAGGTGAACTTCATTTCTCCGCCAACGGTCACGCGGCACGCGCCGCACATGCCGAGGCCGTCCACCATGAGGGAGTTCAGGCTCACCGTGGTGGGCACGCCGTATCCGCGGGTCAGATCGGCCACGGCCTGCATCATGGGCACGGGGCCCACGGCCACAACTTCGGCAATGTTGCCGCCCTCGCTGTCGAGACGGTTACGCACAAGATCGGTCACAATGCCCTTCTGTCCTTCGGAACCGTCGTCCGTGGAAACGAGCACCTCGTCGCAGAACAGGGACAGTTCCTTCTGGAAAAGCAGAAGATCCTTGTTGCGGGCGCCGATGCAGGCAATGACGTAGTTGCCCGCCTCGTGATGCCCCTTGGCGATGTGATGCATGGCGGCAACGCCCGTGCCGCCGCCCACGCAGATCACCTTCTTCGGCGCTTCAAAGCGCTCGATGCAGGTGGCGCGGCCGAGAGGTCCGCACACATCGTGAATGAACTGGCCTTCCTCGAGCTCCTCAAGCATCTGAGTGGAGCGGCCGAGCACCAGATACACGATGGTGATCGTGCCGTGTTCCTTGTCGGTATCGGCGATGGTCAGCGGAAAGCGCTCACCCTTCTCATCCACGCGAAGAATAACAAAATGGCCGGGACGGGCCGTAGCGGCGATCTGCGGAGCGTCCAGCACAAGCTTGCTGGTGCGCCCGGGAATCAGCTTTTCCTTATGCAGAATTTTCGTGGGCATAAAACCTCCATGCCTCCTTGGCGGAAACAGGCTTCAGCGCGCCGAAAGCACAGACGCATCACGGCGGCCGCACGCGCATCGCCGAAGCAAAATCGCGCAGGCCGCAGAGCGGAGGAAGGCGTCTGCATCATAAAACGTTCTTAAAGCCTTTCCGTTATCCTTAAAAGCAAAACAGCCTCGCGTCAATGGTCCCGGCCTGTCACAGTCGAAAGAAGGCATTGCTTCTTTCCATAAAAAACAACGGATTGAACGAAAAAATCAGCGATGCCTCGGCAATGAGGCCGGAAGAACGTTTCCGATCGGAGCCGCGCCCAGTCTGGGATGCCCCACCAGAGGCCGGAACGCCTTTTCTGCGGCATCGTACTCCAGAAGCTCGCCGCTCTGAAGATCGAAGTACCATCCGTGCAGGGAAAGACTGCCATCCTCCACCGCGCTCTTCACCCAGGGAAAGGTCAGAAGGTTTTCCAGGGAAAGACGCACGTTCCACAGCTCGCAGGCCCGCGCCCGATCCGCTCTGTCCGCGCCGGGCATGGCCGCGTCTACCTTCTCCAGCGCCGCGCGCGCCACATCCACCCACGGTCCGATGAACTCATCCCCCTCGCCGGACTCCTCCCCGGCCACAAGAGCCTGTATGCCGCCGCAGCAGGCATGCCCCATGACAATGACGTCCTGCACCTTGAGATGCTTCACCGCATACTCGAGCGCGGCGCTCACGCCGTGCCGACCGCCGTCGGGCGCATACGGCGGCACAAGGTTGGCCACGTTGCGCACCACGAAGAGATCTCCCGGACGACAGTCGGTCAGAAGCACGGGATCCACCCGCGAATCGCAGCAGGCAATGACGAGCGCCAGCGGATTCTGTCCGTTCCTGAGCGCGTGGAACAGGGTTTCGTCCGGATGAAACCAGCGATGCTGAAAACGGCGGAATCCCGAGGCAAGACGAAAAATAAGCGGGTGCTGATGCCCCGCACGATGCGTGCGAATGATATGAAAAGACATGACTTCCTCACAGAATCTCTGCTCTGGTCGAGCGGCCGGAGTGTAGCGCCGACGATCTTCTCAGGCAAGAGGCCCATTTGCCTCTTGACAGCCGGGGGAACTTCGAGTATCTCGAAAGGAACGCAAAGGGGAGTAACTGGGATCGAGAATCCTAGACAATGTCAACAGCATGAAGCTTCCGCTTCTGGCATTGTCGTCAGCCCGTCTGATGAGTGAGACCTTGCGGCAATAAACAGTATTGCCGGAAGGTCTTTTCTGTTTCTTCCGGCAGAACGGAAAACTCTGGAGGATACACGGTATGTTCGGACACTCCCTTGTAGAAGTGGGCGTCTTTTCTCTGGTCATCATCACCTGTATGTGGATCGACCTTCGGTCCCACAACGACGACAAACCCGTCACCGCCCGCAACGCGGCCATCTGGTCGGCCATCTGGATTTCCCTCGCCTTCGCCTTCGCAGGCTACATCGGCTGGAACGAAGGCCCCGCGCAGATGCAGCTGTTCATCGCCGGCTATCTGCTTGAGGAATCCCTTTCGGTGGACAACCTCTTCGTGATGATGGCCATCTTCACCTCCTTCGGCATCAAGGACGCCTATCAGCACCGCGTGCTCTTCTACGGCATTCTCGGCGCCGTGATCATGCGTCTTCTCTTCGTGGCCGCGGGCAGCTCGCTCATCAAGCTCTTCGGACCCTACGCCCTTGCCGGTTTCGGCGTGTTCGTCCTGTGGACGGCCTGGAAGATGTTCCAGTCCCTCGGCAAGGAACACGATGAAGACATCGACTACTCCAAGCACTGGGCCGTGCGCTGGACGCAGAAGTTCATTCCCGTATACCCCCACCTGCATGGACACGACTTCTTCGTGCGCACCGATGAAAACGGCCACGCCGTGGAAGCCCCCAAGAAGCATGTGGAAGGCAGCACCGTCACGCTGGCGGAAAAGCCCGTAGGCAAGATCATCTGGCGCGCCACGCCTCTGTTCCTCTGCCTCATGGTCATCGAAATCTCCGACATCATGTTCGCCTTCGACTCCGTACCCGCCGTTCTCGCCATCACGCCCGATCCCTTCATCGTGTACACCAGCAACATCTTCGCCATCCTCGGCCTGCGGTCCATGTTCTTCCTGCTCGCCGCCGCCAAGCGCTACCTGCGCCATCTGGAAAAGTCCGTCATCGCCATTCTGGCCTTCATCGGCGCCAAGATGCTGCTCGACGTGGCCGGCGTGATCCATCTGCCCGCCATGGTCTCCCTGAGCGTGGTGGTCGGCTTCCTCGCCCTCGGCATTCTGGCTTCCTTCCTGCCTGAAAAGAAGGCCTGAGCCGCAACATCCTCATCATAACATACATACAGGGGCGACGCTTTCCGAAAGGGGCGTCGCCCTTTCTTTTTGCCTTCGCGCCGGACACGCCCGCCCGGAACCGCTCCCGCCCTCTCCCTGCTCGCCGCCGGCACCAAAGCCGCCATGCGGTGATGCGCGAGATGCGGCGAGGGGGCAGACGAAAAAACGCGGCGCTCCCCGGCGCCTTTCCAGTGTTTTGCACGGGCAGAACGGGCTACCCCGCGCCTTCTCCGGCCTTTTTGCGCGGGCAGAACGGAGTCCGGAGCCTGCACGTTTCCCCGCCCTCTTCCGAAAGCCGGGCGCCGCCGCATGCTCCGAATCATCGCCGCCCGCTCTTCCTGCAGGCATGAAAGAAGGCCCGCTCCCTTTCGGGGAACGGGCCTTTCTGCAATACAAAGAGGATGCGCCGTGCCGCGACTAGGCCTTTTCCAGCCAGACGTTCAGACGCTCGTCGTATTCCTCGTCGCTCCAGAGACGCTTTTCATACATGCCCGCCAGAGCGCGCTGCCGGGAGGCTTCCGCCAGCATGAGCGCCGAGGCCACGGACACGTTGAAGCTCTGCACCATGCCGTACATGGGAATGTAGACCTCGCCGTCCACCAGAGGCACGAGTTCCGGCGACACGCCCGAGTGCTCGTTGCCCATGATGATGGCCGTAGGCCGCGTGAAGTCGTATTCGGTCAGGGGGCGCGAAGACGGCGAACAGCTCGTGGCAAGCACCTGCATGTTCTGCGCGCGAAGCGCCGCCAGCAGCTCTTCCTTGCTGGAATGACGAACGGTATTCACCCACTTGAAGGCGGAAGCCGACGTTTTGCGGCTGAGCTGAGGGAAGGCGCACTGCGTGTAGTAGAGATGCACTTCCGGCACGCCGAAGGCATCGCAGCTGCGGTATATGGCAGACACGTTGTGGGGGTCCCACACGTTGTCCATGACAAGGGTGAGTCCCTTCTGGCGCTGCGACAGCACCTTTTCAATCTTCGCCCTGCGGCGTTCGGTCATGACTCTCATCAGAACTCCAGAGATCCCGTAGTACGGGGGAACGGCAGCACGTCACGAATGTTGGCAATGCCGGTGAGCAGCATGATCATGCGCTCAAAGCCCATGCCGAAGCCGGAATGGGGCACGCTGCCGAAACGGCGCAGATCAAGATACCACCAGTAATCCTCGGGATTCTGTCCCAGTTCCGTGATGCGGGCGGAAAGACGGTCCAGACGTTCCTCGCGCTGACTGCCGCCCACAAGCTCGCCGATGCGGGGCACCAGAAGGTCCATGGCAGCCACGGTTTCGTTGTCGTCGTTCATGCGCATGTAGAACGCCTTGATGTCCTTGGGATAGTCGTACACCGTCACGGGGGCGCGGAAATACTCTTCGGCAAGGAAGCGTTCATGCTCGGTCTGAAGGTCGGTTCCGAAGGCCACGGGATATTCAAACTTCTTTCCGCTGTCCTGCAGAAGCTTCACGGCATCACGGTAGGAAATGCGGGCGTACTTCTTTTCCGTCATGTCGCGCAGGCTGTCCAGAAGGCCGGGAGCCACGAACTTGTCGAACAGGGCGATGTCGTCGCCGCACTTTTCCACGGTGTGGCGCACCACATGGCGGATCAGGCCTTCGGCGAGTTCCATGTTGTCCCAGATGTCGTTGAAGGCGGCTTCCGGTTCCACCATCCAGAACTCGGCGGCATGGCGCGGCGTATAGGAGTGTTCGGCGCGGAACGTGGGACCGAAGTTGTACACGCGGCCCATGGCGCAGGCAAGCGCCTCGGCTTCCAGCTGGCCGGACACCGTAAGGCTGGCCTGTTTGCCGAAGAAGTCATTCTCGAACACGTTGCCGGATTCCGGCTTGGGGCCGCCGTCCACGGGAAGCGTGGTCACACGGAACATTTCGCCGGCGCCTTCGCAGTCGGAACCGGTCAGAATGGGCGCATGGACATAATAGAAGCCGAGTCCGCGGAAATAGTCATGCACGGCAAGCGCAGCCTCGGAACGGATGCGGAACGCCGCGCCGTACTTGTTGGTACGCGGACGAAGATGCGCGATGGTGCGGAGAAATTCGTCGGAATGGCGCTTCTTCTGCAGAGGGAACGTGGCCGGATCGGCCAGACCGAACACCTGCATGGTTTTTGCGTGCACTTCCCACTTCTGTCCCTTGCCCGGAGATTCCACCAGATCGCCGGATACGCTGACGGCCGCGCCCGTGTTCACGCCTTCAAGGCTGTCCCAGGCAGGCGTGCCTTCATCCACGATGCACTGAAGATTTTTGAGGCAGGAGCCGTCATTGAGTTCAAGAAAGGCAAATCCCTTGGAATCGCGGCGGGTTCTCACCCATCCGCACACGGTGATGCCGTCGCGCGGCCCGGCGGAGGCCAGAGCTTCGCTAATGCTGGTACGCTGCATAGGAAATCTCTCCGGAAAGGAATGTTGAAAAGAACGTGAGGCAGCATACGCCATAGAGGCCCGCTCTGCAACCGGCCCGCCTCCCGCCCCGGCGAAGGGGCGTCTCTTCGCCTCTCCCGCGGCCGCCCGTCAGCCCCGGGCCGGAAATTTCATCTTTCCGGCCTCTTGCCTGCACCATGTCCGACCGCTATACTTGCGCAGACTTTGTCCCTTACCGACAAAGGCGGAACAATGAGGTCGGCATGAGCGTTATCGGCAACATACTCTGGATCATTTTCGGCGGCTGGTTCACGGCGCTGCTCTGGCTTCTGGCCGGCGTGCTGGCCTGCATAAGCATCATAGGCCTGCCCTGGGGGCGCGCCTGCTTCGTCATGGCGGGATTCGCCTTCATGCCCTTCGGCTACGACTCGATTTCCCGAGAGCTTCTCTACGGCAGAAACGACATCGGCACAGGCATTCCCGGCGTTATCGGCAACACGATCTGGTTTCTCTTTGCCGGACTGTGGATAGCTCTGGCTCATGCGGCCACGGCCGCCGCCCTGGCTCTGACCATCGTGGGCATTCCCTTTGCCTGGCAGCACATCAAGCTGGCGGAGCTGGCGCTTTTTCCCATAGGAAAAACCGTCGTTCCCTGCGAGCTCGCCGCCGAAGCCAGACGCCGTCGCGCCGCGGAACAGTTTGAACAGAAAAGGAAAAACGCATGAAATGGACCACGCATCAGGCCATGTCCCTCATGGCCGCCTTTGCCGCGGGCTTTTCCCTCGTCGGCATGGCGGCGGCATGGGCCGGATCCGTCTTCCCCGACGTGCTGGATCAGCGCGCTGCCCGCAGAGCCTTCTTCAGGCAGAAAAAATTCAATCAGGTGCACCGGCGCTCGTCGCACTGGTTCGGCTGGTGGCTGGCCATCTGGGCATGGTCCATGACCGGCCAGCTCGGTCCGCTGCCCGACGCCATCGTGGGAGGATTCGGCTTCGGCGCGCTCACGCACGTTCTGCTCGACATGTGCACCACGCACGGCGTTCCGCTGCTGCCCTTCGCCGGAAAACGCTTTTCCCTGAAGCTGTGCAGCACCGGCAGCCTTGGAGAGTACGCGCTGCTTGTCATGTGCGTGCTTCTGTTCTGGATCATGGAAAAGCCGGAACTCATACGCTTTGACGTGCCGCTCTACTGACGCCGGAAAAGAAAAACTCAAGGCGATCCGATGCCGGGCATCGGACCGCCTTTTCTTTTAAAACATCGCGGCAGCAGGCGTCGCCTTTACGCGGAACCATCCTTCCGTTCCGCTCTGCCCCGCCTTTTTCCGGCCAGAGGTTCCAGATTCTGCCCGGAGCGCTGCACTTCCAGCCCCCGTCCCGTGGGCGGAGCCACCAGCACCAGCCGGGACAGATCGAACCCGGCGGACAGAGGATCGTCGGCAGGTACGGACACGCGGCAGAAGAAAAGCACATCCTCATCCTGCGCCTGCGCGTCAAGGCCGAGCGCCTCGCGCTCCTGAGCCGACAGGGTGCATGGCACGGAAGGAAAAGACCGGCGCACATCGCCGAGAACCAGACATTCCCCCTCCGTCTCCAGACTGCAGAGCAGCACGGAGGGAGCGCCTTCAACAAGGCGCAGCATACGGCAGCGGCGCGCGCCGTGCAGCGCCGTCATGCCCGGAACAAACGTGACGTCACAGGATTTCATGCGGGAAATGTCGCATAAAAGCAGGCCCCGGGCAAGCGATCCCTGGCGGCTCTTTTTGTGACCGCAGACGCCTCCGGCAAGCGATCCGAGGCCTCCGCCCATGCTCGCGCTCCCATGGATCCTCTGCCCCCGGCAACGCCCGACATGCCCTCCCCGGCAGGCGCGCAGGTTCCGCAACTATCCACGTTCAGCCGTTCCTTCGCTGCTCAAGAGCGTTCTGCAGAAGCTCCAGCGCGCCCTGCATGCCGCGGGCGGAGACGGACAGCGGCTGCTCTTCCGGCATGAGACGCCTCAGCAGCATGCTTCCCAGCATGCAGGCGGTGAGCACTTCTACCGCAGGAACAGCCTCCGAGCCTTCGGTTTCCGCCATGTCGGAAAAAAAGTCCGTCATGCGCTTCTGAACGACGGGCAGCGCCTCCGGCGACTGCGAGGAAAGCATGAGAATGTTCAATATGGAAAATCGGTTGTCGTCGCCGCTGCCGTTCTCCAAAAAACAGACAATGCGTTCCGCCAGATCCCCGAGCCGGTTTTCCGGCGCAAGAGGACGGCTCCGGGCGAAAATGTCGTCGAGCACGGCGCAGAACAATTCCTTCTTCGAGCCGTAGTACCGGACGATGAGCGCGACATTGATGTCCGCCATGGAAGCTATCTGCCGCAGCGTCACAAGCTCATAGGGATACGAGGTGAAGAGCCGTCCGGCTCTCTCCAGTATCCTGGCTTTCGTGCGGGCGGCGTTTCTGCTCTGCCCGGCCTTGTGTCCGTTGCCGAAAGACACGGCGTTTCCGTCTGCTTCCTTCATCTTCGTCCGTCCGAAAAAATATGTGACGACAGCATGTTTCATTATAGCGCGCCGCCTGTTCAAATACAAGTAAACAATTGTTGACTTAACTCGAAAAACGCTATATTCCCTCCCCTGCATCATCAAGGAGGAGAGTTTTCATGTATTTGCGCATCTTCATTTTTCTGGCGGCCGTTCTGCTGCTGCCCGTAAAGAACGCCGCTGCCCAGCAGCTTTCCCTGAGCGCGGGCGTGTTTTCCGTGCAGTCGGAATACCGGGGCTCCGATGCCAGAGTGCTGCCCATGCCCGTCGTCCGCTATGAAGGAGAGCGTTTCTTCATAAGAAACACGGAAGCGGGCGTCTGGCTGTGGAACGACGGCACGCAGAAGTTTTCCATCGGCGCCACACTGCTGCCGCAGTATTTCCGTTCGAGCAAAAGCGACGATCAGGCCATGAAGCAGCTGGACAACCGCAACATCATCGTGCTCGGCACGCTGGGATACGAGCTGAACACCGACTTCGGCTCGCTCAAGCTGAGCGCATCAGGCGACATCACCGGCACCAGCGACGGCTTTCTGCTGAACGCCGCCTACATCTACCCCATAACGTTCGGCGCCCTCACCATCATGCCCAACGGCGGACTTCTGTACTCCAGCTCCAACTTCAACGAATACTATTACGGCATCAGCCACGGAGAGGCGCGTCGCAGCGGTCTTGCCGCCTATTCTCCCGACGGCTCTCTGACGCCCTTTGTCGGCGTCAGCGCAAACTATGCCGTCACCAGCCACTGGAGCCTCTTCGCCAGCTGGAAAGTCATCTTCCTCAGCGATGAAATCAAGGACAGCCCCATGGTGGACAGAAGCGCCCAGAACATTCTGGGCGGCGGCCTCACCTACACCTTCTAGCGCCGCCGGAACATCCCGGAAAACAGCGGGCCACGAGGCATTCCATCGCTTCCTGATCCGACCGCAATTCAGGCAGAGTCGGCACGTCCCCCTTTCTTCCGAGCTGCGGGAGCCGCTCTTTCCCGTCATTCGCGCATGAAAAAGGCGGAACCGGTACTCCGGCTCCGCCTTTTTTATCGTCTCTTTATGGGCGCTCTAGCGCTTCTTTTCTTCCATGCACACCACGCGCACGCCGGGATGCCCTTCCGTTCTCGAGGCCTGCGCCTTGAACACGGCCAGCCAGTTCTTGCCCAGCAGCGTTTCCGCCAGCCATTCGGCGTTGTGCAGCACGGGACGGTGCGTATCGATCACCGGCGCGTTTTCCACGCTCTCGCCCTTGCCGCGGGCAGGATGCTTGACGTCCATGGTCATGAGCGTGCGGGCAATGCCGATCTTGCAGGAGGGGCAGCCCACCAGAATGGGCGCTTCGGCCCGGTATCCGGCAAGAGCGCTCTGCAGGCGTTCGCGCTTGCGCTCGCGCAGCACGTTGTAGATGGTCGGGCAGGTATAGGCGCCTGCGCCGGATTCGCCGCAGCAGCCGGGATTGAGCAGAATGGAGGCGCCGGTCATGCGTTCCAGCGCGCGGGCCACCTTGCCGCCGTCCTTGGTGGCCTTCACGCCGGACCAGGCGGGATGGCACGAGGAATGATAGATGATGCGCTCATCGCTCACGCTCACGCCGTGCGGCATACGATCCACCAGAAGCTGCACGATGTCGTTGTGCTCGAGCAGATTGCCGTCGAGTCCGGCAAGGCCGTGACGCAGAAGCGACTCGCGGCAGGAGCCGCAGGCCGTGACGAACATGTTCACATCGAAACCGGCTTCGGCCGCCGCCTGAAGCGTGGAGGCGATCACCTGCCGGTTGCGCTGGAGATTGGCCTCGTACTGCTCGGCCGAGCCTGCGGCCAGCAGAGGATAGCCGCAGCACAGATGTCTGCCGGGAATCACCACGGGCACGCCGGCATGCATCATGAGCGCGATGGAGGCCAGAGCGATGCGGCGATAGAACAGGCTTCCGCCGCAGCCGGGGAAGTACAGCACCGCGGGCACGCGACCTTCCAGAACGCCCTGCGCCGAAATGTCGCCGCTCACGGGCAGGAACAGATGCGCGGCGGCGTTTCTTTCCAGATGCAGGCTCTCATAGATGCTCACCATGCCGAGCGCCGGGCCTCTGCCGGAAAAGAGCGGGCTGCTCATGCGACTGCGCCATACGCGCGGCACGAGCGGGATGAACTGATTCATCACGTTCTGACCGAGCGCGGCCATCTTGGCAAAGGCGGGCACGCGTTTCGAGGGATCCGAGGAAAGCACGTTGAGCACCTGAGCCTTGATGGGATGCCCTCCCATGCCTTCCCGCTTCACATAGGCCAGCGAGCTGAGCGCCACTTCCGGCGATTCAATCTTCACCGGGCACACCGAGGTGCAGCGACCGCAGCCCGTGCAGTGTTCCACCAGATGCCGCAGTTCCGCAAGCAGCTCGGGCGAAGGTCTGCCGCTCGTTACCTGCGAGTAGTAGATGGCTTCGGTCAACGCGCCGAGAATGATGTTCTTGTTGCGCGGATTGTACTGGAAGGAGCGCTCGGGATAGACCATGGGACAGACCTGCTTGCACTTGCCGCAGCGGGTGCAGGTCTGCACCTGCGAAAGCAGGCGGATGAGGCATTCCTTGTCCGGCAGACCGGATTCCCTGATGTCCGCGATGAGTCTGTTGAAGGAGAAGGTGAACGGCCGAACCGGAAGCTTGCGGGTGATGAGCTTGCCGGGATTCAGAAGGTCGCGCGGGTCCACGCGCATCTTGAACTCGCGCAGACTTTCCATCTGCCTGGTGTCCAGAAACGCGATCTTGGTGATGCCGATGCCGTGTTCGCCGGATACCGCGCCTTCCAGTTCCTGCGTTTTGGCCATGACCTGCATGGCGATGTCCTCCGCATGTTCCATCATGCGGGGATCATTGGAGTTGACGGGAATGTTCACATGGCAGTTGCCGTCGCCGGCATGCATGTGGCTGGCCACCACGATGCGGCTGCTCTTCATGTAGTCCACGATGGCGTCGATGCGGGAGGCCAGTCGGGGGAAGCGTTCCTTCTGCGCCAGAAGCCAGCGCTCGGCGCGCGCCGCAACTTCCTCGTCCACCAGCGAGGGATCCAGATTGGATTCGTCGCTGGCCGCCGTATGCGAGGCAAAGGAGAATTCCTCGTTGAAGGCCGGATCCTCCATGGGGAAGCCCTGAAGCCGGGACAGTTCCTGCAGGGCGAAGCGGTAGGCTTCGGCAGCGGCCGTCACGTTGAGCGTTTCAAGATAATGAGCGAACTCGGGGATGCTCTTCATGGGGAGCACCACGTCCTCGTTCATCTTGAAGCCGGACGTGCGCTTGGCGATGGCCGAAAGGCGATGCCGATCCTCCCAGAATTCCGCGGCCTGCTTGTCGTCCTTTGCAATGGCGGCAAACACATGGGGATCGTCGCCGGCAAGCGCGTAGATGGACTGCACGGTGTCGTCGAGCACATAGGCGTCGTTGCCGTCCACCTGCACGATGATCACGGAAATGGGACTTCCCTTGTGCCGGTCGGACTTGGGCTGATAATTGATGGCCTGCACATACTTGGAGTTGAATTCCTCCAGCGCCGACACGCGCACGTCGCCGCCCTGCTCGCGTATTCTGTCGCGCAGGTTCACGATCTTGCGCACGAGCTGCGCCGCGGGAACCATCGAGGTTCCGTAGAATTCCAGCACCATCACGCGGGAGAGCGAAGGCTTCGGATGCAGAAGGAACGTGGCTTCGGTGATGATGCCGTCGATGCCTTCCTTCTGCATGCCGGGAAGACCGTCGAGCAGCTTGTTGGTCACGTCCTTGCCCAGACCGTCGTGACGAACCTCGTTGCCCTTCAGGCGCACCACGTTGCGCATGCCGCCGGAAAGATCCTTCACCTCGAAGACCACCGTTTCCTCGGGCATGATCTTGTGTCCGGGATGATTCACGCGCTCGATGCGGATGATCTCGCCCGTGGGCGTGACCATGGTCCAGGAGAGCAGGTTGTCGATGGTGGTGCCGTATTCAAAGCAGAAGGGGCCGCCGGAGTTCTCCGACACGTTGCCGCCGATGGTGGAGGCGGTTTTCGAGGCCGGATCCACGGTGAAGAGCAGCCCTTTGGAGGCCGCGAAGTCGATGGCATCCTGCGTGAGCACGCCCGCCTGGCAGGTCATGGTGCGGGCCGATCTGTTCACCGATTTCGCCGTGAGGCGCGTGGTGCTCACCACCACGGTGCGCTTGCGCGCGGGAACCGTGCCGCCCGTCAGCCCCGAAGCGCCGCCGCGGGGAATGATGGCGAACTTCATTTCGTTGGCCAGCCGGATGAGCGCGCTGATCTGCTCCGGCGTATCCGGTTCCACCACGAGAAGCGGCAGCTCCATGCGGAGGTCGGTGGCGTCGGTGGCGGCGGCCACCAGCGCGCCGCGACGGCGCAGAATGCATTCGTCGGGCATGACGGAGGCAAGGCGTCCCACAAGCTCGCGGCAGAAGTCCTGTTCCGCCTCGTGGGCGCTCCAGAACATGGTGATGCCCTCGCTTATGGCAGTGGCATACTGATGCGCAAGGGAAGGAGACTCGGCCTGATAATGCTCGTTGACGCTCTTCTTCACTTCCGAGGCGGAAATGAAGGGATTGTACGCCACCAGAAACAGTTCTTCGGCAATGTCGATGGCCAGCTGCCGCACGCTCTGAGGCCAGCGCTCGAATTCGTCAAGATTGATGCGGAGGATGCGGTTGACCACATACTCGGCCGATATGGAAATGTGGGGCCCTTTGTGGGGCATGGCGGTCTCCTTGGAAACGGGAAAAAAGGAAGGCCCGGCAGGGCATGACTGCCCTGCCGGGGGCCTGCTGTCTTTCTGCGGGGCGGAGAGCCCCGAAAACTGCTTACAGGGGTGTGTTCAGACGGGAGGTGATGTTGTTCTTCACCCAGGAAGAGTCCAGCCACTCCAGCGGCTGCACCGGCACGCCGCCCACGAGCACGCCGAAGTGCAGATGATCGCCTCCGGCAAGGCCGCTCGTTCCGGTACGGCCGATGATCTGTCCGGCCTTCACCACATCGCCGACCTGCACGGCGTACTCGCTCAGGTGGGAGTACTGCGTCATGAGCCCGAGGCCGTGTTCGATGAGGATCATGTTGCCGTGAATGCCGAGATAGTCCACCCATACCACGCGGCCGTCCTGCGAGGCGGGAACTTCGGCTCTGGCCACGGAGGCGAGATCCAGGCCCATGTGGGTCTGCTCGTCGATCTTCTGCTTGTTGCCGTCCACATAGGTGCGGAAGTCGCCGAAGTTGGCCTTCACCGCCGAACGGGGCAGGCTGCGGAAACTGCCCTTCCACAGGAAGCGGGGCGAAACGTTGGCCGGATCGGAGGCCACTTCGATGAGCTTGGCGTCGTTGCCGATGCGCACCTTGTTGTTGGCGCACAGGTATTGGGAAAGCGGCGTGCTTTCCTCGGGGCAGAGCTGGGCCAGTTCATCGGCCTTGAAGTTCAGGAAGGACTCGGGAATGTTCAGGGTGTCCGAACGGTAGTTGCGGTTCAGCGCCCGCACCAGCAGGCGGCTGGAGGTCACGTTTCCGGCCAGGTCGCGGGCCATGATCTCGGGCTGGAAGCTGCTCGTGGTCATGGTGATGGGGAAGGGGAACAGGCAGGCGTAGGCGCCGTTGTCCTGACGATAGCCGGGGAAGAACAGTTCGCCCACCTGCACGCCGGTCTTGTCCACCTCTTCGGAAACCGTATAGAGGATGAGTCCGCTGCCGCCTCTGTGCATGGCCGGAGGAACGGTCTTCACGGCGATGCGCGGAGCCTGGGAGTCGAGAATCATGGGCAGATTCAGCGTGGTGGTGTTGCCGCGTCCGAACCCGGCATAGGAGCCGTCGGCCACGCGGATCTCAAGCTCGAAGGCTCCTTCCGGAAGCTTCGTGCTCTTCAGATTGAAGGAAACCTTCTGCCGCTGCTCCAGCGTGGGGAAGGTCTGCTGAAGCACGGTCATGGACTGCTCGCCGCGCTTCACCGTCACGGCCACGGACTGAATGCCGGACTTGTCGGACATGTCCAGCTCCATGACCTGGGCAAGTCCCACGCGCCCCGTATCGGCGGGAGAAAGAGTCACGGCGGGCCCGCTCAGATCGCGCATGAGAAAATACGCGCCGGCACCGGCAAGCGCCAGTATGAAAAGCATGACGATAACGGAAACCCCGGAAGAACGCCGGGACGAGGAACGATAGGAAATTTGTCTTCTTCTGAACAAGGCTGCATCCTTTCCGGGCGAAAGGCCCTCGGTATGGCCGCGCCACCAGCTGGAACGGCAGAACGTATTTTTTCGCATACTCGGCGGACAAGTCAAGAAGCCGCGGAAGACATTTTTCTTTCATCACCTCCGGGGATGCGCCGCTGCTGATATTGTCCGGCGGCATGACCTTTTTTCTCCCTCCGCGCCCCCTTGCGCCTTGCCGCGCCGCCCCTCTTTGTGATAAGCCCTTCTCAAGATACGTTCTTGCGCGGGAGAATTGCTATGTTTTTATCGGACATGATGCAGATATTCGGGAAAATGGGCTGGGCCAACCGTATCACCATGATGCGCATAGGCGCCGTGCTGCCCATTCTTCTGCTCATTCATTTTCCTAACGTCTACACCTGCTGGATCGCCATGATTCTGTTCGTGGCGGCCGCCGTTACCGACTTTCTCGACGGCTACATCGCCCGCCGTGAAAAGCAGGTCACGAACTTCGGCAAATTTCTCGATCCTCTGGCCGACAAGCTGCTCATCTGCTCCATTCTCATCGAAATGGTAGGCCTCGGCTGGGTTCCGGCATGGGTCGTCATCATCATTATCATGCGTGAGCTCGCCGTTACGGGTCTGCGCGCCGTGGCCGCCGACAAGGGCGTGGTCATCGCCGCCGACTGGTACGGAAAGTGGAAGACGGTCTTTCAGATCATCGCCATGGTGCCGCTGCTCATCCACTTCCCCTTCCTGGGCCTGCCCGTGCATCTCATCGGCACCGTGGTGCTCTACATCGCCCTCGTGCTGACCATTTTCTCCGGCTGCAACTACTTCTATCTGTTCTATCGTCAGTGGCGCGATCATCTGGCGGTCAACAATTAGTCAGAACGCAAGCGTCATGAATCGTCGAACGTCCTCCAACAAGGCCTTCTGGTGGAAACTCTCGCTGCTCGTTCTTGCGGTCATGCTCAACGTTGCTCTGGCCAGCCGCATCGTCTGGGGTTCCCACAGCCTGTACACATGGCGCGTGCTCAAGGAAAAGCAGAGCGAACTTTCGCAGGAACTTGCCGCGCTCGATGAAAAGCGCGCGGCCCTCTCCCGGGAAATCCGCCTGCTGAAAACCGATCCCGCCTATGTGGAAAAAGTGATTCGCCAGCGTCTCAACTATGTGAGAAAAAACGAGATTCTCTATCTTTTCGACAAGAACAGGGAAAACTCGGCCTGGCTCGACGCCGGCTCGGACAACAGGAATGACTGACACTCCTTCCCCCATGAACTCTCCGCTTGCGGAAAACTCCCCGCCGGAAAAGGCGCTCTGGTATCAGGAAGTTCTGTCCCTTGATCCGTCCTCCCGCATATTCTTTCCCTACGCCCGTCTTCTGGCGGAAAACGGACGCAGAGCGGAGGCCGTCGAGGTTCTCAGATCCGGCCTGACCCGGCATCCCGAATTTCTGGACGCGCGCCTGCTGCTCATTGATCTGCTTCATGAGTCCGGGCAGGATGCCGCCGCCGGTCTGGAGGCTTCGGGGCTCATCGAGTCGCTGTCCCAGTGCAGCGCGCTCTGGGAAATCTGGAGTCGTCTGCCCGGAGTACGGGCCGATCAGTCCGCCCTGCTGCTCTTTTTCGGCGCCACCTTCCGCCGGGGAGGCCCCAGCCTTGCCGACGTGTTCGCCGCTGGCATGAAGGCCCTGCAGAACGGAGGCGAATGCGGCACTCGTCCGGAAAAGGCGCAGTCCGCTGCCGCCCCCGCCATGCCCGCCGCCCCTTCCGTTTCGCCCGCCCCTGCCGCCGGATCCTTTGAGCCCGGCGACGCATCCGGCGAAACGCTCGTTGCCTCCGCACAGCCAAAGAACGAAGAACAGCCTTCCGGCCGCTGCTTTGTCATGCCCGACGACGCGCCCTGGTACAGTCTCGACGCCGTGCCCGAAGACGACGATCTGGACGATGAGGACGACGCCCTTCCCGTTCTTTCCCCCGCCGCGGCGCAGCTCATTCTGGCCGGACAGCACGCCGGACAGACGCAGGAAACGCCGTCGCAGGAAGACCGTGTTCCCGTCGTTCATTCCGTTCCCCGCTCGCCGCTGGAAGGCAAAAGTTCCCTGTGCACCCGCTCCATGGCGCACATTCTGGAAGAACAGGGTGCCACGGGGGAAGCGGCCGACATTTACCGCGAACTTCTCGAGGTCAGCTCCTCGCCCGAAGAGAGAGCCGAACTGAACGCAAAACTGGACAGCCTCATGCAGGGAACGGAAAACGCCGTTCCCGCGCAGCCCTCGGCTTCCGGCATCATGGACATGCTGGAAACTCTGGCCGTCAGGCTGGAAAACAAGTCCCGCGCCTGATGCGCGACAGGAGATACCATGCGTAGCCGCATATTTCCTCTTTTCCTCTGTCTTCTTTCCGTCTCCTCGCTGACGCTTTCCGGCTGCGCGCAGATGAAGGGCGCCTACAAGGAAACCAAGACCTTCTATCATACCCACATCAACCGCCCCTCGAAGCTGGACATTACCGAACGCACGGAGCTGGAGCAGTCTCAGCGCGACCTCGTGCAGAGCATCATGCCCATCGACGAGGAACTGACCCGGCTCGAAAAGGCGCTGGACGCTCTGGCCACTCCGCCCGATGCCCAGATGGCCGCCGATCTTCTGCGCCGCTTCCCCTGGCTCTCCGGCCTGTCGCTGGTCGCCCCGGACGGCACGCTCGGCGCCTCCATTCCCGGCACGCCCCTCAAGCAGCTCGACTACATGCCGCTTCTGGAACTTGCGCCCAAGGCCCTGCCCCGCGACCTGCGCGCCTCCGTGCAGGATACGCCGCTCGGCCCGGAAATTCTTCTCGCCCGCCCCTTCCTGCAGGAAGATCAGCTGCAGCTGCTGCTGGTGGCCACCTTCGACTTCCGCGCGCTTCTGCCCTTCGCCTCCTCGCCCGGCGACTTCATCGTGCGTTCCGGCGACGTGCTCATCTGGAGCGGCGACATGGACTACTCCGCCACGCCTCTCGCCCCCATCGACTGGACGGCGTACCTCAAGGAACACTCCGACGGTACCCTGACCAATGATAACGGCACCATGATGTGGATTTCCCGCTATATTGGCGGCATTCCTCTCGTGTTTGCGGCTCCTGCCCAATAACGTCTCCTATGTATTGATTTTGAATTGCATTTTGAGCCTTATTGCACATTCAGCCTTTTTTATGCTATAGGTATGGTCAAATAACAGAAGCTTCGCGCCTTCCGCAGAGCGTATGTCCAATGCGACAGACCGGAGCCGACACCAAGGAGCCTGTATATGTCTGAAGTCACTGCAATCGAACACCTCATCGCATCGCAACGCAGATGGTCACCTCAGGCGACGGGGCAGTTCACCTCGCTGATGCATGACCTTATCCTTTCGGCAAAAATCATTTCCAGAAACGTGAACCAGGCCGGTCTGGTCGATATTCTGGGAGCGACCGGAGCCGTCAATGTGCAGGGTGAGCAGGTGCAGAAACTCGACACCTTCGCCAACAACACGCTGGTCTACAGGATGCAGAGTTCCGGCGCTGTCTGCGCCGTCGGTTCCGAAGAAATGGCCGAGCCCTTCTTCGTGCCGGAAAACGAACCGCACGGTCACTACGTCATTTTCTTCGATCCGCTGGACGGTTCCTCGAACATCGACGTCGGCGTGAGCATCGGCACCATATTCTCCATCTACCGCCGCGCCGAAACCCAGAACTACTGGGAGCTCAACACCGAAGCCCTCATGCGTCCCGGCCTCGAGCAGGTGGCGGCTGGCTACTTCCTGTACGGTTCCTCGACCATGCTCGTGTACTCCACCGGTCACGGCGTCAACGGCTTCACGCTCGACTCCTCCATCGGCGAATTTCTTCTGACGCATCCCAACATTCAGATTCCGCGCGTGGGCAAGTACTACTCCGCCAACCACGGCTACTACAACTACTGGGATGAAGCCACGCAGAAGGCAGTGCATTCCTTCTCCAGACCGGAAGGCATGCCTCCCCGCTCCACCCGCTATGTCGGCTCTCTGGTGGCCGATTTCCACCGCACCCTGCTCAAGGGCGGCGTCTTCTTCTATACCGAAGACTCCAAGCATCCCAACGGCAAGCTGCGTCTCATGTACGAAGCCGCGCCCATGGCCTTCCTTGCCGAACAGGCGGGCGGCAAGGCGACGGACGGCAGAATGCGCATTCTGGAAAAGGTGCCCACCGCCATTCATGAGCGCACGCCGCTCATCATCGGCTCCGCCGACGACGTGGATCAGGTGATGGAAATCTACAGGGAAAACGGCAAGGTCTAACGGACTTCCGTTTCCGCAACGCATAAGTCAGCCGCGTGCCGGTTCGCCGGCGCGCGGTCTTGTTCTCTCATGAAGGCGGCAACGCCGAAAACGTATCCGGGTCGATCATGCTGGTTCTGGGAATAGAAAGTTCTTGTGATGAAACCGCCCTCGCTCTTGTGGACGACGGCGGCGTCCGTGCGGCCGTCATCTCGAGTCAGGCCGACATTCACGCCCTCTTCGGCGGCGTGGTGCCGGAGCTGGCCTCCCGCGAGCACGCCCGCCTCATCGGGCCGCTGCTCGACAGTCTTTTCCGTCAGGCCGATCTCGGCCCGGATCCCTGGAAGGCCATAGACCGCATCGCCGTCACGCGCGGGCCCGGACTCATGGGCAGCCTGCTCGTGGGCGTGGCCTTTGCCAAGTCTCTGGCCCTTGCGCATGACATTCCCCTTATCGGCGTCGATCATCTGCAGGGACATCTGCTGGCCGCGGAACTGGAAAACGACATCGCCTGGCCCGCGCTCGGCGTGCTCATTTCCGGCGGCCACACGCATCTGTACCGCATGGACAGCCCCGTGGACATGACCGTGCTCGGCAAAACCGTGGACGACGCCGCAGGCGAAGCCTGCGACAAGTTCGCCAAGGCCGCAGGTCTCCCCTATCCCGGCGGCGCCCTGCTCGACGCCCTCGGAAAAAAGGGCCGTCCCGATCCGCATCTCTTCCCCCGCCCCTACACGCACAACGACAATCTCGACTTCAGCTTCAGCGGACTCAAGACCGCGGGCGCGCTCTGGCTCTCCCAGCATCCGGAAGCGCACTTTCCCGCCGGTGACACCCCCGCCCGCGAACGTATGAACGAAGCTTCGGCAATGCTGTGCGACGCAGCGGCCTCGTACCTTCTCGCCGTGGCGGAAACGCTCACCATCAAGGCCGAACGCGCCCTTCGCCTGTTCAGGGCCAAAAGCCTCGTGGTGGCCGGAGGCGTGGCCGCCAACAGCGTGGTCCGCAGCGAATTCGCAAGGCTCGCCGAAAAGCATTCGCTGCCGCTCATCATTCCCCGCCTTGCCCTCTGCGGCGACAACGCCGTCATGATCGCCAAGGCCGGATGGCACATGGCAAAGGCCGGAAGAGTGCACGATCTTTCGCTCTCGGCCATCCCCCGCGGGCAGACCATTCCGCAGGACTGGAAGACTCTCTGAGCCTCTCCGCCTTGACAGCGGCATACCCTGCACCTACAATCATTCCGCATCATTTTTTTTCGTGATACGACGGAGACGGACCGGCTCATGCCGTCCCTTTCCACAAGCCTATTTCATAAAGGAGTTTCCCAATGTCCACTGCCGTTACTGATGCCACTTTTGAAAGCGTCGTCATCAAGTCTTCCATTCCGGTTCTCGTCGACTTCTGGGCTCCCTGGTGCGGTCCCTGCCGCGGCATCGGCCCCATCGTTGAGGAACTTGCCGCCGATTACGAAGGCAAGGTGCTCGTGTGCAAGGTGAACGTGGATGAAAATTCCCGCGTTCCCAGCCAGTTCGGCATCCGCGCCATCCCCACGCTCATCCTCTTCAAGGACGGCGAAGTCGTTGATCAGGTGACCGGAGCCGTGGCCAAGTCCCACCTCGTGGGCATGATCGAAAAGGCTCTCTGATGCTGTACGATGCCGTAGTCATCGGCGCAGGGCCTGCGGGCATCACCGCGGCCCTGTATCTTGTCCGCTCCGGCGTGAGCGTGGCGCTCGTGGAAAACGGCGCCCCCGGCGGACAGATACTCAGCACCGCCGAAATCGAGAACTATCCCGGCTTCCCCAAGAGCATCAAGGGCTGGGAACTGGCCGATCTTTTTGACGCGCATCTTGCGGGCTATCCGGTCGTCCGCGTGCGCGGACAGGTCACCGCCGTCAGGCAGACGGAAGGCCGTACCTTCACGCTCGATCTTGCCGAAGGCGAAGCCCTGGAAGCCAAAAGCGTGGTGGTCTGCTCGGGCGCGCATCACCGCAAGCTCGGCGCTCCCGGTGAAGATTCCTTCAGCGGACGCGGCGTTTCCTACTGCGCCGTGTGCGACGGCAACTTCTACCGCGGACGCGACGTGGTCGTGGTGGGCGGCGGCAATTCCGCTCTGGAAGAAGCGCTGTACCTCTCGCGCATCGTCAACAAGGTCTATCTCGTCCATCGTCGCGACAGCTTCCGCGGCGCGATGGTCTATCAGGACAAGATCCGTCAGGCCGAAAACATCGAACTTGTGACCGGCAGCGTGGTCGATGAGATCCGCGGCGGCAGCGCAGGCATGGATTCGGTCATCGTCCGGCATCTGGAAAGCGGCGACATCCGCACCATTGCCGCAGACGGCATCTTCATCTATGTGGGCATGGAGCCGCTGAGCGGCTATCTGCCGGAACAGGTCAACCGCGATGCCGCCGGCTTCGTTCTGACGGATGCCGAAATGTGCACCAGCGTTCCCGGCATCTTTGCTGCCGGCGACGTACGTTCCAAACGCTGCCGTCAGGTCAGCAGCGCCGTAGGCGACGGCGCTACGGCGGCGACTGCGGCCTCGTCTTATCTGGAGCAATGGAATGCGTAAACTGCTTCTTATGGGGATGCTTGCCTGCACCCTCTTCCTGAGCGGCTGCTCCCTCGTGGACGAATACTTCCTGCCCCCTGCCGACGACACCGTGCAGGAAATGTTCGAAGCCGGCAATGACGCCATGCGTGAAAAGAACTATCCGCAGGCCATTGTCTACTATACCCGCATCAAGGATGAATTTCCCTTCAGCCCCTATGTCATAGAAGCTGAACTGGCGCTGGCAGACGCGCACTATCTCGACGGCGAGTATCTGCTGGCCGCGGACGCCTACAGAGACTTCGAGACGCTGCATCCCCGGCACGAAGCCATCCCCTATGTGCTTTACCAGATCGGCATGTCCCTGAAGAATTCCTACACGTCCATCGACCATTCCGCCACTCCGGTCAGCGAAGCTCTGGAATACTTCACCAGACTTCAGCAGGAGTATCCCGACACGGAATACGGCAAGGACGCCGCCGTACAGATCGCCGCCTGCCGCAAAACGCTGGCACAGCGCGAGCTGTTCATCGCCAACGTCTTCTGGGGCATGGAAAACTATCAGGCCGCATGGACCCGCTATCAGTATGTGGTGCGCAACTATCCCGACGTGACGGAAGAAGCGGAATACGCCCGGGTCAAGGGCGAGGCCGCCTTCCTGAAGTACCGCAAGGAAGATGCGCAGAACATGCGTGAACTTCAGCAGGGTTCCTGGAAGGACTGGTTCCGCTGGCTGTAGGCGGATCATTCGCCCGGATATCATACACAAAAGCGCCGGTTGCAGAACCGGCGCTTTTTTATTCCCGAATCAGAGAAAACACACCCAAAAAGGCGTATCCGTCACGCCCGCCGGAAGCGCCGGCGCAAGCGGCAAAGCCATGCTCCCTCCCGTTGCGGCGGCATCCTCCTTTTCGTCATTATCAAAGCCGATCGAAGGCAAAAGCGGGCAGACCTGCTTTCCGGAAAGACAGTTAAATCCGTGAAAACGCCTGCAAACACTGGACAGGCGGGTCTAATGACTCTAGTGTGAAACCAATATACACACCAAGTTCAGGAGGATCCTCCCATGGTCAAAAAAATTCTTATGGCTTCTCTGCTGCTCGCCTCCGTCACCGGACTCGCCGTCAACGACGCTCAGGCCAGAAGCCTTGAGGCCATCAAAAGCAGCGGAAAACTTCTGGTCGGCTCCACCGGCGACTACAAGCCCATGAGCTACCTCAACAAGGAAACGGGCCAGTACGAAGGGTTCGACGCGGAAATGGCGGCTTCTCTGGCCAAGAATCTCGGTGTGGAAGTCTCCTATGTGCCCACCACCTGGAAGACCCTTCAGGCCGACACTCTGGCCGACAAGTTCGACGTGGCCATCTGCGGCATTACCGTGACCGACGCCCGCAAGGAAGTCATGGCCATGTCCGACCCGTACCTCACCTTCGGCAAGACCATTCTCGTCACCAAGACCAAGGAAGCGCAGTTCAAGTCTCTGGACGACGTGAACCAGCCCTCCGTGCGCGTGATGTACAACCCCGGCGGCACCAATGAAAAGTTCGCCAAGGAATCCACGCCCAAGGCTCAGCTCATCATGCACGAGCAGAACGCGGAAATTCCCGGTCTCGTGGGCGAAGGCAAGGCCGACGTCATGATTACCGAAACCATGGAAGCCGTGCGCTACGTCAAGGACAACCCCAAGGTGGCCGCTCCTCTTGTGGACAAGCCCTTCACCGAAAATCACTTCGGCGTGCTCATGAAGAAGGACTATCCCGACCTGCTCAAGGCCGTGAACGACTGGATGGCCGGCATCAAGGCCGACGGCACCATGGACAAGTGGGAAAATCAGTACATCAAGTAGCATGAAAGAGCTGCCCGAAACCGATGCATGACGCATCCGGGGCAGAAGCAGCACCGCAAGGCCGGACAGGGAAAGAAACCTGCCCGGCCTTTGCCGTATGGAGGCTTCACCCCGCAAAGGGCGACACCGCCGCAAAAACGTTTCCAAGGCAGGGCCCGCCTGTTTCTTCCGCCCACAAAATCCCAGCGACTCCCCTCGTGCTCTTCGCCGTATTCTGTCGTGAACGGCAAAATCCCCGCGTATCGACTTCCGGTTGGCCACGCTGCCCGCGTGCGACCGGAAACGGCAGCCAGAGGCTCCGCTCGGAGCCGTATTTTTCAGAAAAACAACGGCAGAAAACTCCGCCCCTCTTCCTAAGAAGCACTCTCCGCCCCCTGCCGGGGCAGGACTCCGCCGGACTCCCGAGCGGCTTCCGAAACAGGCGCTCTTCAGGCCTTGGCCGTTCCTTTTTCGCTTATGGCAGGAAAAGACAAAGACATGGTGGCTCCGGCTCCCGGCTCGGAATACACCTCGATCTCGCCGCCGTGCAGCTCCACGATATGGCGCGAAATGTAGAGGCCGAGTCCGAACCCCTTGCTTCCCTTGGTGGAGAAGAAGGGATCGAAGATCTTCTTCCGGTTTTCTTCCCGGATGCCGCTTCCGCAATCGGAGATGTCCAGCACCACGCGGTCGCCGGACAGACAGCGTCCTTCAAGAGCCAGCGCGCGGCAGGAACTCTTTTCGCCGTCCATACTGTCCAGCGCATTGATGAGCAGATTCAGCACCAGCTGCTCCAGAAGAATGCGGTTGCCGCGCATGGGCAGGTTGTCGGGCATCAGACTGTCGTCCACCTTGACCGAGCGCAGCCGCGGCTTCAGGAAAAACAGCGCTTCGCGCACGATCTGGGCAAGGTCCTGCGTTTCATATTGCACGGAATCGGGCAGAGCAATGTTGAGCAGGCGCCGTGTGGTGTTCACCGCCCGCTCGCCGTTGCGGTAGATGGCGCGCAGCATAGGATGCAGCGGACTGTCTTCCGGACAGTCCTCCAGCGCCAGTTCCGCATTGGCCATCACGATGCCTATGGGATTGTTGATTTCATGCGCCACGCCTGCGGCCAGCTTGCCCAGCACGGCCAGACGCTCCATTTCCATGACCTGACGGTCCAGCTTGCGCCGCTCGGTCATGTCGCGTCCGATAAGGCATACCGCGTACGGCGAAGACTCCATGTCCGTCATGAACAGGTTCACTTCCAGCACCAGCTCGTCGTCGGTTCCGGGAGCCAGCGTGATCTCTCTGCGCAGCGCGCCCTGCTGGGGAATCAGTTCGATGAAACGCTCAAGACAGCCGCTCGTTTCAAGGCAGAGCGCCTCCATGAGCATGCTGGAACTGTTTCCCGTTCCGGAAATGTGCAGCGCGCTTCGGGCGGCCCTGTTGCACAGGACTATGTGACCGTACTCATCGAGCAGAAGAATGATATCCGGCGACTCCTCAATAAGATCGCGGTACTTTCTTTCCGAGCGTATGAGTCGCCGCGAAACCTTGCTGACCTGCATTTTCAGTGCATAAATCCATGTGACCGACGCCAGAAAAATGCAGACGATGAGAGCAATGCCGCAGAGTATATGATACCGGTACAACTCCCAGAGACTCGGTATGTACAGAGAGCGGCCGAGCCATTTCGCACGCAGCTTCTCCACCTCGCCGTTTTCCTCAAGATGCACGAGCGCGCTGGTCATGCGCTCCAGAAGGCCGGAACGCCGCCCCACCATCATGACCATGGGAATGCGCTCCAGAGAACCGCCGATGACCCGTATATTTTTGTATGCCTTGCTCTGCACGATGTGGAAGGCCACTTCCACGGAACTGGCGATGTAGGCATCGGCCTCACCGGCCACCAGCCGGTTGAGGGCATTGGTGACGGAGTCGGCCTGAACGATGGTGCAGCCCATGGCCAGCATTTTGGGAATATAGGTGTCGCCGCGCTGGAGAATCACCCGGTGTCCTGCAAGCTCGCTCTCCATGGTGAACTGATGTTCCTGCCCCACAACGAGAATGGCACGGTTCAGCGCCAGCGGCGTTATCAGCACATCCGAAAAGTCGTTCTTCAAATTTACGGGCATGAGCCCCACCACGGCGTCTATTTCGCCGCGCTGAAGCTTCTGCTCAAGCTTTCGGGCATTGCTCTGAACAAAAACAATTTTTTTCCCAAGTTCCTCAGCCATCTTCACGCTGAGATCCACGGCAAGTCCCAGCAGTCCGTCACGGCTCTCATTGAGAAAGGAAAGCGGCGCAGAGTTGGGCGGTACGCCGATAATGAGATGTTCGTTTCTTTCCACGGAACAGACATGCGTTCCCCAGGAGGGCGAAGAGGAACAAAGCATGAGAAAAAAGCTCAGAAAAACGACCAGACAGCGCATAGCAGACTCCTCAACAGCATAAAACACCATCGCGTCGTTCTCCGCAAGAAAGAAAAGCGTGCGATTTCTCGCACAGTCCCCTTCAAGGTGTGCGGCCCTTCTCACGCATGGAAAAAAAACTTTTCACAATCTCCTTGATATTACAACAAAAACCAATATGGCACAGTCTTTGCTAGGTTTTTTGGTGAATTACTCCGGCCTTCAACCTCATAAAGGAAGTCACATGAATCGTCGTCAATTCCTCATGGGTCTGTCTGCGGCCGCCGCGGCCACTGCGGCGCCTTCTTTGAGCTGGGCTTTTCCTTCCGTGTTCCCTCACGGTACCACCATCTACAAGCCTGAAAAATGCTGGAACGGCTATACCGTGTTCGGCGTGGAAACCAAGGGTCAGGGCTGCGTGCTCATCGACATGAACGGCAACGTCGTTCATGAATGGAAGCATGTCAGCGAACTGGAACACCCCACCAAGCTGCTGAAGGGCGGCTATGTCATGGGCGCCACCCGTCAGAAGCCCGAAATGGTCGGTCGTACCTACGGCGATCCCATGTCCGCCGACCTCTCGATCTGCGACTGGGACGGCAAGATCGTGCGCAACATTCCGCTCGCCGGCATGCATCACGACTTCCAGGTGGAAGGCAACCCCGTCGGCTACTACGCCCCCGGCATGGACGTGGAATACCGGCCTGAAGGCAAAATCATGGTCCTCTCCCACCTGTTCACCGAAAACCCCGCCATCACCAACAAAAAGCCCCTTGATGACGACTACATCTTCGAGGTGGACAAGGACAACAACATCATCTGGGACTGGAAGGCCTTTGAACACTTCGACGAACTGAAGCTCCCCGAAGATCTCAAGAAGTCCATGTACAAGTTCCCCACCTGGCAGATGACCCGTACTCCCGGCGTCAAGGCTGCCGACTGGATGCACATGAACTCCGCCTCCTATCTCGGCCCGAACAAGTGGTACGACGAAGATCCCGTCAAGTACGCCGTCTTCCATCCCGACAACATCATCTGCTCCTGCCGTCAGCTCAACACCTGCTTCATCATCGACCATGCCACCAAGAAAATCGTGTGGCAGATCGGTCCGACCTTCTACCCCGACGACAAGTGGGTATTTGCCGGCAAGGAATACAAGCGTGCCCTGTACAAGCTCGGTCAGCTCGTCGGTCAGCATCACTGCTGCATGATCCCCAAGGGTCTGCCCGGCGAAGGCAACATCATGGTGTACGACAACGGCGGCTTCGCCGGTTACGGCGATCGCAACCCCACCTCCCCCATGGGCTGGAGCAACGCCCGCCGCGACTACTCCCGCGTCATCGAATTCGACCCGGTCACCCTCAAGAAGGTGTGGGAACACTCCGCCGCCGCCATGGGTCTGCGCGAAACCTACAAGTTCTACAGCGACTATGTCAGCTCCGCTCAGCGTCTGCCCAACGGCAACACCCTCATCACCAACGGTGCTGTGGGCCAGTTCCAGGAAGTGACCCCCGACAACGAAATCGTCTGGGAATACATCAGCCCCTGGTACAACCCGAACGGCAAGTTCAACCTGGTATACCGCTGCTACCGCGTGCCTTACGACTACGTTCCTCAGCTGAAGAAGCCTCAGGAATTCGCCGTGACGCCGCCTGAAAACATCACCTTCAAGATTCCTGCCAGCAAGACCCCTTACAAGCCTGGCAACTAACGGAGCTACCATGAAAAAACTTCTTTCCACCCTCTCCCTGTGTGCCCTCCTTGCCTGCGCCGCCCCCGCCATGGCTGACGACGACATGGTTCCCGGCGAAGGCGCCTTCGACCTGAACACCGCCACCGTTGAACAGCTCATGTCCATTCCGGATGCCAACATCACCCAGGAAATGGCTGAAGCCATGGTGAAAATGGCCAAGGAAAAGCCCTTCGCCATCTCGGAAGACCTCCTCAAGGTTCCCGGTCTCGACAACAAGACTCTCGAAGCCATCAATCCTGTGGAAGAGCAGAACAGCCTCTGGTATGATCCTGACAACGCTGAAATGACGCTTGCCCCCTCCAAGTGCTGATTCAGCTGAGATATTCAAGGAGTAAACAATGAAATTCGCTCGTACCCTCGTTCTCACCCTCATGGCCTGCGCCATGGCCGCTCCCGCCTACGCCGGCGCTTTCAGCTTCAACAAAGCCAGCGCTGAAAAGATGGTTGCCGACTGCAAGGAAGAAGGCATCGAACTCACCATGGAACAGGCCAACGCCATCGTTGCCGCCCGCGCCAACAAGCACTTCACCTCTGTTGACGATCTGGAAGGCATCCTCCCCGGCCGCAAGATTGCCGAACTCGATCCCATTGAAGAAGATGACGACCTCATCTTCAATCCCAATGCGATGCCCGGCATGAAGGCTTACTGATCCACGCTGAAGCCTTGAAATGAAAAAGCGGCTCTTCTTCGGAAGGGCCGCTTTTTCATGTTAACTCCTTCCGCGCATGAAGCACGGAAGTCAACGGATGCGGAACACAATCCGTGGCGGTCTCTTCCCGCCGGTATTCATAAGCACCATATCTCCTCCCGAACCGCCAGCAGAAGACCATTCTGCCCTTTGTCCAAGCGGGCATTCAGCTCCCGCCGGTACTCACATTCTCTCCTGCGAAGCTCTTCCACGGCAGAAATCTTCTGTTTCCGTCTGCCATGCCGACCGCTCTTACGCCCCCCCGTCTCGGCGCCTCAGCGCCTCTCTCCGCCGCATGCTGCGCTCTTTTGCGGCCTCTGCCTCCTCCTTTGCGTCCCAGATGCCCATCGCCGTCCGGTCCCGTCAGTACCGAAAACGACACTTGTCCTTCACGGAACAAAACATCGAAAACATCCTGCCCAGGTTGCCTTCTTCGTGTAAAACGTCGGCACTGTCTTTTCCTTAAAAACCATTTTTACCGATTATCAGAAAAGATTTTTTACTTTATTTCTTCTATGATTCATATTTGATATTACAATATTATCTATTTTATACATACAATCAAACAATATTATTTATATTTTTTGGCTCTTGACTAGCTGAGAGGATGTTCTCTGAGCATTTTTAACACCAAAAGATAG
>USBZ01000021.1 GCA_900553065.1 uncultured Desulfovibrio sp. | reverse complement strand
CTTTTGGTGTTAAAAATGCTCAGAGAACATCCTCTCAGCTAGTCAAGAGCCTTTTTATAATATACTGATAACTCCTATAACTATGACATATTATATTTCTTTTTCCGTGTCCTTCCTTCGTGTTCGATGATGTGTGCGGACAAAAGGCATGGCTGGTGCTGACACGGTGCGGCCCCAAAATTTATTGTTGTGGCAAGCAGTTTTTTTGAATGGGAGGACTTCACATTTCTTTACAACATTATCCGTTGCCAGTTACGATTTTTTGACTGTACAATAGGAAAAAGGGGAAACGTGATGGGAAATTCCATCCCTTCTGCTTTTTGATGTGCGGAACTTCTGGGAAGAGAATCTCGGAAGCTGCTTGTGGGAATTTTTCTTTCCGGTACCCGCAGCGCATATCCGGGAGACGTTCACCATTCAGAAAAAACGTCTGTACAGGTCCAACGGATTTTTATGAGTGAAGAGAAGAACGGAAGACTGCTTTTAATAGACGATGATGAAGAGTTCTGCCTTCTTGTCAAGGATTACATGGAGCTTCAGAATATAGGACTCGATTACCGTCTGACGGGAAAAGCCGGCTTGGAGAGCCTGGACGGCAAAGATTACGATCTTGTTCTTCTGGATATGATGCTGCCCGATGTCCCCGGCGTGGAGGTCCTTCGTCGTCTCCGCATGAAATGCGGAATACCAGTCATCGTTTTTTCGGCACACAACGATGAAACGGACCGCATCGTCACGCTGGAACTCGGGGCGGACGACTATGTGCCGAAGTCGTTTTCCTCCCGTGAGCTTTTGGCCAGAGTGCGGGCCGTACTGCGTCGAAGTTCGGGCAGTGCGGAAGGAGAGAAGGAAGAAATTCTTTCGGTGCACGGCCTGGAACTTAATCCGCGTACGCTTCAGGTATCGTTCCACGGGCGGCCCATAGAGCTGACCTATGTGGAATTCCAGATCCTTCAGGCCATGATGCGGGAACCCGGACGTATTTTTTCGCGGGAAACGCTGCTTAATCTTTTTGCCGACAAAAAATGGAACAAGTTCGACCGCAGCGTGGATGTGCATATTTCCACATTACGCAAGAAACTCACCGATGCCACGGGAGCCAATACGCACATTCGAACCGTGCGCAGCATCGGTTACGTGTTTATCCGACAGGATGAAGAGGCATGAACCTGCTGAGATGCAATCTTTACGTCAAGATCATCCTGTGGATGCTGCTTAATCTTGTTCTTCTGGCGGTGCTCGGCTGCGGAATCAGCTGGTACGTCATGGCCGGCAAGGGTTACGACGGTGTGCTGCCCGCTTCCCTGTTCAGTACCAGGGCCGACAGCGCTCTGCGGGTGATAAGTGCAAACCTTCAGTACCGTTCCGTGCTTGAGTGGGAGGACCTGCTGGAACCTCATGCCAGAAGACTGCCCGTACGTGTTCATCTTCAGTCTCTGGATACGGAATCCATAAGGGATTCTGCCATTCCCGACCGTATGGTCGAACAGGCGAAGAATCTGCCCCGCGCCATCTACTCCTTCTGCCCGTCGCCGGAGGTCATGTTCTGGGATCCCATGGGGAGTACCATGTTTGCGGGCCGGAACAGCAATGTGGAGTATGGACTGCCGCCTGTTCCTCCGGCGCTTTTCCGGCATACGAATGCTCCTTCCCGGTACTGGCTGGGGCGCGTGATGTATATTCCCGATATCAATCGCCAGATACATACGGTGCTTGTCGTCATGGAGTCCGACACCGTAGACGGACACGGACTTTTTTTCGATATCGATAAGATTTTTCTGCTGGTGGCCGTTATCCTGGGCGTATCGTTTCTCTGGTGGCTTCCTTTTGTACGACATCTTTCGAGTCCGCTTCGCCGTATGGCGAAGTATGCTGAAGACGTGGAGTTTGAAAGTTTTTCCTGTGTAGATAAACCCTTTCTGCACGACAAAGAATTTTCCGGTGCCAGAAAGGACGAAATAGGCCGTGTGGGCTATGCTCTGGTAGCCATGATGCAGCGGATGAACCGTATGCTCACAGGTCAGCGGCAGTTCATCCGCTATGTGGCCCATGAGCTGAATACGCCGTTGGCCAAGGCTCAGATGGGACTGGGAGTGCTGGAGTGCAAGCTGAACGGTGATGAGCGTCTGCGCGTGCAGCAGGTACTCAGACATATCAAGCGATTATCTATCCTGACCGAAGAAGTGCTTGCCTATCTTCAGGCCAAGGCATCCATGACTACTCCGAGAGAAGTCTCTGTGGAACTGTGTCCCTTCCTTTCCTCCATAGTTCAGAGCGAGGCTTCAGACGCCGACGTGCATGTGGAGGTGGAGCAGAGGCTCTGTCTGTGCACGGACAGGGACTATCTGCAGAGAATTATCAGCAACGTGCTGAGAAATGCACTGAATTATGCGGGAAACGATGGTCCCGTGGTTATCCGTGCGGAACGGGGAGAGGCTGAAACCGTGATATCCGTGACGGATCACGGTCCCGGGGTACGGGAAGAGGATCTGCCGTCGCTGTGCGAGCCGTTTTTCCGGGGCCATGCCGCGACCACGCACCCCGGGGGTACGGGACTGGGACTTTCCATCGTGAAAGACTGTATCGAGGCCTGCGGGGGCAGGATGGAATACGGGAACGTGCTTCCTCGCGGTTTTTCCGTATGTCTGCACTTTCCGCTGAAGAAGAGGAATCACTGCGGCTGAACTATAGGGTAATTGTAAAGTCGACTTTACAATAGTTATACTTTCCTTATCACTCTTTCTCCCGTTTTCGTGTATTCTTTTTCACAAATGGAAGTTCTTTGTGGGAAAGAACTGCGGACCCTTCTAACAGGAGAAGAAGTATGCTGAAACTTTCTCAGATCATCGCCATGGGTGCGGTCCTGCTGCTCGGGACCCCGATGGCGCAGGCGGTGGAAAAGCCGCAGGAGTGGGAGCTCGTCAATCCCACGGGTGTCATTCAGATTGCTCAGGTAAAGCCTGCAAAGCGTATCAACACACTTGACGGCAAGACGATTGCCCTGCGCTGGAACAGCAAGCATAACGGTGATGTAATGCTCAATCACCTGGCCGATCTGCTTGCCCAAAAGTATCCTACGGCCAAGATCGTCAAGACCTACGAAACCGACAAGAGTCTGAACGGCATTTCCGGTTCGGCCTCCGAGTCTGAACGAGTAGCCAAGGCAGTGGCAGCCGTAAAGCCTGATCTGGTCATTGCCTCCCAGTGCGACTGAGGCAGCTGCACGTCATGGCTGGTAGTTGACCAGTGCAATCTTGAAAAGCTCGGCATTCCTACGGTAACCATCGTCACCGATCAGTTTGTCACCCTTGCCCGCGGAACTCAGAAAAGTCAGGGCCTGACCGATATGAGTTTCGTCGTTGTGCCTCATCCCATCGGTATGCTTCCCAAGGCCGAAGTAGAGGCAAAGCTCGATAAGGCCTTTGATGACATCATCAAGGCTTCCATCAACTGGGCTCCGTCTACGGAAAATGCTGCGAAGCAGGCAGCGCCCTATCCTGCCAAGACATTTAAATTTACCGGTACCTACGCGGATGTGAACGCCATGTTCGCCAAGCGCAAGTGGTCACTGTCTCTGCCCATCGTTCCGCCCACTGTGGACAAGGTGGCCGAGATGCTTAAGGGTACCAAGCGTGATCCCTCCGAAGTGGTATGGGTTGTTCCTCCGCGCAACGGTATGCTCACTGTGGAACTTGTAGCTACCCTTGGCGTTATGGCCGGCGCCAAGCCGGAACATATGCCCCTGCTGCTCGCCATGGTTGAAGCCATGAAGCAGCCCGAAGCCGCCTGGCGTGGTACCTCTACGACTACGGCAGCCACATGTCCGCTAGTCATCATCAGCGGTCCTATAGTGAAGAAGCTCAAGCTGAACAACGGAACCGGTACTGCTGGTGGTGAAAACCCCGTCACCAACGCGCTCGGTTACTTTGTGAACCTTGTCGGTGACGTGGTGGGCGGATCTGTTCCCCCGAACCTCGACAAGAGTACTCACGGTTCCTCTTTTGACCTGATTGCCAACGTCGTATGCGAGAACTTTGAAGCTACGCCGTGGAAGCAGTCTTTCGCCGAAGAGCAAGGCTTCTCCAGAGAAGACAGCATAGTCACCATTTCCACCTCTTATCCTCCAAACGCCAACGTTGACCACGACAGCGTGGCCAGTAAGGATCTGATGAACACCTTCTCCGCCGGTATCGCCGGTACGGCGTCCGGTATAGGCAGCTGCCTGACGGTGAACGTTGCCGATCCGAAGAACCCTTACAACCGTCCCATAAGCCAATGGAACAACTCCATTACTTATGCGGTGCTTATCCTTTCGCCCGAACATGCTGCTACCATGTTCCGCGATACGAAGAGCAAAGAGGCCATCAAGGAATACCTGGTCAAGAACACCGTTCTTCCCTACAAGCTATACACCAAGGCCATTTGTGAGCCTGGTGAAGCCTTCGGCCCGTACGACGACAACACCCTTATCCCCCGCTTCACGCAGCTGGAATCCATCAAGCTGGTCGTAGCCGGTGGTCCGGGCAAGCAGTCTCAGATATGGGTACCGTTCGTCAATGTGTGGAGACCTGTTTCCGTAAAGATTGCTGAATAATCATTAACCTCAATACGACGGGGAATCTTTCTGCGGAAGATTCCCCGCCGTATTTCAGAGTGTCTGCATCTGATTTTTGAAAGTTTTCCCTGTATGCGGCGCAGGTCGGCAGCGATCCGCTCCGTTTTTGAGGCGGAGACGGGCGGGCATGTGAAAGAAGCAGAAGAATCACATAGTTGGCTCTGGAACTGATCCGGCTTGAGCGGGCCGCCACCGTGCTGGGCACGAGGTGCTATTGAAGTCATTCATGTTCATACAGAGAGACTTTCAGTAAGTTTTACTTTTGACGGCAGACGACACATATAGTAGGCGGTCGTCATGACCGTTTTACGCCGTAAAATATTTCTTGCTCCTTCGGTGAATTCTCCGCGGCATGAAAACATACGGTCCTGAGGATTCTGACATGGAGTTTTAAGCCGCGGCGCCGAATGAAAGTCTGCGGAGGCAGTATGCGTACGTTGCTTTTCCTGCTGCTTGCGGGACAGCTGTTGATTCCAGATGTATCTTGTGCCCTAACCGTATGTAACCCCGCCGGCCAGACGGAGGAAGGCGTATATATCGACGCAGTACTGGAACAGTCGGGAGGTCTGAAGGTCGGTTTTCCCCGGGCCGAGCGCGAAACGATGACACCGGGTAATGATGGACTGGAAGACTTCAATGAACTGTTTCTGGCCCGGGGCTGGGGCGACGGACTTCCGCTGATTCCCCCTACTCCGGAAAGAGTAGAAGCCATGGTGGCAGGCTATGATTTGCCCGGTGATTTTCCCATCGCTACTCTGGCCCCCATGGAGGGGGTCGCTACGGTGGAAAAAATTGCCGTCAATGCCGTCATGGCTGGATGTGAACCCAGGCATATGCCGCTTCTTGTTGCTGCTGTTGAAGCTGTCAGCCAGCCGGAGTTCGATCTGCGAGGCATGTCGACAACGACCAATCCCGACGCCGTGCTGATGATCGTGAGCGGCCCCATCGTGGAAAAAATGGGGCTGAACGCGGGAACGGGAACTTTCGGCCGAGGAAACCGGGCCAATGCCTGCATCAGCCGGGCGCTTCATCTCGTCATTCAAAACGTGGGAGGAAGTCGCCCCGGTATTACCGATATGTCCACACTCGGACAGCCCGGGGAGTTCGTCATGTTCATGGCAGAGAATATTGATGCCAGTCCTTGGCCGTCCTGGCATACGGAATTCGGTTTCATGCCTGAGCGCAATGTGGTCACCGTAGCATCTGTCGAAGGCTATTCGAGCCTTATGGGTATAGGCTACAGCAGACCGGAATATCTTGATCTGATTTCTCAGTGGCTGAGGGGACACGACAGACCGTACCGCAGCGCCATCATTCTTGTCGTTGCTCAGGACACTGCAAAGATGCTGGCTCATGAAGGCTGGACTCGTGAAAGCATACGTTTGTATCTTCGAGAACATTCCCGCATTCCTTTCAAGGACTGGATACATCAGTATCATTCGGCAACGGAGGCCAGAAAGGGAGTCCCAGAGAGCGTGCTCGCCACTACGGGTGGTGATACCATGATACCCAAGCCGTTTTTTGATTCCATGCCCATCATTGTTGCCGGTGGTACCGGGGAAAAGAGCATGATCATGCCGTGCTGGGCTGCGGGGCGCATGGTCAGCATGGAAATACATCTGCCGTACGGCTGGAAGTAAGACGTATGATTGTAAAGGAAAGGAGACGAAACTTTACAAAAAATGTGTTGTATCCGCTACATCTGAACGAAAAAATTCGTTATGGTAATTCGGCAAGAAGGCAGTTTATCCTGCCATATGCTTGATAAGGAGATGTTTATGAAGATACGTTTTTTGATGCTGGCCCTGGCGCTCATGCTGTCCGCCGCTCCCTTGGCCTACGCCAAATCAGACAATCCGTTTGAACTCAACAACGCCACGACAGAAGAACTGATGAATCGTTGCTTTTTCTCGCAGGAAGATGCCGAGCGTATTCTCGATCTGCGGGATTCTCTTGGCGGATTCCAGAACTGGGACGACCTCAAGGAACTGAATCTTTCCGATGCCCAGCTCAGCATTCTTGCTTCCGAAGCAACGATTTCCGGCATTGCCACCGACTGCAACTGCTGACATTCGACGTTGCAGCCATTTTTAAAAAGCGGTCTGACCTTTGATTAAGGTGCAGGCCGCTTCTTTTTCCCCGCAAATAGAGACTGCTGTTCCGCCTTATGTCGGAGTTTTTCTTTGAAGAGACTCAGCATCAGCACTTTTTTCATGTTCAACAGGCAGATTTATCATGCTCGAGAGTTACTCACGAAAAAATTTTCTTAAGCTGAGTGCGTCCCTGCTCGCGGGCGGGCGGCCATTGCCGATCCCGACAAAGCCCAGGCCATCAGCTATGCGGCACCCAAAGGCGGAGCGATGACGGAAGTCAAGGGATATTGGCCCTTCTGCCAGATTCGCTGCATCTATACGGCAAGAGTGCAGGATGGGAAGAGCCTCAGCGTTACCGGCGACAAGAACAATCACTGGACGGGCGGCACCATCCACCATATTAGCGTGCCCGTTTCCAGATCGATGACTTCGACAACCTCACTCCGCAGACGGAAAAGTTTACTCTGAATTATTTTTCCCATCTCCTCACGGTGTTGTCATACATTACTTTTCTCCTATACTTGGGAGTGAATACAATATGGTACACCTGCACAGCCATTTCGTATGTGCCAGATTTTGTTCTTCCGCCAGAAAAAACACATTTTTGATGTGGACGGGAATCTGAACACAACTCCGTCTTATCGAAAAATTTTTAAGTATAACCGTTTTGTGGTCCACCCGCTAAGCGGGTGGTTTTCTGTTTCGAACGCTTCCGCTCCCTCAACTGTCTGAAGGCCTTACCCAAAAAAGCTCCGGTTCCCTCGGGAACCGGAGCTTTCAAAAGATATCCGCCGAACGCCGGAAATCAGAACATGCCGGGCAGATGAATGCCGCCGGAGATGTTGGCCATTTCGCGGTCAAGGTTGGCGCGGCCGATGCGCACGGCCTCGTTCACAGCGGTGATGACGAGGTCCTGAAGCATTTCCACGTCGCCGCTTTCCAGAATGGCCTTGTCGATGGTGATGGACTTCATTTCCTGACGTCCGTTCATGACCACCTTCACCATGCCGCCGCCGGCCGAAGCTTCCACTTCCTTCTCCGCCATTTCCTGCTGAAGCTTGGCGATCTTGTTCTGCATCACCTGAGCCTGGCGCAGCAGGTCGTTCATGTTCTTCATGCCATGTCTCCTTGAAAGGCAAGGGCCGTCGGCCCTTCTGTTGCGAAGTTAACGATTGATGGGGGTACAGCGTACCAGTCTGGCATCGTACGCGTCCTGAAATTTCTTTATCACAGGATGATCCTGTATCTCTTCCCGCAGCTCCGCTTCAGTGCGTACCGTCTTCTGCGGAGGCCGGAACACGATCTGCAGAGGTCTCCCGGCCCAGGAAGCCGCCATGGTCTCGAGAAGCCTGAGCTTCTCGGTGCGCTGAAGCTGCTGACTCACCACCTGAGAGAGAGCCTGAAGCACAAGATAGTCTCCGCGCACTTCTCCGGTCACCTGACGAAGGACGGGCAGAGGAATGTCCCGGCTGTCCTGACAGGAGTCAAAAAAGCTGTTCCACGGCAGGGAGGCATCCACCGGCAGATCCTTCCAGTCGGCGGCAGGACGCCGCTTCTCCGGCGCCAGAGTTTCAGCAGTTTTCGCCTTTTCCGTCAAGTCCGCAGAAGGAGTCGACGGCCGGAACGAAGCGGTCGGAGCGACCGGAACGGAAGGCGATGCAACAGCGACGGGTGCGGGAGCAGACGGAGGCACGAAGGCAGGGCTCTGCGTAGCCGAGGGGGTTGCCTGCACGGGCCGGACGGGCGACGGAGCGGCAGATCGCACGGGTGCAGCTCCGGCGGGGGCCGGAGATGTGGCCGGCGGCGTTTGCGGCGCAGCTGAAGGCGTCGGAGAAGACGACGCTTCCGGATTTCTGCCCGAAGCCGACGAAACAGGCGCGGCAAGCTCCTCCAGAGGAAGCAGCCGGGGAAGCATGGCAAGGTTCAGAAGCAGAAGTTCCAGCCCGGCCGAAGGCTCAAGACTGGTAAGAATGCGCCGCTGGGAGTCCAGCGTCATCTGCCATGCCGCATGAATATAGGTCAGCGAAAAACGGGAAGCGAGGGCAACAAGCCGCTCCACTTCGCCTTCGGGCAGATCGAGCTCTCCGGCGGCCTCCTTTCCCGCCTGCCGGAGAAGAAAAAGATTGCGCCACAGACTGCCGAGTTCCCGCAGGAAGAAGCCCATGTCGGCGCCCTGCGCCAGAAGCTCCCGCACAAGCACGGTGATGCCCGCGGCATTCTGCCCGGCAAGAGCGTCCATGAGGCGGTCCATCACTTCCTGACCGGCCAGTCCCAGCACCTCGCGGGCCTGTGCGGCCGTAAGCGGTTCGTCCGGCCTGCAGCCGAGCGCCAGCACCTGACCGAGCAGCGACATGGAATCGCGCACGCTGCCCGCCGCACGCCGGGCAATGAGGTGGGCGGCCTCCTTTTCAAAGGGGCGTCCTTCACGATCAAGAATGTCGCAGATATGCGACTCCAGCACGGCCTCGGGAATCTGCCGGAACACGAAATGCTGACAGCGGCTCACGATGGTCACGGGGAACTTGTGCTGTTCCGTGGTGGCCATGATGAACGTCACATGCGCAGGCGGCTCCTCCAGCGTCTTGAGCAGCGCGTTGAAGGCCTCCTTGGTGAGCATGTGGGCTTCGTCGATGATGAAGACCTTGTAACGGCCTTCCAGAGGCGCATAGCCCACGGCGTCGCGCAGACGACGTATGTCGTCGATACCGCGGTTGGAAGCGCCGTCGATTTCCACCACATCCACGAAGCTGCCCTGCGTGATGCGGCGACAGGCCTCGCACTGGTTGCAGGGTTCTCCCGTGGGCGCATGCTCACAGTTCAGCGCCTTGGCAAAGATACGGGCTATGGTGGTCTTGCCCACGCCGCGCGTGCCGCTGAGAAGATAGGCCGGAGCCACACGGTCTTCACGTGCCGCGCGGGAAAGGATGGACTTCACCATATCCTGTCCCACCACCTCGGCGAAGGTCTGCGGCCTGTACAGTGCCGCAAGAGAAGCGTTTGCTGCCATAATATATCCGCTTTGCGCCGTATCCGCCTCTCGAAGAAGCGTCCGGCCGATCATGCGTCCCCGGAGGGACCGGCATTTGTGAACATTCTGCGGAAACTTTACGGCCTGCCCCTTTTCCGGTCAAGCACGGAGAGAAAGAAGAACAGGACGCCTGTTTCAGCGATCAATAACAATATAAAAAGAAGCAGACAGCATTGTCCCGACCGTCAGCGGGCCAGTTCCCTGATCTTGGACAGGCCGTCCTTCAGCTCGTCGCGCATTCTGGCGATGAGCGCCGCAGCCTGAGGACTCAAGTGCTTGTGATCGCGCAGAAGAATGCCGTTATGCACCGGCGGAAGAATACCTTCCAGAGAGTAGGAACGCAGCCCTTCACCCAGATTGCCGTATTTACTGGCTATGAGGCACAGTTCGTCCATGATGGCCACGCCCATGCCCTGCTTCACATAGCGGAGCATGAGGTGATAGTTGTTCACGCTGAGCACCGTGTGCATGGGCTGCGAAAGGGACGCCAGAGACGTATCGAAATAGGGATCGCCGCCTTCCTCCATATTTTCGGCCAGAAACGAGATAAAAGGCAGACGAATCAGATCTTCCGCCGTAGGATGCTCCGGAAGACCGAACTCGTTGTCTTCCCGGGCGATGAGCAGCGGCTGTGAGGTGAAGAACTCCTCCAGGTGACAGTTCGGGGCTTCTCTCGTGATGCCCGTCAGGCCGAAGTCCACCCGGGAGCTTACCACGTCATCCACGGTTTCATACGGAAGTGCACGGCGGATCTTGATGTGAACGTCGGGATGATCCCGCCGGAAGGCGGCAATGATGCGGACCGCCCGGGCCGAAAACGGAAGATTGCTGGAAATGCTGATCGTTCCGCGCAGCACGCCGGAGGGGGAGCTGATGTCCGACTTCATGCCGCGCAGAAGCTCGAAGGTGGAAATGGTCCAGGACAGCAGTCTTTCCCCTTCGGGAGTAATGCGCAGTCTTTTCATGTACCTGTCGAACAGTACCGTATCAAGCTGCTGTTCAAGCTGACGTATCTGCCAGCTGATGGTGGAAGGATTGCGGTTCATGAGCTGGGCAGCCTTGCGGATGCTGCCCGTATGGGCCGTATAGTAAAAACCTCTCAGCTGCTGAAAGAAATCTCCGCTCAGTTCTTCTATCATGACACACTCCGTAGAAATATCTGATCCAGGATAAGGCCATTCCTTAAATTTCGTATGTTTTCAGGCAGGTTCCATCACCTGTGGATACCGACTCCGACAAGGTTTTGCTCCAAAAAGAACAATATTGCTTTTCATCCGGCAGTGCCACGGCAAAAATTTCGTTTCAAAAAGCCCCTCCCAAGGAGTCTGACGATCAGAATATTCTTACTCAGAGCCACCATTTATGTCTGTTTTCATTAAAACAGAAAAAATGATTACGTTCTGGATTAGATAATAAAATAAATAATTTTAATTGGTTATGATAACAACACCTTATTTTTGACCAACAGTCTCATTTCTGAACTCCATTCACAGAAAAATAAATAATTCAAATAAATTATATATATTTTTCTCAAGAACTCCCCATCAATGTTTGATTACATGCAACAATAAACAAATCTTTTCAAATTGACAAGACAGTGCTCTTTATGGATTATTTTCACAACAGCAACCAGGAGGCTACGATGGCACGTTTTTCTTTCAAGTCTTTGGCAGTTTGCTTACTCGCTCTCGGTCTCTCCACTCCGGCCCATGCCGCCGACGTGGAAATTCAGGCCGGCATCTTCGGCGGCACCCTTTACCAGATGAGCTATGCTCTGACGGAAATCCTTAAGGTACATGCCCCCGAAATCAAAGCCAATGCCGTTGAAACCAACGGCACCGGCATGGGCATCATCAAGGCATCCCAGGCTCCGGAACGCCGCATTGTGGCCGGAACCCTGGTTCCCGTGATGGAAGCCCGCGCGGGCGTTGCCCCGTACAAGAAGGCTTTCACCGGCCTGAAGCTCATCGGCAACATGAGCGAAAACATTCAGACGCTCATTACCTTCGATCCCAGCATCAAGACCATTGAAGATCTCAAGGGCAAGCGCGTCGGTCTCGGTCCCAAGCCCACGGTTCTCGGTCACAACCACGCCTCCATCGTCATGGCGGCCTGCTCCGACCCCGAATCCATCGACTTTGAGTACATGAACTGGGGCAGCATGCGCGATGCCATGCTCGACGGCTCCATCGACGCCATGATCCTCGGCGTGAGCTCCCGTCAGACTCCGCCCTGGGTTCCGGTTGCCGTCTACGGCGAACTCATTGCTTCCCGCGGCAATCCCCACTACATCGACATTCCTGAAGAAGCCGTGAAGAAGGCTTCTGAGAAAGACAAGATCGCCTATGAATGCAAGGCCGTTCCGGCCGGCGCCATCGGCGAAAACGTTCCCGCCAAGGATATTCCCAGCTGGCGCGACCTGCTCGGCATCTACGCCTTCGACGAACTGGACGAACAGACCGCGTACACCATCGCCAAGGTTCTCTATGAACACTGCGATGAAATGGCGACCTACTCCGCCGCTGCCAAGGGTATCTGGCCCGAACTCATCGTTCCCACCGTTCCGGACGAAATGATCCATCCCGGCGCCCTGCGCTTCTACAAGGAAAAAGGTCTGCGCTGATCTTTATCATCCCCTGCTGCGCGCCGGGGATGCCCCGGCGCGCTTCTCTTTCGCGACATTACTCTTCCGCAATACTCCATTCAATTGAGGCGTAACTTCGTTCCCTGTTTCTCCGGAAGCAGGGGGACTTATCTTACGCCCTTCCCCTCGCTTATCCCAACAAGAGGAAAACATGGAAAAGGCAAAGAACAACGTGGTGCACTTTCTTATGATCGGTGTCGCCCTGATCATGGCCCTGTACCATCTGGTATACACTCAGTGGATGCTCATCGGCCCCATTCAGCATCAGAACCTGCACTACATGATGGCTCTTGTTCTGGTATTCCTGTGGGCTTTCACCCGTCAGAAGTCCACCTTCGGCAAAGCCGTCGTCGTCGTGCTGATAGGCCTGTCCATCTATGCCACGGCGTATATGTTTCTCAACTACAGCGGCCTGCAGGAAGAACGCGGTCCCATGCTCGACCTCACGGGACAGGATATGTTCGTCGGCGTTCTGCTCGTGGGACTGGGCATTGAAGCTTCCAGACGCTCCTTCGGCTGGGTCTTCCCCATCGTTGCCATGTGCTTCATCGCCTATGCCGTGTTCGGTCACTACATGCCCGGACCGCTGCAGTCTCCCAACATCAGCATAGACGAACTGCTCGTCAGCTATGGTCTCGACCTTTCCGGCGGCATCTACGGTCAGGTGCTCGGCATCAGCGCAAACTACATCTTCCTGTTCGTGCTCTTCGGCAGCCTGCTCGGAGCCACCGGCGCCGCCCGCTTCTTCAACCAGGTCGGCATGCTCACCGGCAGCAAGCTGGACGGCGGCCCGGCCATCACCGCCGTGGTGTCCAGCGCCCTCATGGGTTCCGTGACCGGCAGCGTTATGGCCAACGTGGCCGCCACCGGTGCCTTCACCATTCCGCTCATGAAGAAAGTGGGCTACAAGCCCTACCAGGCCGGCGCCATTGAAGCCGCCGCTTCTTCCGGCGGACAGATCATGCCCCCCGTCATGGGCGCCACGGCCTTCGTCATGGCGGAACTTGCGGAAGTTCCCTACGTCACCGTCATGGCCGCAGCCCTCATTCCCTCGCTGCTCTACTTCTTCTCCGTAGGCCTGTATGCCCAGTTCCAGGCCAAGCGCCTCGGCATCCGCATGGATCCGAAAGACATCGCCGCTTTCTCCCTGCGTGCCTTCATTCACGACGCACCCATCTTCGTTCTGCCGCTGCTGGCCATCATCGCCCTGCTGGTCATGGGCTACAGCCCCATGTTCACCATCTTCTGGGCCATGATGCTCCTGCTCGTGCTCAACATCATCGACATCGTCACGTCCAAGAAGTACGATCAGCTCAAGAGCATCCTCCCTGCCTTCATCGACGGTGCCGTCACCGGTGCCAAGATCGGCGTCACCTGCGCCGTGCTCGGCCCCATCATGACCACCGTGACCAAGACGCTGCTTGGCATCAAGATCCCCCAGCTCATCGTCATGTGGTCTCACGGCAGCATTCCCATCGCGCTCTTCATCACCATGTGCGTGTGCCTCATCCTCGGCATGGGCGTGCCCACGCTGGCGGCCTATCTGCTCGTCTCCATGGTGGGTATCCCGGTGCTCGTGAACATGGGCGTGGACCCCTTCGCCGCCCACATGTTCGTCTTCGTGTTCGCCTGCTTCTCCTGCCTTACCCCGCCCATCGCCCTCGCGGCTCTGCCTGCGGCCGGCATCGCGGAGTCCTCATACATGAGGACGGCTCTTGAAGCTTCCATGGTAGGTGCCGTCGGTTTCGCCATTCCCTACCTCGTCGTGGGTCGCCCCGCGCTCATGCTCGGCCAGGGACCTCTCGCTGAAACTCTGCTCGTCACCGCCGTCGGCGCGTTCACCGTCGTCGCCTTCTGCATGATGATCACAGGCTACGGCCTCAGAGTGCTCAACGTGGTGGAGCGCTGGTGCCTCGGCGTCGTCGTCGCCCTGTGCGGTCTCTGGATCGCCATCGGGCACACCTCCTTCCTGCTTATCGGCATCGCCGTTTTCGTCGCCCTCTTCATCTTCCAGCTGAAGGGACGCAGGAAGGCCACCGTTTAGTATTGTTCCTTCCTTGCCAGAATTTTCTTCCCGGTTTTTCGAACAAGGAACTAGCCCTTAAAACATAGAGGATTTTTCTATGAAGATTTCCCCTCATCCGCTTGGCACGCTGATTGAAACAGACGTGCTCGTCATAGGCTCCGGCGCGTCCGGCTGCGGCGCTGCTCTCGGAGCGCGCGAGCAGGGCCTGGACGTCGTGCTGCTGGACAAAGGCAAGCTGGAAAGTTCCGGCTGCATCGGCGGCGGCAACGACCACTACATGGCCGTCCTGAACGAAAAAGGTGCTGCTTTCGACACCGCAGACGATCTTGTGAAGTTCTATTCCAAGCCTCTGACCGGCTACACCCCCACCATGATCGTCAACGGCTGGTACAATCACATGTACCACATGCTGAAGCGCCTCGAACAGTACGGCGTTGACTTCAGCAAGAATCCCGACGGTACCTACAAGCGTACCCAGGGCTTCGGCCAGCCCGGCACCTGGTGGGTCCACATTGCCAACGGCATGACCATCAAGCGCATCATGGCCCGCATCGTTCACGACTCCGGCGTACACGTCGTGGACCGCATCATGGTCATGAAGATCCTCACCGACGGAGGCCGCGCCTGCGGCGCCCTCGGCTGGAACGTGGTGACCGGCGAATTCGTCATTTTCCGCGCCAAGACCGTGGTTTCCGCTCAGGGTCGTTCCGCCACCCGCGGTTACAACAACTCCACGCACAACCCCTACAACGTGTGGATGTACCCCTACAACACCGGCGCCGGCGTGGTGCTCGGCTATGATGCCGGCGCTGCGGTCACCGAACTCGACACCTATCAGCGCGCCACGATGGAACCCAAGGGCTACGGCTGCCCCGGCATGAACGGCATCAACAGCTCCGGCGCCCACGAACTCAGCGCCATCGGCGAACGCTTCATGGGCAAGTACGACCCCATGTGGGAAAACGGCGTGCGCAACAACCAGATTCAGGGCACCTACCAGGAACAGCTCGAGGGCAATGGCCCGCCCTTCTACATGGACATGCGCCATGTGGATCCCGAAATCGTGCATGAACTGCAGTACATCCTCATGCCCGGCGACAAGGCCACCTTCGGCGACTGGGCCGACTGCACCGGCACCGACTTCCAGCACAAGCTGCTGGAAGTGGAAATCGGCGAACTCATCTTCGGCGGCACCATCGCGGTGAACGACCAGTTTGAAACCACCATTCCCGGACTGTTCTGCGGCAGTATCTTCCTGTACTGCTCCGGCGCCATGTGCGGCGGCTTCGAAGCCGGCCGTCAGGCCGCCATGAAGGCTTCGGGCATGACCGAAGCCGGAAAGATCGACGAAGATCTGGCCGCTCAGGTGAAGTCCAGCATCTTTGCGCCCCTCGGCAACGATCAGGAACTGACCTATCAGGAACTGGAAGAAGCTGCCCGCAACGTCATGATGTACTACATGGGCTTCCGCCGTTCGATGGTCGGCATGGAACGTGCTCTGGAAAAGATCAGCTTCCTTGAGGAACAGATTCCCCAGCTCCACGCTGACAGCCTGCGCGATCTCATGCGCTGCCATGAATCCAGCGAAGTGCTCAAGGTGTGCGAACTGGCTATCAAGGCCACCATGGAACGCAAGGAAACCGGCCGCTGCGTGTACAAGATCACGGATTACCCCGATCTCAACCCCGACATGGCCAAGCCTCTGCTTCTCATCAAGGGCAAGAACGGCACCGAATTCCACTGGGGCAAGGCCCCTCTTCTGTAGACCCGTTCCCGTCTGAAACCGTTTTCCGGGGCGACAAGCCCCGGAACGGCCCGGCTCCGGATTTCTGATCCGGCGCCTCCCTTCCCGGATTCCGGGATCGGATCAGTCACTCAAGGAGTATTATCATGCCGCCTAGATATAGTCGTGAAATCACCTTGCCCATCGTCATGGGCGACAGCCTCAAGGAGCAGTTCCGCACCTCCCCGTGCGAACACTTCTGCCCCGCGGGCAATTCCATCCAGAAAATGCAGGCCCTCGTGGAAAAGGGCGAGTTCGGCGAAGCGCTGCGTTACCTGCGCGCCAAGAACCCCTTCCCCGGCGTGACCGGCCGCGTCTGCCCCCATTTCTGCCAGTCCAGCTGCAACCGTGCAGGCTACGACGCCTGCGTGAACACCCGCGCCCTTGAACGCGCCGTGTTCGACTACGCCCCCTACGGTTCCGCGCTCTTCAAGCGCCGTCCCGCCACGGGCAAGAGCGTCGGCATCATCGGCGGCGGCCCCGCCGGTCTTACCGCCGCCTACTTCCTGGCCCTTCTCGGCCATGACGTCACCGTGTACGAAGCCAATCCCGTGCTCGGCGGCATGACCCGCTACGGCGTGCCGGACTTCCGTCTACCCCGCGACGTGGTCGACCGTGAAATCGGCTGGATCCTCGAAGTCGGCGTGCGTGCCCGCGTCAATACGCAGGTCGGCCGCGACATTTCCTTTGCCGACGTTCGTGCCGCCCACGATGCCGTCATCGTGACCACCGGCACCCCCAAGGAAAACAGCCTTCCCATTCCCGGCGCGGAAACGGCCGTGAAGGCCGTCGAATTCCTCCGCGCAGCCTCCCTCGGCCTGCGTCCTGAAGTGGGCAAGCGCGTAGTCGTCATGGGCGGCGGCGGTGTCGGCTTCGACGCTGCCTTCGTCGCCCGTCGCCTCGGCGCTGAAGAAGTGCACGTCATCTGCCTCGAAAAGGCCGGTGAAATGCGCGCTCCTGCGGAAGACCTCGAACAGGCTGCCGAAGAAGGTATCCAGATCCACAACTCCTGCACCATGTCCGCCATCCGCACCCAGGACGGCAAGACCGCAGGTGTGGACTACTTTGAAGTGCAGGAATGCCGCTTCGACGAAAAGGGTCGTCTCACCCTCGTACCCGTGGAAGGCGGCGAACACAGCCTCGACTGCGACACCGTGATCTTCGCCGTTGGTATGAAGACCGACCTCGACTTCATGGCTGAAGCAGGCCTCGACCTCACTCCCCGCAACTGGATCGTGGTGGACGGCAAGCAGGCCAGCTCCGTTGAAGGCATCTTCGCCGCCGGCGACGTGTCTTCCGGCCCTGCCTCCATTGCCGGAGCCATCGGCGACGGCCGTCGTGCAGCCTTCGGCGTGCATGCCTGGCTGACCGGTGAAAACTCCCGCGTGTACGCCATCGGCGAAGACGACACCATCGTTGCCCGCGACGACCTGGCCGGAACCAAGGAGCCTTATGTGGTGCCCGTGGAAGAGATCTACGGCATTCTCCAGTACGAGAAGACCGAACCTCAGAAGCAGGCCTGCACCAACCACATGGACTTCACGGAAAACAATGCCGGTTACACCGCCGAGCAGGCTCAGATCGAAGCCGCCCGCTGCATGCACTGCGGTCACTGCAAGGGCTGCGGCACCTGCGTGGACGACTGCCCCGGCTATGTGCTGGAACTCAAGCACCTGGAAAACGGTCTCGACCGTCCTGAAGTGGCTCACGGCGACGAATGCTGGCACTGCGCCAACTGCCGTACGAGCTGCCCCACCGGTGCCATCGGCTTCCGCTTCCCGCTCCGCATGCAGGTCTAGTTTCTGATCTGTCCGATCTGTCTGCAAGCGCCCTGTCCTGCAAAAGGGGCAGGGCGCTTTTATTTCCGTGTTCCGTACGCTTAAAAACTCTGCAACCGGATCACGGAATATTTCGACCAGCGCCCTTATCCGGCCAATCCTGTCACGCCTGCCCCGCTCCGTTCTGGCAGCCAGACGTGTCTTCTCCGCCTCACCGCCATGCTGATGGCGTTTCCTGCGGAAAAGTCCGATAAGGCCCGGTCGTTTGACTTATACCGCTGAAAGCACGAGCGTTACCGCATTCTTCCTGTTTCACGGGAACGGGCAAGACTATCCGAACCGACTGCCACGTCCGGACGCACCACGCATGGACGCCGATCTTCGACAGTCATTCCCAGAAGCGCCGTCGTTTTTTCCGGCAAAATGTCCGATCTCCGTCCGTTCCGACAAAGCGATCCGCAACGGCCCTGACCAGTCCGCAGACGCAACGTGTACAAGCAGAAAAAACTCATGAGCATGAAAGCCGGTCACCGAACATAAGACAGAACATCCTTCTTGCTCCGACGGTGACAGAAACGTATCTCTACGGCAACATGCATGCCCGGACGGGTCATGCAACAGCAGGACTCCGTCCATTTCCGTCCCTCTGACCACGCCGATTCCATGTCGAGCGGCATCGCCTGCCGCCCGAAGATCTCTTTCGCGCGTTTTACCAAAAACTCAACCGGCGCCCTCCCCATGGTCGAACACCTGCCGCAGCAGGTCTTTCGTCCCGGAGTCCCCCCCGTTTCCCGGAAAACAACAGACTACTCCCGTCCTTTCAGGAGAACCTCATGGCCGACAACTCCTCCGCTTCTGCCGCCAGAAAGCCGGATCTCATGTATTTCGTTCATTCCATCATCTGCCTTACCGTCATGTTCGGATTCGGACAGCTTCCGCCGCTTCAGCCCCTCACGCCGCTGGGCATGAACCTCATCGGCATTTTCCTCGGCGTGCTCTACGGCTGGATCTTCATCGACATCATCTGGCCCAGCATCGCCGGACTTCTGGCCCTCATGCTCGTCGGCGGCATGAAGCCCGTCATGTTGCTCAACAAGAGCTTCGGCGACCCCATCGTCGTCATGATGTTCTTCATCTTCGTATTCTGCGCAGCCATCAACTACTACGGTCTTTCAAAGTTCATCTCGCTGTGGTTCATCACCCGCAAGGCGGTGGCTGGAAGACCGTGACTGTTCACCTATACCTTCCTCGCTTCCATCATGCTTCTCGGCGGTCTGACCAGCGCCTCTCCCGCTGCCGTCATCGGATGGAGCATTCTGTACGGCGTCTGCGACGTGTGCGGATACAAAAAGGGCGAAGGCTATCCTACCATGATGGTCTTCGGCATCGTGTACGCCGCTCAGGTGGGCATGTCCCTCATTCCCTTCAAGCAGGCCGCCCTCACGGTCATGGGCGCCTATGAAACCATGTCCGGCACCCCCATCGAATACGCAAGCTACATGATCATCGCACTGGTCATCTGCATTCTCTGCTCCCTGCTGTTCCTGATCGTAGGCAAGTACGTCTTCCGTCCGGATGTCAGCAAGCTTCAAAAGCTCAATGCCGGCGCGCTCGATACGGATCAGAGCCTCAGCCTCTCCAGCGTGCAGAAGACCGTGCTCGGCTTTCTCCTCGCCCTGATGGCCCTGCTGCTGATTCCCGCCTTCCTCCCCGGCGATCTGCTGATCGTCAAATTCCTCAAAAGCATAGGCAATACCGGCATCTGCATGCTGCTCGTGGGCATCATGAGCTTCATCAGAGTCGACGGCAAACCCCTTCTCCGCTTCAAGGCCATGGTGGACGACGGCGTGGCATGGGGCATCATCTTCATTCTTGCCCTGGTTCAGCCGCTGTTCGGAGCCGGTTCGCCGATGATCTTCGCCCTCTGCATGGGTCTTCTGGCCACCATTCTTACCCAGTTCATCAACAACGGCGCCGTAGGCGTGGCACTCATGCCCATCATCTTCAGCTACTACTCCAACATGAACGTCGGTCCCGAAGCGGCCGTCATCATGGTGGTCATGGGCGTACACCTTGCCTTCCTCACCCCGGCCGCCAGCTCCATCGCCGCGCTGCTGCACGGCAACGAATGGGCCAGCACCAAAAGCATCTGGAAAAGCTCGCCGCTCGTCATCCTGCTCTCCTGGGCTCTGATGAGCGCCGTCATCACCATCATGAGTCCGATTCTCTTCTAACAGGCTCTTGCCGCTCTTTCCGCCCTTCCCTCCCCAGAGGGAAGGGCTTTTTTTACATTCTTTCCCCCGCTTGCCTTTTTCCCCGTCTTCCTGCTAGACCGTCGTCATCGAATACGGTCCGGTTCACCCGGATGCTCCGGCATACGGGAACGCCGCAACGATTCTCCCTCTGCCGTTTCTGTCCCCCGCCTCGCCGTTCCGGAGTAACTTATGACCGACTCCCCGCTTTTACGCCCCGGCTCCCCATCCTCCCTGCCTCTCTTCACATCCTTTGCCGTTCCCGTGGTACAGGGGGAAGTCGACCCGGATTCGGCCGTATGGCGGGAAATACGTCGGGAAGGAACCAGCATGCAGGTCCGGGCCGGAACGTTCATCGATATTTCCGGAGCGCATCTGCTCGATATGTACTGCCTGGAAAAAGGCAGCGTACGCATTCTGTTCGACACTCTGGAAGGCCGGCAAAGGGCGCTCATGACCTTCGAGCCCGGAGGCATCTTCAATCTTGCCTGCGCCCTCACCAGAAAAGACGCTTCCGGCCAGTACCAGTGCGTGAAGGACAGTGTGATCTGGCGTGTTCCGGGCACCGTGCTTCAGGATGAAAAAGGCGTCACGACCTGCCCAGCCCTTGCCGCCTATGCACTTCGTCAGATGGGTACCGTGGCGCTGATTCACAGCACTTTTCTTTCCGACATGCTCATGGATGACTTCATCATCCGTTTCTGCCGCTACCTGCTCTCCCTGTCCGCGCGATACAACAGCACGGACTTCTCTCTCGGCATGACGCAGGAACGCTGCGCCTCCATGCTCGGCGTGCACAGGGCAACGCTGTGCCGAGCCATTCAGTATCTGAAAAAGAACGGCGTCATCGACTGCTTCCGGCGCAGCAGAGTCACCATTCTCGACCCGGAAAGACTGCGTACGCTCGCCGGCATATAATTTCCGCGCATCTGCCGCCTTCGGAAAATCCCACGTCTCGTTCTTTTTATCACGATCTTACAACGCAAAACCGTAACCGCCCGCAAAACTGTTCCATCTGCCGGAATCATCCTTTCTGACTGAATGGAGAACACGGCCGAAGTCCCGTGCCTGCCGAGCTTCAAAATTCTCTTTTTTCCCCGCAAATCCACCAAAATGTCGCACGTGCGATATTTTCACCTGCTCCTTTGTGAAATCATGTACGCATCGCTGATCAACGATGCTGCCGTGCAAATGCCACTTCTGCAAAGGAGAAAAATATGCCCCCGGTCATCAACAGAGAAAAATGCCTTGGCTGCGGCGTGTGCGCCGATGTGTGCCCTCTGCAGGTGTTCAGTCTCCACAGGGAAAAGGACAAGGTTCCCGAAGTCAGAAGACCCTACGAATGCTGGCACTGCAATGCCTGCGTTCTGGACTGCCGGGCAGGAGCCATCGAGCTGCGTCTGCCCCTTACCCACATGCTTCTGTATGTGGATGCCGATACCCTGAAGCCCAAAGACCTGCCCGTGCGCTGATCTCTCCCCCAGGCAACCCGTTCCCGGCAGGGAACACCTTTTCTCAAATTTCTCGGAGGTCCCCATGATCCCTCTTAAAAATCAATATGAAGCCGATGTCGTCGTCATCGGCGGCGGCATAGCCGGTCTCATGGCCGCCATTGCTGCGGCGGACAAGGGTGCAAAAGTCGTTCTTCTGGACAAGGCCAACACGAAGCGAAGCGGTGCAGGCGCTACCGGCAACGATCATTTTCTCTGCTGGATTCCTGAAAAGCACGGCGACATCAGCGTGGTGTACAACGAATTCATGGACAGCCAGAACGCCACCAGCAACGACACTCCCCTGGTCATGCGCTTTCTGGAAACCAGCCCGAAGATCGTGAACATGTGGAACGACTGGGGCATCAACATGAAGCCCACGGGAGACTACCATTTCGAAGGGCATGCCTACCCCGGCAGACCCCGCATCTTCCTCAAGTACGACGGGCACAATCAGAAGAAAGTTCTCACCGAACAGGCGAAAAAACGCGGCGTGACCATTCTGAACCATGCGCCGGCGCTGGAAATGTTCCGTGACGCCGACGGCATCTCCGGCGTTCTTGCTCTCGACGTGAGCACCGACGAACCGTCGTTCATCATGGTCAGGGCCAAGGCCGTCGTCGCCGCCACGGGCTATGTCAGCCGTCTGTTCACCACGGATCCCACGCCCAGCCAGATGTTCAACACCAATATGTGTCCTTCCGGCACCGGCGACTCCATCGCTCAGGCATGGCGCATAGGCACCTATCTCGTGAACATGGAAAAAACCTACCGTCATGCCGGTCCCCGCTTCCTCGCCCGCTGCGGCAAGGCCACATGGATAGGCGTGTACCGCTACCCCGACGGTCGTCCCGTAGGCCCGTTCATCACCAAACCCGACGTGGAAACCGGCGACATGACGAGCGACGTCTGGTCTTCGGCCTTCACGGATCTCAAACTGAGCGGCCGCGGCCCCGCCTACATGGACTGCTCCGGCGCAAGCAGGGAAGATCTGGAGCACATGCGCTGGGCCATGAAGTGCGAAGGACTGACCGCCCTTCTGGACTACATGGACAAGGAAGGCATTGATCCCGGCAAACATGCCGTGGAATTCGGTCAGTATGAAGCCAACCTCGTCACCAACGGCATCGAGATCGATATCAACGGCGAAAGCAACGTCCGCGGTCTTTTTGCCGCCGGAGACATGATGGGCAACATCAGCGGCGACATCGGCGCCGCCGCCGTGTACGGATGGATCGCCGGTCATCATGCCGCAGACTACCAGAACCGTACGCTCTCCGAAGCCGAGCCGGAAAACGCCGAAGAACGCATGGCCTTCTACAGCGCCATCTACGAACGCAGCAGCGGCGCATCCTGGCAGGAAGCCAACTTCGCCCTCCAGCAGATCATGACGGAATACGCCGACTGCGGGCCTCACCGGGTACGCTCCGACACCATGCTCACGGCCGGCATCAAGTATCTCGGCGACCTGCGCCGGAAAATCGAAAGCCAGCTGTACGCCACCGATGCGCATGAACTCATGCGCGCGGCGGAAGTCGTCAACCTGCTCGACCTCGGACAGGCGCTCATGATCTCCGCCCGGGAACGCAAGGAAAGCCGCGGACGTCACATCCGTTCCGACTACACCTTCACCAATCCTCTTCTGCGCGACAAGTTCCTCCGCGTATGGAAGGAGGGAGACGACGTAAGAACAGCATGGCGCGACCGCCTTATATAAGCGCTGCCGCATCCGCCGCGTAACCGGAGAGTCGGGGCGGCGGATGCGGCTCAATCATCGACCAGCTCACGGCATCTCGCGACAGTACTCGAAATCCTTTCAGGAAAGTGTGAGGCTCTATGAAATATCTCTCCGTTTTCCGCTGGACGCTGACCCTCGTTCTTCCCGTCATCATCTATGTCTACGCCCCCACCGACATTTCTCCCAAGGCACCTCTCTTCATGGCCATGACCAGCATGGCCATTCTGGCATGGGCCTTCAACGTATTTCCCGCCATCGGCGTAGCCGCTCTGCTTACTTTTGCCTATGTCCTCGGCAACGTAGCTCCGGCGGAAGTCGTCTTCGGACCGTGGGCTACCGTACTGCCCTGGATGTCCTTTGCCGCCGTCATCATAGGCGAGGCTATGGACAAAACCAACCTTGCGCGCCGTCTGGCCCTGTACTGTCTGAAAATCACAGGCGGCAGCTTCTCCGGCCTGATGTGGGGCTTCTTTCTCGGCGGCATTCTTCTCGGCATCATTCTCCCCGCTGTCCTCGCCAGGCTGGTCATTCTCTGCACCATCGCCACAGGCATCATCAACTCTCTGGAAATCAATCCCAAATCCCGCCTGTCTTCGTCCATCATCTACCTTGCATTCATGGGTGCAGCCGCGCCCCAGTTCATGCTGCTCCACACGTCCGAATCCTACATATGGGCCTTCACCATGCTCTTTAAGGACGGCACCACCGTCAATTTCTGGCAGTACGCATGGCAGAGCACGCTCATATCCATGGTTTATACCGTCGTTTCCATGTACACGGCCTATCTGGTCAAAGGTAAGGAGCAGATCAGCTCCCGCGAGCACATCGCCGCCTTCATTGACAGAAGTGCCTCGGAGCTCGGCGCGCTCCGCCCTGTGGAAATCAAGCTCATGCTGATCGTGCTCTGCATGGTGCTCGGCTTCATTCTGCAGCCCTGGACGCAGATCGACCCGGTCTTTCTCTTCTGTGTGGCGGCACTGCTCTGCTATATGCCAGGCATCGACATTCTCGACAGCAACAGTATAGGCCATCTGGAAATCATGTTCCTGATCTTCGTCACCGGCTGCATGGCCATCGGCTTTGTGGGCGGAGCCGTAGGTTTCAATGCGTGGGCCGTCGAACAGGTTCTGCCGCTTATGCAGGGCTGGAGTGAAACCGTTTCCGTTATCATCGCCTATGTCTCGGGCGTGCTCGTTAACTTCCTGCTGACGCCTCTGGCGGCGCAGGCCGCCTTCACGCCCGCCATCGGAGATCTCGGCGCGGCTATGGGCGTCAACCCGCTGCCCATCTTCTACGCTTTCGGATACGGCATCGATCAGTACATCCTGCCGTATGAAGCCGTCTATTTCCTCTATATCTTCATCACCGGACGCGTTACGCTGCGGCACATCATTCCGGCCCTGACCGTCCGCGCCGCATGCTGCGGCGTCATTCTGGTCTGTCTTGCCATACCGTGGTGGAAATTCGTCGGCATCATGTAATATACTGATATATGAAGTATAGGAGAATTTCATGAGAATACGCGACCTATGCAACAAAACAGGCGTCCGCCTCGGTCTCCTTCCCACGGGACAGTGGAACGCCATCACCGATGTTCCCGGAGTCAGGGTAGGACACAGTACCATCATCAGGAATAGTCCCGTCATCACCCGCACCGGGGTCACGGTCATCGTCCCGTGTGACGACATCGTGGAAAATTCCGTCTACGCCGGCTACTTCAGCCAGAACGGCAACGGAGAGTTCACCGGCTGTCACTGGATGGAGGAGGCGGGACTGCTCTCCACCCCCATAGCCGTCACCAACACTCACAGTGTGGGTGTGGTGCGCGATGCCATGATTTCCTATTACCGGAAAAAAATGCCCGATCTTGTTCCAGAATGGATGCTTCCGGCCGTCGCTGAAACATGGGACGGCTGGCTTTCCGACATTTTCGGCATGGCAGTCACGCCGGAACATGTGCGTGAGGCGCTGGATCATGCCTCGTCCGGACCTGTGGCCGAAGGCAACGTCGGTGGAGGTACGGGCATGATTCTGCACGACTTCAAGGGCGGAATCGGCACAAGTTCCCGGGTCATTCCGGAAGACAAGGGCGGCTACACCGTCGGCGTACTCGTGCAGGGCAACTACGGAAAGCGTCATGATCTCACCATCGCAGGCATTCCTGTAGGCCGCTACATTCCCACCTCCCGCATTCCCGGCAAGGCCGAACAGGAGCAGGGAGAACGTCCGGGCAAGGACACCGGCTCCATCATCGTCGTGGTTGCCACGGATGCGCCCATCACGGCCGACCAGTGCAAACGCCTGGCCAGAAGAGCCACCATAGGTCTTGCCAGAACGGGCGGCGTCTGCGGAAACGGCTCCGGCGACATTTTCGCCGCGTTTTCCACGGCACACCGGTTCAGAGAGGAAACGAAACGCCTTTACAACATACAAACGCTCGGCAGCGACTGCCTTGACGAACTGTTCCGCGCCACCGTGGAAGCCACTCATGAGGCCATTGCCAATGCCCTGTGCGCCGCCGACACGACGACGGGCATCAAAGGGCGCGTCATGCATGCCCTTCCTCTGGATGAAGTGGAAAGCATCTTCCGCCGCTACGGCGCTCTTGATGCGGAACTGGTCTCCCGCGCGGAATACGGCCATGCCGACTGATCGCCGCTCCCACGGTCCGCTGCTCATTCTTGCCGGAGCGCTCTGCTTCAGCACGACGGGATTTGTTCAGGCGCTGGCCCCGGAAGGGGCCACGCCCTATGTTATCGGAGCCCTCCGCATGGCAGTCGGCGGAATCGCCCTGCTCTTCTGGTGTGCCCTGAAAGGTCTTCTGCCCCGACGGAAAAACTGGCCTCTGCGCTATCTGCTGCCTGCCTCGCTGTCGCTGGTCGGCTTTCAGATCTGTTTCTTCCGCGGCGTACAGGAAGCCGGCGTCGCCGTCGGTACCGTGGCAGCCATAGGATTTTCCCCTGTTGTCGTGGCGGTACTCGGATTCTTCCTTCTGGGAGAAAAGCCGGCAAAGGTATGGTATCTCTCAACGGCGCTGGCTATAACGGGACTCACGCTGCTCCACTGGAATCAGGCCGGAAGTCAAAACTCCGGATCTCCGCTTCTCCTTCCTCTGACGGCCGGGTTCTGCTACGCCTGTTACTACGTCTTCAGCAAGCCGCTGGGACAGAAACATCCTGCAGAAACCGTCATGATGGTGATCTGCCTCATCTGTGGAGCGCTTCTGACGCCGGTGTTCTTTCTCTTTCCCACCTCCTGGCTGCTGAGCGTCCCCGGCTGCCTGACGGCATTGCATCTCGGCATCACAACGACCGCGCTCGCATTCTCCCTGACGCTGGCCGGCTTGAAGACCACTCCGGCCTCAACGGCCGCCACGCTGGGACTGGGAGAGCCTCTGGGAGCTGCCATCCTTGGCATCTTCCTGCTGCATGAATCCGTCAGCATCTCTGCTCTTGCCGGCATGGCGCTTCTTCTGGCAGGTGTCATTCTTCTGGCGATTCTGTCCGGAAAGTCTTCCGCCTCGTAAGCTTCCCTGTTTTTCCATCACTCTCCCTCCGGCATTCCGCCGGAACAGAAAAGCCCCGTCTTCCTTCAGAAAGGCGGGGCTTTTCCTCTTTTTGCGCGACATTGACGCTCCGACCCTGTAGGGCTAGAATATCTGTGCCCTTCAAATGCCCGGGCCTCGTGCCCTGTCGCATATCACGCAGATTCGAGGAAATCAGCCATGCTTGATCTCAAACTTCTCCAGAAACATCCCGAAGTGGTGGCCAAGGCGCTTGCCGACCGTCACTCCAGCATTTCCGTCGACGAATTTCTTGAACTGGACGCCCGCCGTCGCGCCGCTCTCACCGAGGTGGAAACCCTCAAGAGCAAGCGCAATGCCGAATCGGCGGAAGTTGCGCGCAAAAAGCGTGCCGGTGAAGACGCCTCCGAACTGGTGGCCGAACTCGGCAAGCTCTCCGACCGCATCAAGGAGCTGGACGCCGAAACCTACGAGATCAAGGAAAAGGTTTACCAGTGGATGCTCCGCGTGCCGAACATTCCCGATGCCTCCGTTCCCGTGGGCGTGGATGAAAACGACAACCCCGAGCTTCATCGCTGGGGCACCCCGCGCGAATTCACCTTCCCGGTGAAGCAGCACTTTGAAGTGGGGGCCGCACAGAAGGGACTCGACTTCGAACGCGGCGCCAAGCTCGCCGGATCCCGTTTCTGCGTGTCCCACGGCGTTTTCGCCAGACTGGAACGGGCGCTCATGAACTTCTACCTCGACACGCAGACCACGGAATTCGGAGCCACCGAAATTCTGCCTCCCTTCATGGTCAACGCCGCCACCATGCAGGGCACGGGTCAGCTCCCGAAGTTCGAGGAAGACCTGTTCAAGATGCCTGCCTGGGACTACTATCTGATTCCCACGGCCGAAGTGCCCGTCACCAACCTGCATGCCGGTGAAATTCTTGAAGAGGATCAGCTTCCCCTGCGCTACACCGCCGGTACTCCCTGCTTCCGCTCCGAAGCCGGTTCCGCCGGCAAGGACGTGCGCGGCCTCATCCGCCAGCATCAGTTCATCAAGGTGGAAATGGTGCGCTTCGCTCATCCCGACAAGTCCTGGGAAGAACTGGAACACATGCGCCGCTGCGCGGAAATTCTGCTGGAAAAGCTGGAACTTCCCTACCGTACCATCACGCTCTGCACCGGCGACATGGGCTTCGGCTCCGCCAAGACCTACGACGTGGAAGTCTGGCTGCCCGGACAGAACTCCTATCGTGAAATTTCCTCCTGCTCCAACTGCGTCGACTTCCAGGCACGCCGCGCCAATATCCGCTTCCGTCCAAAGGGCGGCGGCAAGCCTGAATTCGTTCACACGCTGAACGGTTCCGGTCTGCCTACCGGCCGCTCTCTCGTGGCCATCATCGAAAACTATCAGCAGGAAGACGGCTCCATCGTCATTCCTCAGGTGCTGCGCCCCTACATGGGCGGACTTGAAGTCATCACGCCCGACATGTAGTCATTGCTTTTCCCGTAATGCCCAAAGGAGACGGCTCTGCCGTCTCCTTTTTTTCGACGTTTCCCCCCCCATGCCCCGCAGACGGCACGCTTTCCAAGCTTGTGCCTCTGGCGCGGCATCAAGCAGCGTCGAGGCCACCCCCTGCACGACCTCAACCGCTCTCCCTCAGTCGGAAAGCTGCGAAAAAGGCGTCAGGGAACGACATGAAAAAATAAAAATCGTCCTCCAGTTCTGCGGAATCTGTGCGGGCCGGACACTGTCCACCGAATAATTTTCCTTATATCATGGCATATTATCAAAAAAAGTCCCAGAGTTGTTGGCTTTTATAGAACAATCATGTGAAAATTTGAGCTTTACCTGACGCGCACTTTTTCTTTTTCTGAATACGTAGTCCCGAAAAACCGAACCAGCTCCGGGACTCGTCCCTCCACACATGAAACCAGGAGCTTCATATGAACAGACGTCAGTTTTTACAGGGAAGTGCGGCTCTGGCCTTCATGGCCTCCATGCCGTTCCATGCTCACGCTGCAGAAGGCCCTGTGATTCAAACTCCGAAGGGCAGTCTGCGCGGTCTGGAACTGGACGGCGTACACGTTTTCCGGGGAGTGCCCTGCGGCATGCCTCCCTATCAGGGGAAATACCGCCTGGCTCTGCCTGAGCCCGTACAGCCCTGGAGCGGCGTGATCGATGCCGTGGAATTCGGCGATCTTCCCCTTCAGCCGGGTGCGAAAGGCGCAATCATCGGCGGTGGCGACTGCCTGCGTCTGAACATCTGGACTCCGGCTCCCGGCAAGACCAAATGCCCCGTCATGGTCTACATTCCCGGCGGCGGCAGCACCCGCTGCGACAACAATGACGTCCGTCTGGACGGCACGGCCTTTGCCAAGGACGGCATTGTGCTCGTCACCGCCAACTATCGTGTGAACGTGGACGGCTTCCTCAAAATCAAGGGAGTGCCCGCCAACCTGGCCCTGCGCGACATGATGTTCGCCCTGCGCTGGGTACAGGACAACATTGCCGCCTTCGGCGGCGATCCCGACAACGTCACGGTGTTCGGCCAGTCCGCCGGCGCCACGCATATCACCTCGCTCATTTCCTCTCCCGTTACGAAGGGCCTCTTCCGCCGCGCCATTCTGCAGAGCCCCGCAGCGCTGGCCCAGTACGATGCCGAACTGGCCTCCAAGGTCTCGGCGGAACTCCTGAAGTTCTACGGCGTCGAAGACAGCCGTGAAGCCGTGGCCGCCATTCCTCCGGAAAAACTGTTCACCTTTGCCGCCTTCATTGCCGAACATGACAAGGATCCTGCCTGGTGCCGCATGCTGGGCGGCAATACGGCGCTGTTCAAGCCCTATTACGACGGAGAAATTCTGCTGAAGCGCCCCGTGGACGCCATTGCCGAAGGCGCCGCCCGCGGTCTGGAAATCATGGTCGGTTCCACCGAGGAAGAATGGAGACTCTACTCCGTACAGCAGGGTCTGATCGACTCCGTTGACGAAAAAGGCGTCAGAAGCTTTACCGACGGCGCAGGATTTGCTCCCGAAATCGCCGAACAGTACCGCAAGGCCGGTCGCGGCAACACTCCCGGCGAAATCTTTACGGCCCTGCGTTCCGACTTCATTTTCAGAATGCCCGCCAACAAGGTTCTGGAAAGCCAGTCCAAAGCCGGAGGCAAGGCCTGGGCCTACTCCTTCGCCTGGAAGAGCGATGCCTACAACGGCAGAATGGGCGCAGCCCACAGCTTGGACGTGCCCTTCGTCTTCAAGACCATCCACAAGGATTCTCCGCGCATCAAGAGCACGCTCGGCACCAATCCTCCGGACTCGCTGGCAGACGCCATGCACGGCGCATGGGTGAAGTTTGCCTCCACGGGCAATCCCGGCTGGACGCCCTTCGATCTCGACCGCCGCATGACCATGCGCTTCAACACCGAAAGCGCCGAAGTCTCCGATCCCTGGAAGACCGAAAGAGAAACCATGATTCTGAAGTAACGCCTCGTCGTCGTGCGCGGCTCAGCTCCTCCCTGGTTGCCGACACGGTTCGCCATTCTGTATGGAGGGCCGTCAGGGTCTGCCGGTAAAACGCACGAAAAAGAACGAGGTACTACAGGCGGAGCATCGCCACAAGCGATGCTCCGCCTTCCTTTATTTACGACTGTAAAAAAAATCCGCCCGCTCGCTGGCGGAAAACACAAATTTCAGAACCTTCTGCCCGCCGGCACGCGCTTCTTGCCATACTGGAGTGCCGTACATGGGCGACGCGGTTCACGAAACGAAAAAAAGGCCTGCAGTATAACTGCAGACCTTCTCAAATTCTGGTGGAGATGAAGAGAATTGAACTCTTGGCCTCTTGAATGCCATTCCCTCTTTTCGTCTCTTTTTCCATACCGCCTTATTTTGTTTTATATATAATTTCAACATATTACACAATAAGATTTTTCATAACAAATTTACCTTGGATTTGAAAAACTGGCACAAAACTGGCACAACTCTTCTATCTTGGGAACTTGATTAGGGCAAGAGGTTTTAGAAGCATGAGCAAAGATGAAACCTGGATACGACTCGAAAAAGGTATCCGGTGTAAAAAGCATCCGACCAGAAAACATGGGGTCAAACCGGACGCCTACTTTGTCCTCCGTTTTGCCGTAGATGGAAAAATGTATCAGGAAGCTCTCGGTTGGGCCTCGGAAGGAATCACTCTAGCTAAAGCCCGGGTGGAACTGGCTCGACTGAAAGAAGCTAAACGCCTCGGAGAAGGCCCCAGATCCTTACGGGAACGAAGGGATATCGCTGAAGCGGAAAGAAAGGCCAAAGAAGAAGAGGAACTTCAGAAGCAACGGAACCAGATTATTTTTTCTGATTTCTGGGCCAATACCTATCTTCCGTCTCAGCTCCATAAAGCCGACTCCAGTATGGTATCAGAAAAGGCACTCTGGAAAAACTGGATCAAACCAGCTATTGGCCATATCCCGATTGCCAAACTCACGGAGGATGATCTCGAAAGTCTAAAATGCAAAATGATTCAACAGGGAAAAGCACCGGCGACCATCAAATACGCAATGGCCGTTATTTCTCAGGTATGGACGAAAGCAATGGATAAAGGAATCGTCAGTACTCCTTCTCCCACTCAAAAAGTCATACTCCCCAAAAGAGACAATCGAAGGCAACGGTATCTCAGCAAAGAAGAAGCCCATGAACTGCTGAACAGACTGAAAGATCGAAGCCCCACGATACATGACATGGCTATCGTGTCTATGGAGTGTGGGTTACGATTTGGTGAGATTACGGCGCTGACTTGGGCTGATTGCGACTTTGAGAAACGCCAGCTGTTTATCCGAGATCCCAAAGCCAAGGCCAACAGATTTGCGTTTATGACAAAGAACGTCTACAGCGTACTCTCAAAGCGGTATGCGAACAGAACCGGAAACCTTATTTTTCCTGATGAAAATGGCAACAGGATGGCTAAACCTTCACATACCTTCAAACGTATAGCTGATGAACTGTTCAATAAAAACATATCCGATCCAAGACTGAGGGTATGTTTTCATAGTCTTAGACATACCTTTGCTTCATGGCTTGTCGGTGGAGGAGTAAGTCTTTATGAAGTCAAAGAACTCATGGGCCATGCCAGTATTGTCATGACTCAACGCTATAGTCACCTCTCCCCTGAAGGATTACGCGTAGCCATCAAAATATTGGAGGAGTGATTGGTAAAGGACTCTGACTGAATACTCATCTTTGTCATATCGCACAAGAACGAGACATGAGAAGTATCATAGCCTTGTTTTTTACATGATATATTAACATACAACAGTATACATTTATAAAACAATTCGATATTACTTATGTAATTAAATTATAAAATAGTATATCAATATTATCAAATATTACACAAGATTGTATATTTTGTTGATAGACAATTAATAGTTATTTTCCACACCTTTGCATTATATTTATTTCAAAAAAGTATATTAATATAAGATATAGATAGATTTTTTTGCCACTCATCGGCATGTATATTTTCTTCTGAAGATACGAAAACTACTCTCCTATCGATTTTAGAGATGATACTCAGCTAATATATACCTATTTTTAACTTTACAAATTTGATTAAACGTCATAGAGATTTAGGTTCCTTTGCAGAGTCAGGATTACAACCTCAAATTGGTAAATGAGGTGTAATATGGCCGCATCGGTACTTTACGACAACCTGTCCAAGAGTCTTAACGATTACGAAACAAGAGCATCTCTTTCCAAAAAGCTTGCTCTGTATGGAGTAGTTATTTCTGCTAAGACGATGGCAAACAACGATGCAGACAAGAAAAAAGAAGGAATAAAAAAGTCTTCTATTTCTCGTAATAAGGTTTACTATGAGAAGAAGGATATTCTTGAATGGGTAATCAAGAAATTCGGCGCATAGTTTTCCCTGCATCATCCTGCTATTTATAGCTGACCGGGCAGAAAGCTGCCTGCGATGATGAACTAGCAGTGTTCTTCATTCGCTTTTACCGATATCGGCATCTTGTTATGCCAGAATTAAGTGTACCAATTGAACAAGTAAAGTGTACCGATTTAACAAGTGCGGAAATAACCCACTGACTCTGCATCGATTCTTTCTTTCCCCCTTAACCTCCCCCGAAAAATTTTCGGGGGTTTTTTATTTTAATATTAACTATACAGGATTACTGATTTTTTAAGACTGCTGTTTTTATCATTGGGACACTTTGGGATGCTTTGGGATGGTAGTTACAAAAAGATCACCGCCGATATATCAACTCTCACAGGCTACCTGAATCCGCAAAGAAATACGCAGGGTAGCCGACTCAATACATTCTGGAGGATCCCATGAAAGAAAACACCGCTAATTGCCGCATCATCGAGTATCCCGTAACTCGTAACATCGAGACGGGGGAAGAAGAGGGCAACGTTGATCTGGCTACGCCTATCAATTCCGAAGCAGAGCACCTTGACGGTTCGAACTCTTTCGAAACTCTTTTCAAAACTGCTCCTTCCGTGACTGATAATCACTCATTCTCGTCACAGAAACCCCGCAATCGTAAAAGTAAAACTGAGTGGACAGAGGAACATAAGGCATTTCTCGCCCTCGCCTCAGTGTCTACACCGCGTCTTCTCATCATGCGCAAGCTTGCTCTCTCGGACCCGGCGTTTAACCGTCATTATCTCGAGGCTCTTCGCAAGGGGGAAATTTCACCGATTCCCGACAATACAGTATTCAAGCCTAGCTCCTTTCCTAAGGAAATCCGGGCAATGCTTGAATGTGGCGATGTTGATCTCATTTCAATTGAGACCGCTGAAGACCATCTGATTCTGCGCAAAATTTAAGTCAAAATCGGGGGGAGAGGCATATACTCTCCCCTCCCCCTTTTTACACCAAGAGGCGAGTATGCTTCCAATTCATTTTACTAACGACCGCTACTGGAATATAGCCCTCCTCCAGCGCATGAAGGAAGAAACAGAGTCCTGTAATGCCAACTTCGGCAACCACGATGCACTAGTACGTTTCAACCGTATCTGCCTTAGTATTTCTGATGCCAGCAAGGTCAATCCCAATCTTGTCGCAATCGGTTGCCTCTTCGCAACAGCTGCTGCAAGTCGTGGTCAGGTTGAGGTGCTCTGTGAGGATGGACGCATAACACCATTAAGCATGATAGGCTTCGTTGGATGTGATCCAGCTTCTGGTAAAAGTACCGCTCTCGCCCCTTTCATCTCTGTGTTCAAAAAGTACATGGAGGCGGAAGTCAAGGCATTGGAAGAGCAAGAAAATGCGATCGCGGTTAAAAATGCTATTCTCAAGAAAACTGTGAATCGAGCCATCAAAAACGCATCGAAGAATCTAACACTCGACAACCTCATTGCATTTGCCGACATAGGCTTTACGGAAGGCAACGACTACCTCCGCGTCATGGGCGAGACACTACGCAAGAAGCAGGACAAAATTCTGCCTCCAATTCTTCTTGTCAACGACCTTTCTTCTGCCGCTCTATCTGTTCTTATGGATCAGCAAGGATATGTCATTCAGCTGGAGCCGGATGGAGGCCGGTTTGATTTCAAGGTGTTACGACAATTAACGAAAGGCTCTTGACTAGCTGAAAGGACCTAAAAAGGTTATCTGGTTAGTCATGGCA
>USBZ01000020.1 GCA_900553065.1 uncultured Desulfovibrio sp. | reverse complement strand
GCCATGACTAACCAGATAACCTTTTTAGGTCCTTTCAGCTAGTCAAGAGCCTAAAATTTTATACTGATAAAATGAGAAAAAAATACCAAATACGCATTGACTTGACTTGCCTGATGAGGCATAGCTGATAGACAGGAGAGACACTCTGGGCAATCGGTTTGCCGGAGCAGGGTGTGGGTTTTAGATTTCTTTTGTGTGAGGTTTTTCTCATGGCCAAGTCTATTTATGTCGGGAATCTTCCCTGGTCCGCCACCGAAGAGCAGGTTCAGAATCTTTTTGCCCCCTACGGCAACGTGCTCTCCGTGAAGCTGGTGAGCGACCGTGAAACCGGCCGTGCCCGGGGTTTCGGTTTTGTTGAAATGGAAGATCCCGCTGCCGCCGCTGCCATTGAAGCTCTGGACAATACCAGCTTCGGCGGTCGTACCCTGCGCGTGAACGAAGCGAAGCCCCGTGCTCCCCGTCCCCGCTACTGATTATTAGTGCTGTTTCCACGGCAGATTCAGCCCCGGCCCGCCGGGGCTTTTCATTTAAGTCGCCGCATGGCGGAAATTCCCTCTTTTTCCGCCGTTTCCGGGGGAATACGGCGTGTTCTTAACTGGACATTCCCTGCAAGCTGGTTATGATGGAAGCACTTTTATTTCCTTTCCGACTTACAGGAGGCTTGTATGCATTTTCGTAAGCCCGCGGCCCTTTTTCTGGCCGTACTCATGACGGCTGCGCTCCCGGTTCTGCCCGGCTGCGGACCTCATCTGGGAGGCTACGACTACAATGCCAGCGAAGCCCGCCAGTCCCACAGCGTCTATCACGCCACCGCCGTCACGGTGCAGGAAGTCAACATCAACAGCAATTCCAGCTCCCGGCAGACTGCAGGCGGCCTCATCGGCGCCATTGCAGGCGGCGTCATCGGCAGCACCATAGGCAGCGGTTCCGGACGTACTCTGGCCACCGTGGGCGGCGCCCTTCTCGGCGGCGCGGCCGGCGTGGGCGCGGGTGATCTTGCTTCCCGGCAGACAGGTCTTCAGATTACCGTCCGGTATGACAACGGCAGTGAAGAAGTCATCGTTCAGGGCAAGGATCCCTACATTGCCCCCGGTCAGCGCGTGCGCATCATCGTCGGAGCCGACGGCTCCCGCCGCGTCGAACCTGAATACTGATATCTTCCGCGCAAACCATATTTATCCTTTCTGCAACACTATCTACTCTGGGAGGACCAGATGCTTGATCCGAAACAGTGCGTTCTCTTCAGCGGCGGCGCGGCCGGCGCGGAACAGTTCTTTGGGGCTCAGGCCGAAGCCTGGGGCATCGAAGAGGTCAACTACAGCTTTGAAGGCCATCAGATAGAGCGTACCCGCGGCGTTCGCGTGCTCACTCAGGATGAACTGGCGCTCAAGGACGTCAGCATGACCTATGTTTCCCGTCTCATGGGCCGCGAATACACCCGCGCTCCTCTGTTCCGCAAGGTCCTCCAGTCCATCTGCTGGCAGGTGAGCAGCGGCAGCGAAGTGCTGGTCATCGGCGAAATCCAGGACGACAAGACCGTCAAGGGCGGCACCGGCTGGGGCGCCGAATTCGCCAAGCTGTGCAACAAGCCTCTGCTGGTCTTCGACCAGAAGCGCGACGCCTGGTTCCGCTGGATCAACGACGACTGGGTCAAGAAGGACGATCCCATCATCAAGCACTCCCGCTTCACCGCCACCGGCACCCGCTTCCTTGAAGCCAACGGTCGCCGGGCCATCGTGGAGCTGTATGCCCGCTCCTTCAACCGCTAGTCTTCCACGGCAGACCAAAGCGCCTTCGCCGGCCCAGCCGTCTTCCGTCTGAAGGCAGGCAGAACGCGCAGCCTGACAACTACCGCATCTTCCGCTCATGCCCTGCGCAGCAGCGGAGCATCCGGTCATATTCCCAGTCCGCTCTTCCGTCCCTGCACGGAGGAGCGGACTGCTGGTTACAGGCACTCCGCCCTCCGGACTCGTTCCGCCCCGGAACCGTTTTGCCCTGCAGGCGCACATCCTCCCCGATCCCGATGAAGCAACGTCTTTTCCCCGTCCGCCCATGATGCATCTTCATATGCCCTTTCACTCCGGCGAATGTACCGGCTCCTGCGCGGGAACCGGTGCCGGTCTCGGCGCGCACCTTCTGTGGGGCGTCGCCGTACTGTTCTGGCCTCTGCTCTCCGGGCTGAATCCCATTTCCATCATGTCGCACCGCATGATCTGGACCGTGGTCTTTCTCGGCATCGTGCTTGCCGCCACGCATCAGCTCCATGCCGTGCGGGCGGCATTCCAGAGCAAACGAGTGATGTTCGCTCTGTTTGCCGCAGCCCTGCTGCTCGGAGTCAACTGGAGCGTGTATCTTCTGGCCGTCACCAGCGGCCGGATCGTGGAATCCTCGCTCGGATACTTCATCACTCCCCTGCTCAACGTGCTCATGGGCCGGGTGCTTCTCGGCGAAAAACTCTCCCGAGCACAGGGGCTGGCCATATTTCTGGCCTTCGTGGGCGTAGCCGCCAGCATCATCGCCTACGGCCACATTCCGTGGCTCGGCTTCACGCTCGCCCTGTCGTTCGCCCTGTACGGCTATGTGCAGAAAACGCTCCGTATGCCTTCCGCGCCCAGCCTCTTCGTTCAGGCGCTCATGCTCATGCCCGCGGCCCTGATCTGGCTGGGCTGCACCGAACAGGGCTTCGGCATCGTCGGCTACGGACCGCTGCGCCCCGTGCTCCTTGTCTGCACCATCGCCTTTACGGGACTTCCCCTGCTCATGTTCGGCTATGCGGCCCGCAACGTCACGCTTGCGACCATAGGCATACTGCAGTACGTCAGCCCGTCCATTTCCTTCCTGCTGGCCATCACCGTTCTCGGTGAAAGCATGAAGCCTTCCGACATGATTTCCTTCCCCGTCATCTGGCTGGCGCTTGTCATCTATACCTGGGACGCGCTACACCATCTGCGCACTCTCAAGGAGAAATCATGAACGCACCTCACAGAAACGGTACCCGTCAGCTCAGACTCGGCAACGTTCTCATCGGCGGCGGCGCTCCCGTCGTCGTGCAGAGCATGACCAACACCGACACGCGCGACGTAACCGCCACGCTGGAGCAGATTTCGGCCCTGCATGCCGCAGGATGTGAAATCGTCCGTCTGGCCGTGCCCGACGAAAAGGCGGCCGCGGCCCTTAAAGCCATCAACGCCGCCTCGCCCGTGCCTCTCGTGGCCGACATCCATTTCGATCACCGCCTTGCGCTGGCCGCTCTCGACGCGGGCCTCAGAGGCCTGCGCATCAATCCCGGCAACATCGGCGGCGAAGGCCCCGTGGACAACCTTGCCGCCGCGGCAAAGGCCAACGGCGCAGTCATACGCGTGGGCGTGAACAGCGGCTCCGTGGAAAAGGATCTGCTTGAACGCTACGGCGGCCCCACCCCGGAAGCCCTCGTGGAAAGCGCGCTCTCCCACGTGCGCATGCTGGAAAAACGCGGCTTCTACGACATCAAGATTTCTCTGAAGTCCTCCTCCGTCACCGACACCATAGCCGCCTACCGGCTCATGGCGGAAAAAACGGACTATCCGCTGCATCTCGGCGTCACCGAAGCGGGCACGCCCATGCGCGGCACGGTAAAATCCGCGGTCGGTCTCGGACTTTTGCTTTTTGAGGGCATCGGCGATACCATACGCGTCTCTCTTACGGCCGATCCCGTGCGGGAAGTGGCCGTAGCCTGGGAGATACTGCGGGCCGTGGGTCTGCGCAGCCGCGGACCGGAAATCGTTTCCTGCCCCACCTGCGGGCGCACGGAAATCGACCTCATCGGCATGGCCGAAAAGGTGGAAGCCCATGTGCAGTCCCATCCTCTGGCGGCCTCGAGCCGTCTCAAGATTGCGGTCATGGGCTGCGTGGTCAACGGGCCGGGCGAAGCCCGCGAGGCCGACATCGGTCTGGCCGGAGGTCGTGACAAAGGCGTCATTTTCCGCAAGGGGAAGGTTCTGCGCTCCGTGAACGGACAGGACGCCCTGCTTGCGGCATTTCTTGAAGAACTCGACAAACTTCTTACCCAGAACAACTGAAGGATCCCCTATGCGCTGGAGCCGTTACTACATCCCCACCCTGAAGGAAGCCCCCGCCGATGCCGAAGTGGTCAGCCACAAGCTGCTGGTGCGCGCCGGCATGATACGCAAGCTCACGAGCGGCATCTACACCTGGCTGCCGCTGGGACTGCGTACGCTGGAAAAGGCCAAGGACATCGTCCGCCGCGAAATGAACGCCGCAGGCGCCATCGAAGTGCTGCTTCCCATGGTGCAGCCCGCCGAACTGTGGGAGGAATCCGGCCGCTGGAAGAAGTACGGCAAGGAACTTCTGCGCTTCAAGGACAGGCATGAACGTGACTACTGCCTCGGCCCCACCCATGAAGAAGTCATGACCGACCTTCTGCGCGGCGAAGTGAAGTCCTACCGCCAGCTGCCTCTGAATCTGTATCAGATCCAGACCAAGTTCCGCGACGAAGTGCGCCCCCGTTTCGGTCTCATGCGCGGCCGTGAATTCATGATGAAGGACGCCTACTCCTTCGACGTGGACGACGAAGGCGCGAACAGAAGCTACGCTTCCATGAAGGATGCCTATCATAAGATCTTCAGCAGCATGGGTCTCGATTTCCGTCCCGTGGAAGCCGACTCCGGCGCCATCGGCGGCAATTTCTCCCATGAGTTCATGGTGCTGGCCGACACCGGCGAAGACTCCATCACCGCCTGCACCAACTGGCCCGACTGCACCTGGGCGGCCAACGTGGAACGCGCCCCCATCAAGACGGAATTCGTGCAGGACACGACGCCCTGCCCCGCCATGGAGGAAATCGCCACGCCCGCGCAGCACACCATTGAAGAGCTGTGCGCGTTCCTTGGCGTTGCCGCCGACAAGCTCGTGAAGACGCTGCTCTTCGTGGCCGACGGCAAGAACGTGGCCGTGCTTCTGCGCGGCGACCGCGAACTCAACGAAATCAAGCTGGCCCACCTCATCGACGCCGACGACATCCAGTTTGCCACGCCCGAACAGGTGCAGGCCATGACCGGCGCTCCCGTAGGCTTTGCCGGCCCCGCCGGCCTCAAGGGCGTGGACAAGATCTACGCCGACAAGGAACTCATGGCCGGCAACGACTGGATCGCCGGCGCCAACAAGGCCGACACCCATGTCCGTCATCTCAGCCTCGTGCGCGACGTCACCCTGCCCATCGAATGGGCCGACCTGCGCAATGCCGTGGCCGGAGATCCCTGCCCCTGCTGCGGTCATCCGCTGGAAATCAAGCGCGGCATCGAAGTGGGGCACATCTTCAAGCTCGGCACCAAGTACAGCGAAGCTCTGCACGCCGTGTTCCTCGATGAGAACGGCAAGGAAAGAATCATGATCATGGGCTGCTACGGCATCGGCGTTTCCCGCGTGGTGGCCGCCTGCATCGAACAGAACTTCGATGAACACGGCATCATGTTCCCGCCGCAGCTCGCTCCCTTCGACGCGCACATCGTCTGCCTCGATCCGAAGAACGCCGACGTGGCCGCCAAGTGCGACGCCATCGACGCATTCCTGTCCGCTCAGGGCATGGAAACGCTGTACGACGACCGCGAAGAGCGCCCCGGCGTGAAATTCAAGGACGCCGACCTCATCGGTCTGCCCGTGCAGATTACCGTGGGCGGCAAGGGACTCGCCCAGGGCGTGGTGGAAGTGAAGAACCGCCGCACCGGCGAAAAGTCCACGCTCCCGGCCGACAGCTTCGAGCAGGACTTCCCCGCATGGTATCAGTCCGTGCTGGACAGCTGGAAGCGCTGATCCTGTGACCTTACGCGCCGTCCGGAACGCCTGCCGTTCCGGACGGCGTTTTTTCCTCTTCCATTTTTTGCCAGCCGCAATCTCCGCGAACCACAGGACCAGCCGACATGGACGCCATTCTCAGCGTACGACAGGTGACGGAACATCTGCGTCAGGCCGTGGAAGGCCGCTTTCCGTACGTATGGATCCGGGGCGAGATCACCAATCTTTCCCGGCCGTCCTCAGGTCACGTCTACTTTTCCCTCAAGGAAGACGACTGTCTTCTGAACTGCGTCTGGTTCCGGAGGCAGCAGAAGGACGAAACCTTCGATCCTCTTACCGGCGAGGTATGGGAGGACGGGCCCCGTCCCAGTCTGGCCCGCACGATGGAAAACGGCCAGACCATCGTCTGCGCCGGTCGTCTCACCGTGTACGGCGCGCGCGGCCAGTATCAGATGATCGTGGATCTGGCGCAGGCCGACGGCCTCGGCCTGTGGCATCAGGAATTCGAGGCCCTCAAGCGGAAGCTGGCCGCCGAAGGTCTGTTCGATCCGGCCCGCAAGCGCCCCATCCCGCATAATCCCGGGCGCGTGGTCGTCATCACCGCGCCGAACGGCGCCGCCATACGGGATTTCATCCGCATCAGTTCCAGCCGGGGACTGGGGGCGGAAATACGCATTCTCCCCGTGCCCGTACAGGGAGAGGAGGCTCCGCCGCGCATCGTCGAGGCCCTGGACAGGGCAGGAAGCGAAGGCTGGGCAGAGGTGGTCGTTCTCATCCGCGGCGGCGGCTCCGTGCAGGATCTCTGGGCCTTCAACGACGAACGCGTGGCCCGGGCCGTCCATCGCTGCCCTATTCCCGTGCTCACGGGCATAGGCCATGAAATCGACCACAGCATCACGGACTTTACGGCCGACTACGCCGCGGCCACGCCGAGCCACACCGCCCAGCTTCTCTGGCAGGAACGTCATGTGCTGGAGCAGCACGTCGACGGCATGGAACTGGCCCTGAAAAGTGCGTTCCGCCGCAGACTGGATGCTCTGCAGCTCGCTCTCGACCATATTTCCCGTTCTCTGACGCTGCTCTCGCCTCTTGCCCGGCTGTGCCTGCAGGAAGAGCGCCTGCTGACGCTGACGCGGCGCCTGCACGCGGCCATCGGCCACGAACTGGAGGACAAGGAACGCAGCGCATCCCTGCTGAGCTCAAGACTCCACGAAAAAATCGTTCTTCCCGAAGCGCTGACGGACACACTGGAAACGCTTTCGCTCCGCCTTGCGCATGCCGGAGAAAACAGGCTGAAGCAGGCGGAACGCGACGTGGAAAGTGCAAAGGCCGCTCTTCTTCCCCTCGGCCGCATGACGGGCATGAAGCAGGAGCAGGAACTTGCCCGCATGGAACTGCGCCTCCAGGCGCTTGATCCCTTTGAACCGCTGCGCCGCGGCTATGCGCTGGCCTGCGACGAAAAGGGAGAGATTCTCCGCTCCGTCACCGGCACGGCTCCCGGGCGTACGCTTACGGTACACCTTGCCGACGGTCGCATTCTCGGTACGGTGACCGAGATTTCTGATGCCCCTCTGCCGCCCGATGCCACCCGCTGATGCAGAGAGCAACGGATCTCCCAAGGATATGCCATGAAACGTCTTTTTCTTTTTGCCGCCTTTGTTCTTCTTCTGGCCGGACAGGCCGCTGCGGCGGAATATGCCGTTCCTGCCAGAGTCAGTCAGGGACACGCCTTCCCCGTTTCCGTTTCCGACCGCGCGCCTTTTGATGCCGTCGTCACCTGGCGAGGCGAAGAGCTCCGCGTCAAAGCCGCTTTGCAGGCGGGAGAGCCGAAGATCTGGAAGGCCGAAGTGCTTCTGGCCATGCCTCTTGATGCGGAAGGCCGCCGGAATCTTACCCTGAGCGTGAACGGAGCAAAGCAGAATTTCAGCATCGGCTGCGTGCCCGTGCCCTGGCCCAGAAGCATTCTGAAAGTGGCCCCGAAGTATGTGGAGCCGCCCCGCGAGGTGCAGAAGCAGATTGCCGGAGACGCAGAACACAGCCGCCGGGCGCTGGCGCTGCGCACGGAAAAAACCTGGACGCTGCCGCTGCACCGCCCTGTTCCCGGAGGCGTGACCAGCCCCTTCGGCGGAAGGCGGGTCTTCAACGGACAGCCCCGCGCGCCGCACAAGGGAACGGACATGCGAAGCCCGGAAGGCGCGAAGGTCACGGCCGTTGCCGACGGCACCGTCATTCTGGCGGAACCGCAGTATTTCGGCGGCAACATGGTGTACATCGATCACGGTCAGGGCGTGGTGAGCACCTACGCGCATCTTTCTGCCTTTGACGTCACGCCCGGACAGAGCGTAAGAAAGGGACAGGTCATAGGACGTTCCGGCTCCACAGGCCGGGTGACGGGACCGCACCTGCATCTCGGACTCATGGTTCAGGGCGTTGCCGTGGATGCCATGCCCCTGTTTCAGGATCCTCCTGAAATCACAGGCGGCCCCACGCGCAGCATTTTTGAGGAACAGCAAAAGAACAACGCGCCGCGGAGCGCCCGATGAAAAAGAAAGAACCGACCTTTGAAGAAAGACTGGCCCGGCTTCAGGCCATCGTAACGGCTCTGGAGAGCGGCAACAGTCCCCTGAATGAAAGCGTGGCTCTGTACAAGGAAGGCCTCGCTCACGCGGCAGCCTGCCGGAAACAGCTGGAACAGGCCCGCCACGACATACGACTCTGCACCGAAGCGGGCACGGAACCCTTCGATGCTCCGGAACAGGACGAAGCCTGAGCCCGTCCTTCACGCGAAAACCCGTTCCGGCCGCCGGAAGGCGGCCTCCGTCCCTCTGGAGGAGACATGCCCGCAGATTTACGCAGCAGGGTGGAACAGTATCTTTCCGCCGCCTTTCTCGACAAGGAAATCCCTTCCCGGCTCTCTTCGGCCATGCGCTACAGCCTTCTGGCCGGAGGCAAGAGACTGCGTCCCGTGCTCTGCCTGTCCGTGGCGAGAGCCTGCGCGGGAGAGCGCGCCGAGGAGCTGACCGACGCCGTTCTTCCCTTTGCCGCCGGTCTGGAAATGATCCACACCTATTCGCTCATCCATGACGATCTGCCCGCAATGGACGACGACGATCTGCGCCGCGGGCGTCCCACCTGCCACAAGGCCTTCGACGAAGCCACGGCCATTCTTGCCGGCGACGCGCTGCTGACCGACGCCTTCGGCCACATGCTGCGGGCCTCCGTCCCTGCCGACCGGCTTCTGGAAGCCGTGAACCTCACCTCGGCGGCCTCAGGAGCGCAGGGCATGGCGGGAGGACAGATGCTGGATCTGGAAGGGGAAGGAAAAAAACTTTCTCTGGAAGAACTGCGCATTCTCAATGCAAAAAAAACCGGAGCCCTGATTACGAACGCCTGCGAATGCGGCGCACTGCTTGCCGGCGCTTCGCAGCAGCAGAGAGATGCTGCCCGCCGTTACGGCAGCGAATTGGGCATTGCGTTTCAGATTACCGATGATATACTCGATGTTGTCGGCGACGAAGCGACGGTGGGCAAGGAAGTCAGACACGACGCGGAAAGCGACAAGGCTACCTGGCCCTCGCTGCTGGGTCTGGACGAAGCCCGCAGACAGGCCCGCATGCACTGCGACGCCGCCGAAAAGGCCATTGAAGGCATCCTTCACGGCCCGGACGCCGATTTTCTGCGCGAAACGGCCCGCAAACTCGTCAACCGCACGCACTAGCTTCAAAGGTTCCCATGATCGACACGCCGCTGCTTCAAAGCCTGCATCTGCCCGAGGACATTCCCGGGCTTTCCCTTCCTCTCAAGCAGGCGCTGGCGCAGGAGCTGCGCGACACCATCATCCGCGTGGTCACGAAAAACGGCGGTCATCTGGCTCCGTCGCTCGGCGTGGTGGAACTGACCATAGCCCTGCTCTCCTGCTTTGATCCGGCCAGGGATCCCATAGTCTGGGACGTGGGGCATCAGAGCTACCCCTGGAAGATCCTCACGGACAGAGCCGACCGCTTCGACACCCTGCGCCGCTACGGCGGCATTTCCGGCTTCCCCAACCGTTCCGAAAGCCCCTATGACTACTTCGGCGTAGGCCATGCCTCCACGTCCATTTCAGCGGCGCTCGGCATGGCAACCGCCCGGGATCTCAAAGGCGGAAAAGAACATGTGGTTGCCGTCATCGGCGACGGCGCCCTTTCCGGAGGCATGGCGCTGGAAGCGCTGAATCAGGCGGGCGGCATGGGCCACAGACTCATCGTCATTCTCAACGACAACAAGATGTCCATTTCCGAGAATACGGGAGCTCTGTCCCGATTCCTCAGCCGCAATCTGTCCCACAGCACGGTCATGCACATCAAGCAGCATGTGGCCAAAGTGCTTTCCCGTCTGCCCCGCGGCGAGTCCATCGTGGACGTCATCCGGAAGGGCGAAGTCAGCTTCAAGTCGTTCTTCACGCCGGGCATGCTGTTTGAAGCCTTCCAGTTCAACTACATAGGCCCCATCAACGGACACGACATCGCTCAGCTCGAACGCCATCTCGAAGCCGCCAAGCAGCTCGACATGCCCGTGCTTCTGCACATCCGCACGCGCAAGGGCAAGGGCTACGCTCCCGCGGAACACGATCCGGAACACTTCCACGGCATTTCCGCCTCCGTGCCCGATGAAATAAGCACGCCCCCCCAGCCCAACGGCTGGAAACCTTCCGGCCCCGGATTCAGTCAGGCCTTCGGCTCCGCGCTCTGCGACCTTGCCGAAAAGAATCCGCGCATCTTCGCCATCACGGCCGCCATGCCCGACGGAACCGGCCTTCAGGAGTTTCACGAGCGCTTCCCCGAACGCTTCGCGGATGTGGGCATCTGCGAAGAGCACGCCGTCACCTTTGCCGCAGGCATGGCCTCCCGCGGCTTCCATCCCGTGGTGGCCATCTATTCCACGTTCATGCAGCGCGCCTACGATCAGATCATTCACGACGTCTGCCTGCAGAATCTCCCCGTGACCCTGTGTCTCGACCGAGCGGGCCTCGTCGGAGAAGACGGCCCCACACATCACGGAGCCTTCGACCTTTCCTGGCTCCGTACCGTGCCAAACCTCTCGCTGGCGGCCCCCAGAGATGAAGAAACCCTGCGCGCCGCGCTCTCGCTGGCCGTTTCCATGAACGGTCCGGTGGCGCTGCGCTATCCCCGGGGCTCCGGCCGAAAGCTCGACGCCTCCCGCATGCGCTTCGCCTCCGCGCTGGAAGTCCGTCAGGAAGCCTACCCCCTTCCCGGTCACGGCGAACTGCTGCTGCGCGGCAATACGAAGGTGTGCATCATGGCCGCAGGCCAGAGAGCCGTTCCCTGTGCGGAAGCCGCCCTTCTCGTTGCGGAAAAGACGGGGCTTCTGGCCTCCGTGTTCGATGCCTGCTGGGTCAAGCCGCTTCCTGAGGAACAGATTCTTGCCCTGGCCGAGGAAAACGATGCGCTGCTGCTCGTGGAGGAAAACAGCCTTCTCGGCGGCTTCTCCTCCGCCGTGCTGGAACTTCTGGCCGACCATGACAGGCTGTGCCATCTGAAAATACGCCGCCTCGGTCTGCCCGACCGCTTCATTGCTCACGGGCCGGTGCGGCGTCTTCGGGCCGACGTCGGCCTCAATGTGGCGGGCATTGCCTCGGCTCTGAAAGAACTTCTGCCCATCTCTGCGACTGCACGATGAAAAAACGTACGAAGGCTCCCCGCAAACGCGGCAGAACTCCCGGCAGATACGGACTCGAAGCCGCCATTCTGTGCATCCTTCTCATGCTTGCCGCCTATGTGAGCGGCGTGAACCGGCCCTCGTCCCCGCTTCCGACGGCGCAGAGCACCACCGTCAGCCAGAAGAAGGACGCTCCGGCAAAAAAGGAAATCGCTTCCGTCGCAAACGCGGCAAAAAACTCCCGGAGCGCCGCAGAAAAATCCGCGCTGGCGCCCGATGAGAAGCTGTACAGGCTCGTCCGCGCTGCCGACGGTGACAGCTTTGAACTTAAGGACGACAACAACCGTACGCTGAAAGTCCGGCTCTACGGCGTGGATGCCCCGGAAGGCAATCAGCGCTTCGGCAGAGAATCCCGCGAGCATCTTCTGAACATGATGAAGCGGACGCCCGTACGCATGAAAACCATGTACAAGGACCGCTACAAGCGCACGGTCGCCATCGTCTACCTCTGCGACGGCAAGGGCTTCGACGAAAGATCCGTCAATCAGCAGCAGGTGCAGTCCGGCATGGCCTGGGTCTATGACAGCTTCTGCAAGGAAGACGTCTGCAGTACCTGGAAAATCGAAGAAGCGCTGGCCAAAAAGCAGAAACTCGGTCTGTGGAAGGACGAAAAGCCCACGCCCCCCTGGAAGTGGCGTCAGGCGCACAAGAGGTAAACTGCCTCCCCGCCCGGCAAACAGCGCTTGACGGCTCTTGTTTTTCCCGTCTATCCTTTTCTCATTTCCCGCGACTACGCCCCGCGTGCCGATGACGCGCAGGGCCATAACCCCTCACTGCATCGAGGCGACCGTGAATCATATCGTTATATCTGTCATCGGACGCGACTGTCCCGGCGTGGTCTATGCCATATCCAGCGCTCTGTCCAAGGAAAAATGCAACATCGAAGAACTGAGCCAGACCATTCTCAAAGGTCAGTTCGCCTCCATCTTCATCATTTCGGCCCCGGAAGGCGTGACCGAGGAAGACATTCAGCGCGTGGTCAGCCTGAGTCTTGAAGCCCATCACATGGATCTTACCGTGGCCGCCCGCACCTTTGAAACGGATACCTTCTCCAGCGCCGAGGAAACCGAACCCTTCGTCGTTACGGTCAACGGTTCCGATCAGCCGGAAATCATCGCCATGATCTCCGGAATCTTCGCGGAACAGAAGGTGAATATTGAAAATCTGAAGGCCATCCGCGTCGATGAGTCCTCCAATGAATGCGTGCTGGTCTTTGAAGTGGCGCTGCCGCTTTCCATCAACCGCAACGCCTTCCGTCAGATGCTTCAGGCCAAGGCCCGCAGCGTCGGCCTCGCCATCAGCATTCAGCACGAAAACATCTTCGAAGCCATCCACAGAGTACCCATCGTCTAACCGCATCACAGGTCTGCCCCATGCTTACTGAACGCGAAGTGCTCAGCACTATCAATATGCTCCGCAACGAACATCTCGATGTTCGTACCGTCACTCTCGGCATCAGCCTCTTCGACTGCGTCAGCCATGACTTTGACGTCTTCTCCTACAAGGTCCGTGCCAAGATAGCCAAATATGCCGCCCATCTGGTGGAACACTGCAATGAAGTCGGCGCCCGCTACGGCATCCCCGTGGTGAACAAGCGCATCAGCATCAGCCCCATGGCCGTGGTCGGCGCTGGATTCAACGCCGATCAGATGGTCCGTGCCTGCCAGATGCTCGATGAAGCCGCCAAGGAAGCCGGCGTGGACTTCCTCGGTGGATTCGGCGCTCTGGTGGAAAAGGGCATGACGCCCGGCGATCGTGCGCTCATCGACTCTCTGCCCGAAGCCCTCGCCACCACGGACCGCGTCTGTTCCTCCATCAACGTGGCCTCCTCCAAGGCCGGCATCAATATGGACGCCGTGGCGCTCATGGGCCGTCAGATCCTCAAGGTGGCCGACGCCACCAGCGATCGCGACGGCATAGGCTGCGCCAAGCTCGTGGTGTTCGCCAACATTCCTCAGGACGTGCCCTTCATGGCCGGCGCCTATCTCGGCATAGGCGAGCCGGACGTGGTCATCAACGTGGGCGTTTCCGGCCCCGGCGTGGTGAAGAAGGCCATCGACAGAGCCAAGGAAACCCACGAAAGCCTCACCCTCAGCGATGTGGCGGAAGTCATCAAATCCACGGCCTACAAGGTTACCCGCGTGGGCGAACTCATCGGCAAGGAAGTGGCGGACCGCATGGGCCTGCCCTTCGGCGTGGCCGACCTCTCTCTGGCTCCCACGCCCGCCGTCGGCGACTCCGTGGGTGAAATTTTCCAGAGCGTCGGCCTGTCCTCCATCGGCGCCCCCGGCTCCACTGCCGTGCTCGCCATGCTCAACGACGCCGTGAAGAAAGGCGGCGTGTTCGCCTCCTCCCACGTGGGCGGACTCTCCGGCGCCTTCATTCCCGTGTCTGAAGACTCCAGCATTGAAGCCGCGGCCAATTCGGGCGCGCTGACGATGGAAAAGCTGGAAGCCATGACCAGCGTCTGCTCCGTCGGCCTCGACATGATCGCCATCCCCGGCGACACCCCGGCCACCACCATTTCCGGCATCATTGCCGATGAAATGGCCATCGGCATGATCAATACCAAGACCACCGCCGTGCGCATCATTCCCGTGCCCGGCAAGGGCGTCGGTGAAACCGCCATCTTCGGCGGCCTCCTCGGTCAGGCCAAGATCATTCCCGTGAACACCGGCGACGCCTCCGCCTTCATCAATCTCGGCGGACGCATTCCCGCGCCCATCCACAGCCTGAAGAACTGATTCTCTGTTCTCATGAACAACACAAGGGAGGAAGCACCATGCGTTTCCTCCCTTTTCCATCTGTTCGGAGCAGGAAAATACAGTTTTCCCTCAGTCTCATCCATACAAAAAGCCCCAGGCTTTCTACAAAGAAAACATGGGGCACAACAGTTATACATGGTACCCGGTGCGGGGCTTGAACCCGCAAGTCCTTGCGGACGAGGGATTTTAAGTCCCTTGCGTATACCAGTTTCGCCACCCGGGCACAGGTCTTTCGTATCAGCACTGAAAGGGGATGACAAGGAAAAGGTTGAATATCGTCTGATTTTCCCGCCCCGTTTTCCTGTCGTACCTGCCTTCTCCGTCCTCTTGCCAAGAGACACATGTGCTTCTATCCTGACAAAAAACGACGTTCAGGAGTTGTTCATGACTTCGCTTGATACCATGATCCTTCACTTCTGCCGCCTCGGACCTGCGGGACTCTCCCCCAAGGCGCCCGGTACGGCCGGATCCTTTCTGGCGGTTCTTCTTGCGCCGTTCGTCTTTCTTCCGCTGAGTCTCCCCTGGCGACTCGGCGTACTGGCGCTGCTCTTCATCCTGGGCGGACTGGCGGCTTCCCGCGCGGAAGTGCTGCTCGGCAGGCAGGATCCCGGCTGCGTGGTCATCGACGAACTGGTGGGGCAGTGGATCACCATGCTCTGCCTCGGCAGCTTTTCCGCGGATTCCGGCTGGAGAGATGTCTTTTTTCTGCTCGTTCCCTTCTTCTTTTTCCGGCTTTTCGACATTTTGAAGCCCTGGCCCGTTCATGCTTCGGAAAGCTGGCTTCCGGCTGGCTGGGGCATCATGATAGACGACGTTCTGGCAGGCGTGTGGGCCTTTATCTGCGTTTCTGCCGTACTTCTGATGATGCGCATTCTGGCTCCCGGTCTTTTGACCCTGTAATACCATGAAATACCTTGCCATCGATTACGGACTCAAGCGCGTGGGCATTGCCGTGTCCGACATGGACGGACACTTTGCCTTTCCCCGGTGCACGCTGAAACGGGAAACGAAGGCTGCCTTCTTTGCCGAACTTCTGGCGCTCCTGGAAAAAGAACAGGCCGAAGCCATCGTGGTGGGCCTGCCGCTGTATACCGACGGAACGGAGTGCCTCACCACCGTACAGGTACGCCATTTTGTGGAATCGCTGAAACGCCGCACCAGCCTGCCGATCTACTGGATGAACGAGGCGCTCAGCAGCGCGGCTGCGGAACATGAACTCTATGACTTCGGCATGGGATTTCGTGAAGTGAAGAAGGTGGTGGATCAGCAGGCCGCCGTGCTCATTCTTGAGAGCTTCCTGGATCAGCCTGAAGAAAGGAGACTGCCTGCATGAGTCAGGATCAGAGAACCCCGGACGACGACACTTCCCGGCCCGCGCCGGAAACCGACAACGAAGCGAAGCAGGATGCCCCCGTCGCAGACGAATCCCCAGCCGAAAAACCAAAAGCGCTGCGCAAAAAGCGTCGCATTCTTCTGTGGATTCTGACGCTGTTTCTTGTGTTGTGCGTATCGGCCGGACTGTATGTATGGCATGACGCGCGCACGTTTCTGAATACGCCTCCGGAAACGCCGGGCAAAAGCCTGATCGTGGACATCGAACCGGGCATGACGCTGACTCAGGTGGCCGCCATGCTGGAAAAGGAAGGCGTCATCACCGATGCTTTGCGCTTCCAGCTGCTGACCCGCTACATGGAAAAAAGCCGCAACCTTCAGGCCGGGCGTTTTCTGGTAAGCACCGGCTGGCCGCCGGAAGAAGTACTGGACATGCTCGTATCGGGCAAGGCCATGCTCTATCGCCTGACCATACGCGAAGGCCTGACCTGGTGGGAAGTGGCCAGACTTGTGGAAGAAGGCGGATTCTGCCGGGCCGTGGATTTCACCTCGGTCATTCATGATCCCGCCTTTCTCCGCCACTGGGGCATTCCCTTTGATTCGGCCGAAGGCTTTCTTTTCCCTGAAACCTATATGCTGCCCCGGCCGAGAGAGATGAACAAGGACGCGGCGCGATCGGTCGCCAACCGTCTTGTGGAAATGTTCTGGCAGCGGGCGGACAAGCTCTGGCCGGACGGAAAAAGACCACCCGCAGACGAACTGAAACGTCTCGTCATTCTGGCGTCCATTGTGGAAAAGGAAACCAGCGTACCGGAAGAGCGGGCCCGCGTGGCCGGCGTCTACACCAACCGACTGGAAAAAAACATGCTTCTTCAGGCCGATCCCACGGTCATCTACGGACTGGGACAGAGCTTTGAAGGGCCGCTTCTGCGCAGTCACCTGGAAAACAGGAACAACCGCTACAACACCTATCAGAATCCGGGACTTCCCCCCGGCCCCATCTGCTCCTTCGGATCCTCGGCGCTCAAGGCGGCCATCAGTCCTGAAAAGCACAACTATCTTTATTTTGTGGCCACAGGAACGGACAAGGGGCATACCTTCTCCCGTTCCCTGTCCGAACACAACAGAGCCGTAAGAGAATACCGCGCGGCCCTCAGAAAGGCGAAAAAATAGACCGCCGGCGCTTCTCCGGACAATCATGCGCGGCGGTCTTCCGGAACAGCCATGAAAATCATCCTTCACCTCATCACTGCGGCAGCCTGTCTCGCCATGCTCGGCGTCTGCCTCTTCATTCTGAAGATCACGGGATTCTTTGCCGGATAGACCGAGAACAGGATCACGACAAGACCTCCCAAGGCAGGCCGTGAGGAGCCTGTGAAAACAGCGCAGAGGCACAATTCCCACTGCCATGAAAAGAAACAAGGGCGGACTCGAAAGAGCCCGCCCTTGTTGTTATTGCCGGTTGTTTCCGAAAAGACCTACATACCTGCCATGAATGCCGGGATCTGAGAAACCAGCGCGAACTCAAGGATATACAGCGGCAAAAGCGCGAGCACGGTGCGCGACCAGGACAGGTTCAGGGCAAACTTGCAGCCGATGAAGGCGGCGGCCACAAACCAGATGGAAGCGATCAGGCTGCCCACCATGGGCACGATGCACAGCACGAGCGGCGCGGCACTGTAGCAGACCACGCGCAGCGTCGTGGCGAAATCGGCTCTGTCGGGCTGCACCATGCGGATCATAAGGTGATACAGTCCCGCCAGAATCACGGCCTGGAAAATGGAGAAGAACGGCGTGACCAGCAGCATGAGCGGCAGGTTCATGCTCTTCATCAGCGCTTCGGCCATGGCCAGCGTCTGCGGATCCGTGGCCGTGGCCGTGAGTTCTCTGAGGGCCTTCATGGACCACAGGCGGGCGGCCAGCATCTGGAACAGCGAGAGCAGCACATAGAAAAGGATGGGCCGGATCACGGAAAAGTTGCAGCGCACATGCCGGAAGAAATCCGGAGCATGGAACATCACACCGAGCAGCGTACGGGAGAAGCTGCCCCAGAAGCCATAGTATTCGGGGCTTTCCCAAGGAGCGCCGTCGGGGCGACCGTCGTTTCTGGACGAGGGCTCTTCCTGAGCCTCATCGTACTGGCGCACATGCTCGCGCATGCTCTGCCAGCGCTCCCAGATTCCGGCCGGGCGCTGCGGCTCTTCCTTCTTTTCCTCTTCCTTTGCTTCCGGCTTTTCCTCGGCAGGCTCTTCCCTGTTGAACTGAGGAATCTGAGCGCCGGGAGGCAGCGGATCGTCGCCTTCCTGCTCCGTAGAGAGATGAGGAACGCTGCGGGGAGCCTCCCCTGCAGGAGCCGAAGATTCCGCAGAAGGAGCGGCAGGCGCAGCCGGAGCTGCCGCAGCGGCGTTTCTGGCGTCCTCTTCCGCCGGAGGCGTTCCCTCTTCGGGCAGCGCAAAGTAAAACACGCCGGAGCAGCGGGGACAGGTTACTTTGTATTTCTTACCGGGACGAATGGAGGCCGTAGGCACATCGCGTCTGAACCGGCATGAGGGACATTCGATAATCATGGCAACCTCTCACTACATATTTGCTTCGGCCAATATAGCCCCGCGGGGGATGTCAGGGCAAGACGCCGACAGGTCTTTCCGAACTTTTTACCCGGAAAAGCAATGCCGGAAAGACCGCGCTTCCTGCCTTTTCTGCCGACGCGGAAAACCTCAGGAACATTCACGGCCTTTCAGCAGCATATCCTCGTCCGACAGTCCGATGGATCGCAGATGCAGGTAGATTCTGGCCGCCGCCAGAGCATCGGACGCGGCATTATGATGATCAAGCTCAAAGCCAAGATGAGCGCAGACATCGTTGAGCCGGTGATGCGGCAGGCGAAGTCCGCGCCTTGAACCTTTCACGGTGCAGACAAAGGGCAGATTCGGTGCCTCCAGTCCGAAGGACCGGCAGCAGCCGAGAAGAACGCGTCTGTCAAAGCTCGCATTGTGCGCCGCAAGAAGCTCCGCCCCGGAAAGAAAGGAAGAGATCTCCGGCCACAGCTCGGCAAAGGACGGCTGATCCTTCAGCATATCCCAGGTGAGTCCGTGAATCTCGGTAAAGCAGACCTTCGAACGGGGCGGACGGATGAGACTGTACCAGTCGGCGACCACCTGTCCGTCCTCGATGCGGGACATCCCGAGAGCACAGGCGCTGTCGGGATATTTGTCCGCCGTTTCAAAGTCCAGGGCAACCACAACCGGCATGTCATGCGCTCCTGCCGCGCAGAACACGCTTGTCGCCCACGCGCATGGTAAGCTGCTCCTTGTCGAAGTGTTCGAGCAGGGCTATGCCGTTCTTTCGAGAAATGCCCGAGATGTCTCGGAAGTCACCGGGAGTTATTTCGCTGTTCGCCTGCAGGTGCTGCCGCACCTTCTCGCGCAGCTCTTCCATGACGGAGGAAAGGTAATAAAGATCTTCCTTGATCTTCACGAGGGATCCTTCCGTCACCAGAAGCTTGAAGATGGGCTGAGCCTGACGCGCGGTGATGCCGAGCTCGGCAAAAAGTTCCGTATGATTCGGCGGCATGAGCGGCGAAGCCAGATGCGCCTTGAGCAGCGCTTCCTTCAGCGCCTGCTGATCGTCCGCCAGCGAAACCTTGTGTTCCGGCAGACGCAAAAGCTCGCCCTCGGCCACCAGCCTGCCCGCACGAAGAAGCCTCTCCAGCACGAAATGCGCCAGCTTGGCCGGAACGGCGGCTCCCATTCCCGCCAGAATGACGCCCTTGGCCATGCCGCCTTCCAGCGGGTTCTTCTTATGGAAGGCTTCCGCGGCTGCAAGCGCGCGTTCCACAAGCCTGTCCAGCCAGACCGGCGAAATCCAGCATTTGGCGTCCTTGTCCCAGCAGAAGGCGCTGCCCTTGCCGGACATGGCCTGCAGATGCTTTTCCAGAGACTTTCTGCCGAGATCGGTCAGAATGGACAGATCGGCCAGCGTGGCGCCGAAGCGACCGGAAAGTTCCAGCTGCACGCCGATGCGCGTCGGATCGTCGGCATCGGGCAGGGCCAGAAGGCGCTTCTGCATATCGGCATCGATATGGCTGCGCCGCGGCGCGCTATCAAGAGGATAAAGAATGGAGCCGCCCGCGACGGTGCGCAGGGGAGAAAAGGCGCGCACGATGCAGCGATCGCCGAAAATGCCCGCCACAGGTTCGGAAAAATGTGCTTCCGCCAGCGCGGTTTCGCCCGGTTCAAGGCGGTCGCGGTCATAGAAGTACAAGCGGGCCGCAAGCTCCCTTGCGCTGTGATGAAAATGAATCTCGCCGCGATGTCTCAGACCTCGGGGCGAGGATTTCAGACAGGTCAGTTCCACGATCCAGCGTTTGGAATTCTTCATGGTACCCGTATGGGTGACCACGTCGCCGCGGCTGATGTCCTCCACGGCAAGGCCGTGCAGATTCAGGGAAATGCGATGACCGGCCTCGGCCTTTTCCTGCCCCTGACCGTGACTCTGAATGCTGCGGATGTGGGAGAGCTTTCCGCTCGGCAGAAGCTCCACCTCGTCGCCGCACTGCGCGGATCCGGAAACCAGAGTGCCCGTGACCACGGTGCCGTGTCCCTTGAGCGAGAATACCCGGTCGATGGGGAGACGGAACAGGTCGGAGCGGCGGCGCGGCTGACGGCGGCTCTGCTCCACAATGGCGGCGCGCAACGCGTCGAGGCCCTGCCCCGTGGCGGAAGACACGGGGAATATGGGCGCGTTCTCAAGGAAGGTACCCTTCAGAAATTCCCTGACGTCCTCCGTGGCCAGTTCCAGCATTTCCTCATCCACCATGTCTATCTTGGTGAGCGCGACAAGGCCGTGCCGAACGCCGAGCAACGTGCATATTTCCAGATGCTCGCGGGTCTGCGGCATGACGCCTTCATCGGCGGAGATGACCAGCAGCACGAAATCTATGCCGGAAGCGCCGGCCACCATCGTGCGCACGAAGCGCTCATGGCCGGGCATATCCACGATGCCCATGCGCTCGCCTCCGGGAAGATCCGCGTAGGCGAAGCCCAGTTCAATGGTGATGCCGCGGCGCTTTTCTTCGCCGAGACGGTCGCAGTCTATACCTGTAAGCGCCCTGATGAGCGACGTCTTGCCGTGGTCGATGTGCCCGGCAGTACCCATGATGACAGACATGGCAGCTCCTGAAATACGTTTTCCCTGCGGAGCCGACAGAATACCCGCCGCCGCCCCTAAGAGCAAGAGGCCGGAGCCTCCGCCCGGGAATATGCCCGGCTTCGCTTCCGGCAGAACGTTTGACTTGACTTGCGATGAAAAGTTGCGTAACGGTTCTTAGTTCCAAGTCATAAGAACGGGAAATACGATGTTCGAAAGTCTGACAGACCGACTCTCCGGCGTGTTCCGCAATCTCAGCGGCCGCGCCCAGCTCACGGAATCCAACATCCAGGACGCTCTGCGTGAAGTCCGTCTCGCGCTTCTTGAAGCCGACGTGAACTTCAAGATCGTCAAGGAGTTCGTGGATCGCGTGCGCGAGGCCGCACTCGGCGTCCAGGTCATGAAGGGCGTCACGCCCGCGCAGCAGGTCATCCAGGTCGTACACGACGAACTGGTCAAGCTGCTCGGCGGCGACGATACCGGCCTGAAGCTGCAGGGTGCGCAGCCTGCCGTCATTCTCATGGTCGGTCTTCAGGGTTCGGGCAAGACCACGTCTTCGGGCAAGCTCGCCCTTCTGCTGCGCAAGCAGAAGATGCGTCCCTACCTCGTGCCCGCCGACGTGTATCGCCCCGCCGCCATCGACCAGCTCCGTACGCTGGCCAAGCAGCTCGACATCCCCTATTTTGATGCCACGCCGGACATGAATCCCGTGGACATCGCCCGCGCGGCCGTAGAGGACGCCAAGGCGAAGCAGTGCACCGTGGTCATCCTCGACACCGCCGGTCGTCTCCATGTGGACGAACCGCTGATGCAGGAACTCGTGGCCATCAAGGGCGCCGTGAATCCGCAGGAAATCCTGTTCGTGGCTGACGCCATGACCGGTCAGGACGCCGTCACCGTAGCCGAATCGTTCAACGATCATCTCGGCATCACGGGCGTTGTTCTCACAAAGATGGACGGCGACGCCAGAGGCGGCGCGGCTCTTTCCATCAAGTCGGTCACCGGCGCACCGGTAAAATTTGTCGGTATGGGCGAAAAGCTTTCCGAAATGGAAGTGTTCCATCCCGACCGCGTTGCAGGCCGCATCCTCGGCATGGGCGACGTTCTCACCCTGCTGGAAAAGGCACAGAGCGAAATGAAGGCCGAAGAGGCCGAAGCTCTCGCCAAGAAGATGCAGAAGGCCAAGTTCGATCTGGAAGATTTCCGTACCCAGATGCGCCACATGCGCAAGCTCGGCTCCCTCGAATCCCTCATGAAGATGATCCCCGGCCTCGGCGGACTCGCCGGAAAGCTCGGCGACATGAGCGGGCACGAAAAGGAACTGAACCGGACCGAAGCCATCCTGAACTCCATGACCCGTCAGGAGCGCCGCAACCCCGACATCATCAACGGCAGCCGCAGAGCACGCATCGCCAGAGGCTCGGGCACGCAGGTGCAGGACGTGAACACGCTTCTGCGCCAGTTCGAGCAGATGAAGAAAATGATGCAGTCCATGATGCAGCCCAATCGTCATATGCCCCGCATTCCCCAGGGCATGATGAACAGGCTCGGCGGCATGGGCGGTATGCCGGGCTTAGGTGGTCTGCCCGGCATGGGCGGATTGCCGGGCATGGGCGGATTGCCGGGGCTTCCCGGCGGAGTGCCCGGAATACCAGGCAGCGGAAAGTCCGCTACCAAGAAGAAACGCGACAAGCAGAAACGTAAAAACAAAAAAAGGTAGCCCCGCTGCCTATCCTATCAGGAGTGAGATATGTCCGTTAAAGTGAGAATGACCCGCTCTGGTTCCAAGAAGCGCCCCTTCTACCGTATCGTGGCCATCAACAGTGACAGCCGTCGCGACGGTCGCCCGCTGGAATTCCTGGGCTACTACAACCCCAACACCAACCCCGGCACCCTCAGCATCGACAACGAAAAGCTGCAGGCCTGGCTCGGCAAGGGCGCCGAAATGACCGATACCGTCCGCACTCTTATCAAGAAGCTGGGCAAGTAAGATCTTTCCGCTCAAGGACTCGATCCCGTCTCCCGCTTCGGCGGCCGACGGGTTTTCGAGTTTAAACACTCCGATATATTTTTTCCTTGTTCTCCAGCGTACACAGCCGGTTACGCTCACCAGGAGAAAAGGGCCCGCGCAGGCTTCCGCAAGCAGAAAAATCTGTTACGCCCGCAGGACAAACAAGCCCTTTCCGGCAACGAACGACGGCGTTGTCTCCAACGCGGCCGCTGCGAGAAATAAGGACCATACCCCTACCTTCTAACACTGACCTGTAAAAAAGGGATGAGGTTCGAAACAGGGAAGCCGTTTCACTGCTGAGTCCGGCTTCTCTTCCCCGCAAGACCTCCTCTCCCCCGGGAGGAGCCATCATGTTCAGGCATTTCAGCAAACAGGAAACCCGCAATCTGGTCTCTCTTGCCATTCCCGTATTTCTCGGCCAGATCGCACAGATCGCCATGTCGTTCGTCGACACCGTGGTGGCCGGACGGGCAAGCGCCGTCGACATGGCCGCCGTTGCCGTGGCCACTTCGTTCTGGATTCCCGGCATCATGTTCGGGCAGGGCCTCATCATGGCCATCACCCCGCTCGTCGCCCAGGCGCTCGGCGCCGGCAACCGCAACAAAAGCAGACATTTTCTCAGGCAGGGGCTGTGGCTTGCGCTGGCCATCTCCGCGCTGCTCATGGCCATCTTCCTGTCCATAAGCTTCACCATCACCAGCTGGGGCAAGATGGATCCCCTGCTGGCGCAGAAAACGTCGGAATATCTTTTCGCCGTGCTCTGGGGCGTTCCCGCCCTCATGCTTTTCGTCGTGCAGCGCTGCTTTCTGGAAGGCCACGGAAGAACCCGTCCGGCCATGGTGGCCGGATTCGTGGGGCTGGCGCTCAACGTGCCGCTCAACATCATTTTCGTGTTCGGCAAGCTCGGAATGCCCGCAATGGGCGCCGCTGGCTGCGGTGTGGCCACGGCCATTCTGTTCTGGTTCATGGCCGGTTCCATGGTCTTCTTCGTGCGCCGTGCCGACAAGGCCGCCCCTGCGCTGGAAAAGCCCTCCGGAACGATTCTGAAGCGCATAACCCGCATCGGCCTGCCCGGTGCCTTCGCCATGCTCAACGAAACGGCGGCCTTTGCGCTCATCGCCCTCATCGTATCCCCGCTCGGCGTGACCACCGTGGCCGGTCATCAGATCGCCATCAACGTCAGCGCCTTCGTATGGATGTGTCCCTTCTCCATCGGCGCCGCCGCAACCATCCGCATCGGCACGCTGCTCGGCGCAGGCGACATTGCCGGGGCAAAGCGTGTGCGCCTCACCTCGCTCAGCCTCACGCTCTTCATGGTCTGCGTGCTGGCCGTGCTCATCTACCTGGTGCGCTATCAGGTGGCCGCCCTGTACAACGATGATCCCGCCGTCATTCAGATGGCTGCGCTGCTCATGATCTGCGAAGTCTTCTACCAGTTCCCCGACGGCGTACAGACCAACACCCTCTGCTCGCTGCGCGGCTGGAACGATACCCGCGCCATCTTCTGCATATCCTTCATCGCCTACTGGGTCGTCAGTCTGCCTCTCGGCTGGGTGCTGTGCATGACCGATATCATCACGCCCGAGCCGCTCGGCGTGCTCGGCTTCTGGGTCGCCCTCTTTGTCGGACTCAGTGTGGCCGCCGTGCTGTATCTGCTGCGCGTCCACTCGCTGGAACATCTGTCCGTCGAAGCCATGAAGAAAAAAATCGGCCGCTGATCCGCCAGTCTTAACAATCCGGGGCACGAATGTTCCTCCGTCTGGAACGTTCGTGCCCTTTTTATTCCCTTCCAGGCCGCGACGACGTTTAATCCCGAGGAACGCTTCCGGCTGCCCGACCCGTCAGTCCGGCTTTTTCGCAGGAGGCGAGCACATCCTCCACCTGAATTTCCTCCAGTGATCGACAGCATTCATACCCTTTCAGGCACTTCTGCTGCCAGGCAGGCGTAATTCCCTCGCATCCGTTGGGACACTCCGAACCGAAAAGCGCCAGATTTTCCGGATATCCCAGCATACGCGCACAGGAAGGGCCGAACAGCACAAGAGACGGCCCTCCGCGCAGAAAATGCCTGAGATGAGGAATCAAGCCCTCTCCGCCTATATGAAGCGTAGCATGGCCGACGATGCTCATGAGCTCTCCAAAGCTCGTACTTCCGCGCAGATCCCTGATATGTGGCCCGGAGCCGGCAGGCAGTTCAAAATTCGGCCTCTGGCCGACAAGCACGATGTCATAGCCGGGAAAACGCTTGCGCATGGCCGTCACGAGCGCGGCATACTTTTCCGCAGACCACATTTTCAGAGAGTGTTCCGAGGCTCCTGCCTCCCGCTGAAGCGTCACATACGGCCTCTCAAGACGAAACCGTTGTGCCACCTCGGAAAACGGTACCCGGCAGTTCAGCATGAAATCGCTGTGCAAAAGATCCAGCGAGCCGTCGAAGTCCGGCTGTCTGCGGCGTCCCCCGCCCATGACATCGGCATAATGTATCCCCATGGCCTGATTCTCATCCGTGTAGAACGAAGCATGAGCGGCCTGAAAGGCAAGAAGACGCCGGACATAGTCCCACAGAGAAGGTGATAGAGCTTCCAGTCTCTCTCGGCAGGCCGACCGTACCTGCGGATTCTGCATGACGTCGAACACCGCGTCATAGGCGGAAAAGGGAACGGCTTTCTTCAAGGACAGAATCCCGTCGACACAGGCCTTGTCCCAGCACAGCTCCCTCATGCAGTCCTTCGGAGTGTTGGTAAAAATATCCACCCGGCACGGCACCTGCGAAAGATCCGTCAGAGCCTCCATCCAGGCCAGATTGATGATCACATCGCCGATGCCGCCCCGCAGAATGAAGGCAAGGCGCAGATTTTCACCTTTTGCCGAGGAACGTACGAAGGCCATGTCGCCGAGTATATGCCCCGTCGCCGCCTTGCCGAGCGACCACAGAGCCAGCTTCAGCGACGCAAGCCTCGGACGGGAGGGATAGGCGGCCTGCAGCTTTGCCACCTGATGACTGGCCTTTTCAAAAAAGGGAATGAACGTCGGCATACCATCCTCCGTTACGACTCCGTCAGACGGGAAAGCAGCATGTTTGCACTCTCATCCCAGCTCAGGACTCGTATGTTTTCCGAAGACATCACGTCACCCTTCTCCCGGCGATGCAGCCAGTCTTTCAGGCAGTCGGCCAGAACCTCCGCTGAGCGGCCTGAAAAATAAGTAGCGCCATCTCCGGCTATTTCCCTGAATACAGGCAGATCCCGCAGCACCAGAGGCCTGCCGTGCGCCGCTCCTTCCACCACGGCCAGGCCGAAGCCTTCGGCCTCCGAGGCAAAAAGCACGCAGTCCGCTGCTGTATACAGCCGGTCCAGAACCTCATCACCGACGCCTCTGAGCCAGAAAAGACGCCGTCCCATCTCAGGATGCCTCTCTATCTTCGCCGCCAGCGTATCGGCTTCCCAACCCTGTCTGCCCACAATGACGAAGTTCACGTCGCATCCTCCGGCCCACAATCTTTCAAAGGCGGCCAGACTCTGCCCGTAACCCTTGCGCGGCTCAAGCGTACTCACGGAAAGAAAAGTCGGCCGCAGGCTCATGGCGGAAAGCACGCTCGACGCACAGGAAGGCAGCCCTCTGCCGGGAAAGCGTTTTTCCATGTCTGCGCCGAGATGAAACCAGTCCACAAAAAACGGAACGTTGCTTTCGATGTTCTCTTTACGCCAGGCCCGATACTCGTCGGCCACCACGGCAGAAACGGTAAGCACGCCGTCAAAACGGGAAATCATGGGCAGCCAGCGGGCGAACTCGTTGCGAAACGCTTCCGGACAGAACTCCGGATGCTGAAGAGGAATGAGATCATGCACAAGAAAAAGAATCTTCACTCCTCTACACTGCAGAGTCTTCAGCGCGCAAAAATGCGTTTCCACCTCTTTGACATCGGGAATGGGACTCAGAAGAATGTCTCCATTTCTAAAAATAACCGGCGTATCCAGCGCCCCGTCAACATTCCCCATCACGCCTTGAACATAGTCGTGGGCGTAAACATAGCCGCCATACTTCCCCGAAGTATATACAGGGTAAACCTCAAAAAGAGCCCCTGCCATCAAAGGAGGAAGCAGGCTTTTGGCTACACGAGCAACCCCCGAAACCTCATCTTTGAAGGCCAGAGAACCGATATTCCAAAACAGCCTGCGCGTTTCCGACTTTCCCTCCAGAAACAGCGGGCCATCGGACATACCCGTTTCCGAACCACTTCTTCTCAGCTTGAAAAGTTCCAGTTTCCCGAGACGAAGACAGGTTTTGTACGGCGAATGCTCCAGTCGGAACAGAGGAATACCGCCTACTTCCACGCGTGTTTCCCAGGGAAACTTCCGCACCCGAATAAGTTTCAGCCCCAGCACATACGCATCTCTCACCGAACAGGGCGTTACCGCACCTTCTCTGCCAGGCGAGGTCTTCCTTTCTTGCCCCTTTTCGGAGAGTTCACGCTCCCGATACTTCTGGAACACCCATCCCCTCCTCTGTCTCCCGGCATTCAGCCATAAACAAAGGCTCTCTGAGCTCTCTCATGCTCAATAAAAGCCGCTGCCTCAGTCCCCCCTGCTCTTTGAGCTGACCGGTCTATACGGACCTGGTCCAGAGCAGCGAGCCATCAATAAAGTGATTGAAAAAAGCTCTCTTTTCGCAGGGCAACACGCTGTCGGGCTGTGTATCGATCAGAGCTTTGAGTCCGCGCATGAGTTCCTCTGCGCAGTCGCGATAGGTGGAGCCGGAGAGAGGAACCTCCCTCAGCCAGCGGCAGAAATCCGGCGTATATCTTGTCCCAGCCTCTTCCGCACGAACGTCCACCCAAAGATCATGCTCATTACGGTTCTGCCTAACCAGAGGCTCTCCGAAGCTGATGAAGTCTCCCAGATGCCAGGCAATGCGCTCTATGACATACGAAGCCCATATATCGTCAAAACGCCCTATTCCGGGACAGAGAAAATAGGCAGGCACCACATCCCGGTGAATGGCCGTATTCTGAGAATTGAAAGGACTGTACACCCCTCTGCCGAGAGCAAAATTTTCTTCCCGATCACAGGCCACCACATCAATGGGGGCAGACAGGCGCGTGACGGCGTCTATATCGGGATCGCCGAGCCAGAAGCCGCCGTTGGCAACACAGCGTACCTTCTCTCTCGACACGCAAACCTCGCGTACGTCGTTGACGCGCTCAGGCCAGGAATACCCCCGAGGAAAAAATGGACGTCCGTTTCTGTCTTTCAGACACTGGCAAATATTGTACCATCCGGAAGGCGACGAAATAACCTCCATCTCCACCGGAGCCCCCAGATGCAGATGCCCTCCCACATAGTCCTCACAGGATATGTAGTTGTCGTCGTCAATCAGTACAATGATGTCCGCACCTTCATCGTACGCTTTTAAAATGGCCACGTCCCTGCGCTGAAGGCAGTTCCAAGGCAGAAAGCCGTTCAGTACCGGACGGGACTCCATGAAACGTTCCTGAGCCTCGACATCCATGAAACATATGGACACTCCATAGCGATCCTCCAAGCTCCGGCAGTAGGCAGAGGCTTCCTGCGGCGTCTTCCTGTCGCCGGTGATGACGAAATCCACATCGCTCTGCCGGTTGTGGTTCAGAACGTCTTTAATATAATCCTCTATCAAATACGGTACATGAATCGTCGTCGTGGTGATGGTGACCTTCATACTAGTTCTCCTTAGATGTAAATATGGTTATACACCCAAACAATTGATACTTTGTTTTATTATTGTTTCTTCGTATTACGAATATTGGTATTCCCAAGAGTTTATATTTCACTTTTAACGGTTTAGACATTCTTATATTAAAATGAACAAGCAATTCATTTGTATAAAATATATATTTATTAACCATACCGTGGTAATACGGCGTCATGTAAGCAAAAAACCAAAACGCGCTAAAAAATTTTAATTCTCTGTTGTTATAATTATTCTTTAATATTTTCCATGCCTTACCAGGAGACAAATGTTGAAGCACCACATTTTTCCATTCATCATTCATATAATCATCATTTATATATTCAGCATTTATGCGTCCTATTTCATTCGTCCTGTCTGCAAGATTATATCTATTATTCAATATCTTATAGTTATTTCCATTATATAAAACACTAAGTATATCTTCTATAATTACAAGTATATCATCTTTATTGTCTTTTGCTATTTTTATAAGTTTATTAGATATATTATTACATCTCCATCTCTCACAGTTTATAAGCACTCCTGCATTTGCATATATATGAGACCTGTCAACACCAAGCTTCTTTACACAATTTTCTTGAAAAAATTTATTATATCCAATATCAGGACAAGCTCCAAAATCATAATTTTCTATATCTTCATTCCAAAGTTTGCATATATCATCCAATGCAATAATATCACTATCCAAATAAATAGCTTTATTTATATCATTTTTCAGTTCTGGGATGAGCAATCTTGAATAGCAGTCTAAAAATTTTGAACCTGCAGGCCATCCTTTCAACCCTTCAAACTGTTTAAGATCAACAGGAATATACTCTATAGAAAAATTATCAAACTTATCTTTTAATAAATTTATCATCCTCTTGTTAAAACTACTTATACCGCAGTCCAATATAAAGAAATCAATAAATGAATTCGTATTATAGCAAATACTGCACATAGACGTTGCCAATATTTCAACCAGATCATCTTGTCCTTCATAAAAAATAGAAATATGCTCATTATTTTTCATTTTACTCAAACCTCATGGTGATGTTGGGCAACTGAAGAATGTTTTTAATAAGGTTATTATCAAGAATGGTCTCCGAAGCCCGCTTTTCCTTGAATACCGGGGAGCTCCCCATGGTCACAGCAACGAAGCCGGAACTGTCCAGCCCATGCGCCTCAGCGATGCGCACCGCCATATCATATTTGGAAAGGACTTCGTCACTGGAGACATTCACCACGTTATACCTGCGCGCTTCTGGGCATTCCATAAGACGCACGGTCAGCTCCGCCGCCGTACGAAAATCCAGCATGGAGCGCTTCTGGTCATGGAACATCTCCATACGACGGCCACAAAACGCCGCATCCACAATTTCATCGTAAAAATGCTTTTTTCCGGCAACAAGGCTCGGTCCCATGAGCACAGGATAACGTACTACATGATGTCCCGCTGCAATAACTATTTGCTCCGCCAGCGCTTTCAGTTCTCCGTACCGACTGATCGGATGAAGAGGCGCCGACTCATCCACGGGTATGCCTCCAGTCTCTCCGTACACCACTTCCGTAGAGGTGTAGTAAAAGGCATCCATAGACTCAAAGATTCCCAAGAAGTCGGCCAGCGCAGCAATATTGGCATTCCATGCTCTTAGAGGAGACGTCAAAATCTCGTCAGGATGGTGCATGGCAGCAAGGTACAGTACCTTGATTTTCTCATGCCGCACTCTTTCATACAGGGAATAAATGTCTTCTCTGTGCGTTACATCACACCTTGCCTGCTCCACACGAGCGTTTATTCTTCTGCTTGAAGAGGATCTCGATACCGCAAGAACGTTCTCTTTGGTAAGCTCAAGTATGGCTCGTATGAGATAATTTCCGAGAAAACCGCCCGCGCCTATAACCACATACATGGCCGCACCTCACAAAGCATGAATGTCCTTCGAGCCGTCCGGGTTCTCCACGCCCTTGTCGTACATGGCCACCGTGACGGTGTTCACGGGATAAAAGAAGGTATGCGCCACATACGGATCAATGACGAAAAATTCTCCCCTGCCGGCGGAACAGGTACGTCGCTCACCCTGCCGTTCAAGTTCCATGTCGATGCGGCCCTCAACCACGAAGAACGCTTCCCTGTTGTTCTTGTGGTAATGCCCGCCGCGCCTCGTTCCTGCGGAGGAGCCGCTTACGTTGATCTGCTTCCAGCCGTCGCGGCACAGCTGCACCAGAAAGCCCCGTTCGTCGGAAAAGGAAAAATCCGGCTTAAGAAAGGTAATCATGCCCCAAGCTCCGCCTCGCGCTTCACGAGTTCCATATCGTGGCGGACCATGCGCCTCACCAGTTCCTCGAACGGCGTCTTCGTAGGATTCCAGCCCAGCTTCGTACGAGCCTTTGTCGGATCACCCCACAGATTCACAACATCCGTCGGCCGGTAGAACTCGGGAGAAACCTCCACCAGAATCCGGCCGTCGGCTTTGTCGATACCGACTTCCTTCTCCGCCTCCCCGCGAAATTCCAGTTCAATGCCCGCTTCGCGGAACGCCAGCGTGCAGAATTCACGCACGGAATGCTGCTCGCCCGTGGCAATGACGAAATCCTCCGGCGTATCCTGCTGCAGAATGAGCCACATGCACTCCACATAGTCTCGGGCATGGCCCCAGTCGCGCAATGCGGAAAGATTGCCGAGCAGAAGCCTGTCCTGAAGGCCTGCGGCAATGCGGGCCGCAGCCAGCGTGATCTTGCGGGTAACGAAGGTTTCTCCCCTTCTCTCGGATTCATGATTGAACAGAATGCCGGAGCAGGCGTACATGCCGTAGGCTTCGCGGTATTCCCTCGTGATCCAGAAGCCGTACTGCTTGGCCACGGCATACGGCGAATAGGGATGAAAGGGCGTATTCTCGTTCTGCGGGCACTCCTCCACCTTGCCGTACAGCTCGGACGTGGATGCCTGATAAATGCGGCAGCTTTTTTCAAGCCCGCAGAGTCGTACGGCTTCGAGCACGCGCAGCACTCCCGTGGCCACGACGTCGGCCGTATACTCCGGCACTTCAAAGCTGACCTTCACATGGCTCTGCGCCGCAAGATTGTAGATTTCATCCGGCTTAACCAGGCCGATGATGCGGACAATGCTCAACGAATCGGCAAGATCCCCGTAGTGCAGATGCACATGGGGATTTCCCTCCAGGTGCACGATCCGCTCCCTCCTTTCCGTGGCGGAACGCCTGACCATGCCGTGCACTTCATATCCCTTCTCCAGCAGAAATTCCGCAAGATAGGAGCCGTCCTGTCCGGTGATGCCGGTAATAAGAGCGCGTTTCATGTCTGTTCTCCTTACTGGCGGATCATGGCCAGCAGTTCTTCGGTTTTTGCTTTCATGAGATTCTCATCGCCCCGGCTCTCCACATTGAGCCGAAGCACCGGTTCCGTATTGGAAGGGCGGAGATTGAATCTCCATTCGGGAAAGGCCACGGAAAGGCCGTCGATATGCGAAAGAGAGGCCTGCGGCATAACGCAGTAACGACGCTCCACGCTTTCCATGACGACGCGGGCATCCTGCACCCGGGAATTGATCTCGCCGCTGCAGGGGAAGGCCTTCATTCTGTCTTCCACGCATTCAGCCAGCGTCATGCCTGAAGAGCTGAGACGCTGCGCCACAAGAAGCCAGGAAATCATGCCGGAGTCACAGTAGGCAAAGCGGCGGAAGTAGTGATGAGCACTCATCTCGCCGCCGTAGAGTGCGTTTTCAGCCCGCATGCGTTCCTTGATGAAGGCGTGCCCCGTTCTGGACTCCACGGCTACGCCGCCCGAAGCCTCGACCACGGCCTGCGTATTCCAGATCAGACGGGGATCGTGAATGATCTTTGCCCCGGGATGCTCTTCCAGAAGCGCCTGAGCGATCATGCCGACAAGATAGTAGCCCTCGATAAAGCGCCCCTGGGAGTCATAGAAGAAGCAGCGGTCGAAATCGCCGTCCCAGGCAATGCCGAAGTCGGCCCCGTACTCGAGCACGGCCCGGGCCGTCCGAGCACGCTTTTCCGGCAGCAACGGATTGGGAACGCCGTCCAGAAAGGTTCCGTCCGGCTCCCCGTTGATGAGCACGATATCGAAGGGAAGTCGCTCCGCGAGCTTTTTCATCACAAGACCGGCCGTTCCATTTCCGGCATCGGCCACAATACGGAAAGGACGCAGTGTTTCCGGCCGGACATAGCTCATGAGATGTTCCACATAGTCGTCCCGAAAACTTGCCTCGGAAAAACGGCCCCGTTCCCTCTGCGGAAACGCCCGGCCAGAAGCTATGTGCTCGCGCATGGCAAAAAGCCCGGAATCGCCGCTTACAGGCACGGCTCCCCCGCGCACCAGCTTGAATCCGTTCTCATCGGCCGGGTTGTGACTGCCCGTTACCATGATGCCGCCGTCGAATCCCTCGGCAAATGCGGCAAAATATATTTCTTCCGTGCCGCACAGGCCTGTGCCCGTCACGTCCACTCCGGCATCGAGCAGGCCCTCCCCGAGCGCACGGTAAAGTGCAGGGCCGGACAGCCGGGCATCGTGGCCGATGACCACGCGCTTCGGACAAAACTCTTCCGCAAAGGCACGGCCGACAAGCCACGCCATATTCTCATTCAGCACGTCGGGAAAGCGTCCCCGTATGTCATACGCCTTGAAGCAGGAAAGATTCATGCCCGGGCCTCCGCATCGGCACGGCCGTAGTGATCCTGAAGACGCACGATGTCGTCCTCTCCCAGATAGGCGCCGGACTGCACCTCAATGAAAACAAGAGGAATCGTGCCCGGATTCTTTATTCTGTGCCGCATGCCCAGAGGAACATAGATCGACTCGTTTTCCGTAAGAAGATGCACCTCATCGCCGATAATGACCTCCGCCGTGCCGCTCACGATGATCCAGTGTTCGGCCCGGTGATAGTGCATCTGGAGCGAATTCTCCTCACCCGGGCTGACCACGATGCGCTTCACCTGAAAACGGTCGGACATGACCAGCGTTTCGTAGCTGCCCCAGGGGCGGTAGACCTTGAGATGAATGTCGGACTCCGGACGCTTTTCCAGCTTCAGCTTTTCCACCACATGCCTGACGTCCTGCGAGCGGCGTCTGTCCGTCACGAGAATGGCGTCTCTGGTTTCCACCACGGCCAGATCATGCACGTCCAGAGCGGCTATCAGTCTGCCGGAGCTGCGCAGATAGCAGTTGCGCGCATTTTCCGTGATCACGTCGCCTTCGCAGGCGTTCCCGAACTGATCCTTCTGAGTTATCTCATAGAAGGCCTCCCAGGAGCCGAGATCGCTCCAGCCGCAGTCCACGGGAACAACGGCGGCCCTGTCTGTATGCTCCATCACGGCATAGTCGATGGAAATGGCCGGAGACTGACAGAAACTCTGTCCCGGGCGAATAAAGGAAAGATCCGTCCGGCGTTCGCTCCATGCCGAAGAGGCGGCCCGCCAGACATCCGGCGCAAACGTCTCAAGTTCCTTCATGAAGGCGGAGGCCCGGAAGAAAAAGATGCCGGAATTCCAGTAGTATCCGCCTTCCGACAGCATGGCTTCCGCCGCGTCCTTCTCCGGTTTCTCCAGAAATTTTGAAACACGGAACACGCCGTCGTCCGGCAGAGCCTCGCCTTTGCGGATGTATCCGTATCCGGTCTCGGGCGACGACGGCGATATGCCGAAGGTGACGAGCAGTCCGCTTTCCGCCGCCCCCCGTGCCTTTTCCACCGCACGGCAGAAAATTTCCGGATGTTCGAACTTATGATCCGATGGCAGCACCAGCAGGAGCGCATCGTCGTTCTCCAGCGCCGAGCACGCCGCCAGCGCTATGGCCGGAGCCGTATTGCGGCTCTGCGGCTCAAGAATGACGGTCCCTTCTCGTCCCTCCTCTCCCAGAGCCGCTGTGACGAAGAATCGACAGGCGTCATTGCTGACAATGATGGGCGGCCTGGTTTCTTCCAGACACTCCGTTCTTCGGAGCGTTTCCTTGAACAGCGTGCTGCCGTTGCCAAGAAGCATGAACTGCTTGGGATACCTGGTTCGGGAAGCGGGCCACAGTCTGGTACCGGAGCCGCCGCAAAGTATGACAGGCTGAATCTTTAGCATGGAAGACCTTCATTCCCGAAAATCCGGGCGGATTTCCGTTTAGATGTCCTGAACACAGGATGCGGGCATGGCGTCCGGCCATGCCTTACACCGTATATCCGTTCAGTACCGGCAGCTCTTTTTGCACAAAGCAGCAGACTGCCCTTTGAAGACCATAATAACAACGTCTAATTTCCTTGCGATATATAATACAGCCTCTTTCGATTCAATTATATTATTAATAAAGATTCCATTTCATATATAATTAAAAAA
>USBZ01000019.1 GCA_900553065.1 uncultured Desulfovibrio sp. | reverse complement strand
CAACGTGACCAAGCCCGCCACCCTCGAAACCGGCGTGGTCATCCAGGTGCCGATTTTCGTGAACGAAGGCGATCGCGTCAAGGTCGATACCCGCACCCGCGAATATCTCGGCCGCGACTAATTCGCGTCCTTTTCATTCGCGCTGCCGGCAGGACGTTTTTCGCCCTTCCGGCAGCGTTTCCTTTTTCTGCGGAAAAATACTTTCCGCGGCGTTTTTCAGGCAGCACGGCTGCACGTAGAAGGGGATCATCATGTACGGACACAGGCTGGTACGCGAACTGCTCGGACTGCTTTTTCTGTTCTGCGGTCTGCTCATGCTGCTCAGTCTCTGGAGCTATCATGCCGGTGATCCCACCTTCAATCAGGCCGTCAGCATGGACGCCTCTTCCGTGCACAATGCCGCCGGACTGTTCGGAGCGTATCTTTCCGGCTTTCTGGTGGACTGCTTCGGACTCGGCTCCTTTCTGTGGGTGATCTTCTTCCTTGCCGTGGGGGCGGGGCTTGTTTCCCGCTGGCTGGTGCTCAAGTGGTACCGCTGGGTGGGATATCTTCTGCTTTTCGCCTGCGTTCTCGTAACGGTCGCCACCTTCGACATCAGTCTGCACGGCATTCACGGCGGCGGTCTTGCCGGCCAGTGGCTTGCCGCCTTTTCCCTGATATTCTTCAGTCCTTCCGGTTCCTTTCTGCTGTGGCTCTTCGTATTTCTCGTGGCGATGGAGCTTTCCTTCAGCATTTCGTGGCTGGCGCTCATTGCCGCGCTGGCATCGTGGATCATCCGGAAGATTCCCTCCTTCGGAACCACCTTTGAGCTGCCCGTGCCCCGTCTTCCGGCGGCATTGCGCAATCTGTCCGGCACCGTCGCCCGCATGAAGAACAGAGACGGCAGGACGTCCCGGCCCCGGCCTGTGCTTGATATCGTCACGGGAGGAAAACACGGGGAAGACACGGAGCCGGAAGATGTCGTGCTCGACATCCGTACGGATGATCTCATGCCTGCGGATAACGGCGTTTCTTCCATTAAGAAAGAGCAGCCTGCTGAACCTGTTCTTCCTGTCGAAAAGCCGGAGCCTGCCGAGATGTCGGCCTCTTCGGTCGAGGAACCTCTGCCCGAGGTGCGCCTTGCCGTGGAAGTGAAGGCATCCTCCGCTCCGGTCGTTGAAGAGGTGAAGCCGGTTCCGACAGTTGAGGAGTCTGAGTTCATTCTTGAACTGGATGATCCCGTGGTGACTCCGGTCGCTCCGGCCCCGGCTGCAGCGCCCGCCGCCCCGGAGGTTCCGGCGACGACGCCCGTGGTCGAGCCCGTGCAGAGCGCGGAGCCTGACAGTCTTCCTCCGTCGGCGCTGGCGGCGATTTCCGTATCCGACTTCTCTTCCGTCGACGATTTTCCCGCGATGATGACGGCTTCTCCCGTGGAGGAGAAAAGCCCCGTCGTGGAAAGCGTGGAGCTTCCCCATTTCGGAGATGCCGCCGTGCAGGATGCGCCCGTCCGCGTGGCTGATCCCTCGGTTCATGCTGCGCCTTCTCCTGCGCCTTCGTTTTCATCGGCGCCTTTTTCCTCCTCTTCCGCCCAGACCGCGACTCCGGCTCCTTCTTTCACAGCAGCGCCCGCATCTTCCGCGGCGTCTACGGGATATACGGCGGCAGCCCCCGCGGCATCTGCGGCCCCGAAGGATGCCGCCTACGCTTCCGTGGATACGGCCGTGGCCGGAGCCATGGCCATGCAGAGAGAGCTGGAACCGGCTCCCGTGCCCGCCCCCCCCGCGCCGGTTCTGCCGAAGCGCAGGGAACTGACGCTGCCGCCCATGGATCTTCTGTCCCCTCTGCCCGAGGAGGATCTTGCCAGCAGGCCCGACGAGGCGACCCTTGCCAGGCAGGGCAACGCCCTCATCACCTGCCTCAAGAATTTCAATGTGCATGCCACTCTGGCCCGCATCACGCCCGGCCCCGTGGTGACCATGTTTGAAGTGCGTCCTGCGCCCGGCGTCAAGGCCACGCGCATCACCAATCTTGCCAACGATCTTGCCATGTCGCTCAAGGCCGTGGCCGTGCGTATGCAGGCTCCCGTGCCGGGAACCGACACCGTGGGCGTGGAAGTGCCCAACGAAAAGCGTTCCACCGTGCATTTCCGTGAAATCGTGGAGAACGAGAATTTCCGTCAGGCCAAGTCGCTTTTGACCGTGGCTCTGGGCAAGGATACCGGAGGACGTCCCGTTTCCGCAGACCTTGCCAAGATGCCGCATCTTCTGGTGGCCGGCGCCACCGGCGCAGGTAAGAGCGTCTGCCTGAATGCCATCATTCTCAGCCTTCTGTACCGTGCCCGCCCCGACGAAGTGCAGATGATCCTGGTGGACCCCAAGCGCGTGGAACTTTCCATGTACGCGGATCTGCCGCATCTCGTGCATCCCGTGGTCACGGACATGGATCTCACCAAGAATGCGCTGCTCTGGGCCATCGACGAGATGAACCGCCGCCTTTCCCTGTTCTCCAAGGTCAAGGTGCGCAACATCACCGGCTACAACGACCGTCAGGCCCGCCTGAGAGCCGAAGTGGAGGCAGGGGGAGCCGTGCCGGTGGACGCTGAAACCGGCGAGCCGGAAGACCTTTCCAACATGCCGTTCCTTGTCATCATCGTGGACGAGCTTGCCGACCTTATGATGGTGAAGAGAAAGGAAGTGGAAGGCAGTATCGTGCGCCTGGCGCAGCTTGCGCGTGCCGCGGGCATTCATCTCATCATCGCCACGCAGCGCCCCAGCGTCGACGTGGTGACGGGCATCATCAAGGCCAACTTCCCCTGCCGCATCGCCTTCAAGGTGACCAGCGGACAGGACTCCCGCACCATTCTGGACGGCGCGGGCGCGGAGAAGCTGCTCGGCATGGGCGACATGCTGTTCAAGCCCAACGGCGGCATGATTCAGCGCCTGCACGGCGCCTTCGTCAGCGATGAGGAAGTGTCCGCCGTGGTGGAATACTGGAAGAGCCAGCAGCCGCCGAACTACAAGATCGATTTTGCGGAATTCGGCAACGACGATGCCGACGACGCCTCCGAGGATTTCGGTCAGCCCGCATCCCGGGGCAACGACATTGTGGACGATCCCATTTACGCCGAAGCCGTGCAGTTCGTTCTGGAAAACGGCAAGGTATCCATTTCCCTGCTTCAGCGGCGTTTCCGCATCGGCTTCAACCGTGCGGCGCGATTCGTGGAACAGATGGAAAAGGACGGTCTGCTCAGTCAGGCCGACGGAACGCGTCCGCGCAGCGTCGTCCATCGCTAACGCATGCGTCCTTCGGGACGAAAGGAGGAAGAGCCCATGATTCTCGACGGCAAGGCCACTGCGGCGTCCATACGCGCCGCTCTGCGTGAGGAAATAGAAAGAGACAGGGAAAAGGCCGGACGCGCCCCCTGTCTTGCGGTCATTCTGGTGGGCGAGGATCCTGCCTCCCAGGTCTATGTGCGCAACAAGGAAAAGGCCTGCGCCGATGCGGGCATCGACACGATTTCCTGCCGCAGACCGGCCTCCATTTCCCAGCAGGAGCTTGAGGAACTCATTGCCGGTCTCAACGCCGATCCGGCCATAGACGGCATTCTGCTGCAGCTGCCGCTGCCTGCGGGGCTCGACGCCCGTCCCTGCATCGACGCCATCAGTCCCGAAAAGGATGCGGACGGACTTACTGCCGTCAATCAGGGCCGCGTCGCCATGAACGTGCCCGGTCTTCGTCCCTGCACGCCGGCGGGCATTCTCGCGCTGCTTGACCACTATCATATTTCCGTGAGCGGCAAGAAGGCCGTGGTCATAGGCCGCAGCAATCTTGTTGGCCGCCCCATAGCGCTCATGCTCGGCAGCCGCGACTACAACGCCACCGTGACCATGTGTCATTCCCGTACGCCCGATCTGGCCGCCGTCTGCCGTGAGGCCGACATCATCATTGCCGCGCTCGGCAAGGCCCGCTTTGTTACGGCCGACATGGTCAAGCCCGGCGCCGTCATCATCGACGTGGGCATCAACCGCGGCGAAGACGGCAAGCTCTGCGGTGATGTGGATTACGACAATGTCGCGCCCATAGCCTCGGCCATCACGCCCGTGCCCGGCGGCATCGGTCCGATGACCATTTCCCAGCTGCTCGTCAACACGACGAAGGCATGGAGAGCCAGACTGCTGAACGGATAGCGGATCTTTTTCCGTTTCGCTGAGTCATGTTCTTTTTCCGTTTCGCTGAGTCATGTTAAGAAGAAGAGCCGGATCACCGTACTCAGGTGATCCGGCTCTTCTGATGAGCGGCGATCGGGGCCGCAAAAACAACCGGGAAGACAGACACGCTCGGAGTCTGCGCCTGACGTGCGGCCGGACCTCGGGGAGGGCGGTTCCGGCCGGACGCCGTCAGACGGAGACGTTAGAACTTATACACATCCAGGGAAATGGCGGATTCAGGCTGACCTTCGTCGGCCGGGAACACGCGGGCGCGGACCTTGTCGCCCTTCTTCAGGTCATTGATGCCCTTCTTGGTTTCCCAGGTGAAGATGTCGGCATACACGTTTTCGACCAGGGTGTTATCCGTGACCTTGATGGTGGACACGGTTCCTTCCTTATCCTTGAGGGTAAAGGTGCCGTTCTTCACGTCCACGCTCTCCACGATGCCGCGTTCCACGAGGAACAGGGGGAAGGTGACCACGATTTCCTCGCTGGGAGCCACGATCACGAAGGGGGTATCGGCGACGGTCTGCTTCGCCTTGGGAGCGGGAGCAGCGTCGGCGGCAAGAGCCATTGCGGGAGCCAGAAGAATACCACAGCAAAAAACGGTGAACAGAGTTTTGATGCGCATAAGTTCCTCACTTGTTGATCATTCGAGGAACGGCACGCCTCCGGTCACAAGAGCGTCATGCAGCAGATGGCGCAGCCTGTCCGCTATGGGACCGGGACGGCCGTCGCCTACAGGCTTGCCGTTGTAGTGCGTGACCGCCACGCACTCGCATGTAGTACCAAGTACCAGAATCTCGGAAGCCTGTTCCAGTATTTCTTCTGTGATATCAGTGAGAACTACGGGCATGAACGCTTTGGCCAGCTCCATGGCCCGAATGGACGTAGTGCCCGGAAGCGCTCTGCGGAACTCGGGCATGAGCATGCGGCCTTCTTTGTCCACCATGGCCACGTTGGCAATGGCCGCTTCGGCCAGAAGGCCGTTTTCGTCGAAGGAGAAGGTCACGTCCACGCCTTTTTCCCGGGCCTCTCTGGCCATGAGGGCGTTGGCGAGGTAGTTGGTGGACTTGATTTTCGCAATCCACTCCTGCTTGGCGGGAATGGCGCTTCTTGCCGCGGTCAGGCCCTTCTGCCAGAAGGATTCGGGGAGCGGATGCCCCTTCGTGGCCACCATGTACAGGCTGCTTTCCGGGCATTCCGCAGGATCGACGCCCAGACCGCCGCAGCCGCGGCCGAGCAGAACCTTGAGTCCGCCGCAAGGTTCGCCGCCGGCCCTTGCCACTTCGATGATGATCTGCCGTACTTCCTCCCAGGGGCAGGGCGGCTCCAGGTCCAGCACGGAGGCGGAGTGCTTCATGCGCTCAAGGTGCGCGTCGAGCTGAACGATACGGCCTTCAAGAAAGGAAAGGCTCTCGAAAATGGCGTCTCCGCGATGCACCATGTGATCGTCGAGCGGCACCAGAAGCAGACGGGGATCCTTGCAGATGGCTCCCATGCGGTGCTCGTAGAAGGCTGTGACGTTTGCTGCGCCGCGGCGCGGCAGCTCCATGAGTCTTGCCGACCATGCGGCAGCGTCAAGAACGGAAACTGGCATGTTGTTCCCCCGGTACTCCGGCGGCTTCGGCCGGACTGATGGTTCGTCCGCAGGACGGAACGCGTTGCGGACTCGTGATCGCTTATAGCTCAAAAAGAAGGGGGAGTACAGTAAGAGGGGAGGAACGCGCCCCTTTCAGATACGAAAAAAGGCCTGCATTTGCAGGCCCTTCTTGCATGGGACACCGCCCCGTGACTAGGCTTCCTCGCCTCCGTTGAGTTCCATGCGGAACTTGCGGGAGAGGCGGAAGACCACCACCTTGCGAGGCGGCAGCGTGATGGATTCATCGGTCTGGGGGTTGCGTCCCTTGCGGGCGTTTTTGTCATAGGCTTCAAACTTGCCGAAACCGCTGATCAGAAGGGCATCATCCTTTTTGATGGCCTGCTTCATCAGAGAAAGCAGATTTTCAACGATATTCTTCACTTCCGCACGATTGCGGCCGAGATTCTTGTCATTGTATACCGCTTCCACAATGTCAGCCTTGGTAAGAGCCTTGTTCATGTTTTCCTCCTGCCATTCCTTCCAGATACGGATTACTGTTCCAGACACTCGGCCACGTTTGCGGCCATGGCCTGCATGGCTGCGGCGTCGGGATATTTCCCCTGCTCCCATACGCCGAGGCCATCCCCGTCGAAACGGGGAATGATATGCCAGTGAATGTGAAACATGGTCTGTCCTGCAGATAATCCGTTATTCTGCATTACATTGAATCCTGTAGCTCCGGTAGCCTTCATCACGGCTGCTCCGACCTTTTTCAGCGCTGAAAAAACAGCGGGAGCGAGTTCGCAGGGCACTTCAAGCATATCCTTGTAATGCGCCTTGGGAATCACAAGTGTATGACCGGGATGGACGGGAGAAAGATCGAGAAATGCCAGAACGCTTTCATCCTCATATACTTTTGCACAGGGAATGTCCCCATGGGCAATGAGGCAGAAAATACACTTTTCTTCAGACATATCAGTACAGACCTCCAGTGACCTCCCGTGTTTTTAACACGGGGGATACCTTGTCATCCTAAGCGCAACTGATTAGAACATCAAGAGCTTTTCTCCCGAGGAAGAAAAATGTCAGAGATTCGGCTTCATTCTGTCGGAAAACGTGATTTTTCCGTTCGTTTTTCCACGGCCTTTCATAGAAAGAGAACGGGTCGCATCTTTCCGGTTTTCCTTCCTTTTCTCGGTTGTCCGGGGCATTGCGTGTACTGTGCGCAGGATCGGCAGACCGGGCAGTCCGCAGCAGAGGGAATCCCGGCCGTTCTTGCCCGGGCGGCCCTGGAACTGGCGGATTTTGCGCCCTGTGCTCCGGGAGAGGAGCGGGAACTGGCCTTCTACGGGGGCACGTTCACCGCGCTGCCTCCTGAGAATCGCCGTCTGTGCCTTGCATTTCTGGAGCGCATGCGCCGGGAAAAGCGCATTACGCGCGCCCGCTGCTCCACCAGGCCGGATGCCCTTGCTCCCGCCGTGCTGCAGGAGATTGCCGCTGCCGGCATAAGTCTTGTGGAACTCGGCATTCAGAGTTTCGACGACCATGCTCTTCAGCTTTCCCGCCGGGGCTACGACGGACGGGAAGCCGCCGCGGGATGCCGTGCCGTATCCGATGCCGGTCTTCAGCTCGGCATTCAGCTTCTTCCCGGCATGCCCGGCAGCAGCCCGGAGGTGTTTCTGGAAGACGTGCGCAGGGCTCTTGCCTTCTGTCCCGCCTGCCTTCGCTTCTATCCGTGCCTTGTGCCGGACGGTACCGTGCTTGCCCGGTGGTTCCGGGAAGGATCCTTTGCTCCGTGGACGACGGAACAGACCGTCCGGACGCTCGGACGGGCGCTCTGCCTTGCCTGGCAGCAGCAGATTCCCGTCATCCGCCTGTCGGTAGCGCCGGAACCGGCTTTCGACGCCGTTCTTCTTGCCGGGCCGCGGCATCCTGCGCTCGGCGCGCTCATTCAGGCGGAAGCGCTTCTTCTGGCAACGGAGGACGCCGTTGCCCGCCTCGGCCGGACTCCGGAACGCCTTGTGCTGCCGGGATCCTGTCAGGGGTTCATGTACGGCGATCGGGGTGCGCTGAAGGAGCGCTGGAGAGCGCTCGGTCTCGGGCCGGAGCGCATTGTTTTCGATGCAAAGGCCGACATGGCGGAACTCTTCTGAAGGGGCTCGGAAAAGAGGGCGTTTTTCCCCTGCGTGAAGGGGCAGACGGCGGCATAAATGCGCCATTTGCCCCTTCCGGGACTTGACGCTCCACCTGTTTTACGTATGTTCCTTGACGACGGAAGCGTTCCTACCGTTGAAATTTCTACTTGTGAGCGAGATATGGGCAAGGATCTGATTATCGTGGAATCGCCGGCCAAGGTGAAGACCATCAAGAAATTTCTGGGAAACAAATACATGGTGCAGGCCAGCGTAGGTCATATACGCGATCTGCCCACCAGAGAAATCGGCGTGGATGAAGCCCATGATTTTGCCCCTCACTATGAAATCATCAAGGGCAAGGAAAAGGTGGTTCGCGATCTGCAGGAAGCGGCGGCCAAGGCCGATACCGTTTATCTTGCTCCCGACCCCGACCGCGAAGGGGAAGCCATAGCCTGGCACATCGCCGAGGTCATCGGCAACAAGGCGAAGAACATCAAGCGCATCCAGTTCAACGAAATCACGGCCAAGGCCGTGAAGAACGCTCTGGAGCATCCGCACGACATCAATCCCAATCTGTTCGACGCCCAGCAGGCCCGCCGCGTGCTCGACCGTCTCGTGGGCTACAAGATTTCTCCGCTGCTCTGGAAAACCGTGAAGCGCGGCATTTCCGCGGGGCGCGTGCAGTCCGTGGCGCTCAGGCTCATCGTGGAGCGTGAGGAGGAACGCCTTGCCTTCGTGCCCGAGGAATTCTGGACGTTCCGCGCGCTGCTCGCCGGAGCCACGCCTCCGCCCTTCAAGGCCGAGCTTGCCAGAATCGAAACGAGTTTTGCCAAAAAGCTGAAGGAGCTTTCCGGCAACGGCGATGGCGACAAGGAAAAGAGCGGCCGCAAGATTCTCATTGCCAGCAAGGCCGCGGCCGACGCCATGGAAGAGGCCATGGCCGGGCAGCCCTTCGTGGTTTCACAGGTTGAGGAAAAGGAACGTTCCCGCAGCCCGCTGCCGCCTTTCACCACGTCCACGCTGCAGCAGACGGCCAACCAGCGCATCGGCTTCACTTCCAAGCGTACCATGTCCACGGCTCAGCGCCTGTATGAAGGCATAGAGCTCGGCGAACGCGGAACCACGGCGCTCATCACCTACATGCGTACCGACTCCGTGCGCATCGCCGACGAGGCTAAGAAGAGCGCCGCAGAGTATGTGGAGCAGCGCTTCGGCAAGGACTACATGGCACCCGGCGGCAAGGGACGCTCCTTCAAGGGCAAGACCTCGGCTCAGGATGCCCATGAAGCCATACGTCCCGTCGACGTTACGCTGACGCCCGAGGACGTGAAGGAATTTCTTTCGTCCGATCAGTACCGCCTCTACAATCTCATCTGGTGCCGTTTTGTCGCTTCGCAGATGGCGGCGGCCACTTATCACGATACCTCCGTTACGCTCACCTGCGGACCGGGCCAGTGGAAGGCGAAGGGCGAAAGGCTGCTGTTCCCCGGCTTCCTTGCCGTGATGCCCCGCTCCGTGGAGGAAGAGGAAAGCGCGCTTCCTGCGCTTCGTGAGGGAGAAGTGGTGACGCTGCAGAAGCTGGAAAAGGAACAGAAGTTCACCCAGCCTGCGCCGCGTTACACGGAAGCATCTCTCGTGCGCGAGCTGGAAGAAAGGGGCATCGGCCGTCCTTCCACCTATGCCACCATCATATCCACCATTGAGGACAGAGAATACGTCCGTCTGGAGGACAAGCATTTCGTGCCCACGGATCTGGGCAAGGTGGTCTGCTCGCAGCTGCGCGATCACTTCGCCAGACTCATGGACGTGGGTTTCACCGCCGAGATGGAGAACAATCTCGACAAGGTGGCCGACGGCGAACTCGGCTGGGTGGATCTCATGAAGGACTTTTCCAAAGACTTCAATCCCACGCTGGAAGCGGCGGCCAGGAACATGGCTCCCGTCAAGGGCGGACTCACCACGGATGTTCCCTGTCCGGAATGCGGCAAGCCGCTCGTGGTGAAATTCGGCAAGAGCGGAGAGTTTCTGGCCTGTACCGGCTACCCCGAGTGCCGTTACACCACCAACTTCACCCGTGATGAAAAGGGACGGATCATTCCTCAGGAGCGCCCGAAGGAAGAACACAAGAAGGTGGGCACCTGCCCCAAGTGCGGCGCCGATGTGATCCTCAAGCAGTCCCGCACGGGCAGCCGCTTCCTGAGCTGCTCCCGGTATCCTGAATGCGACTATGCCGCGCCTTTCTCCACCGGCGTGGCCTGCCCCAAATGCGGCAAGGGAAAGCTGGTGGAAAAAAGCTCCCGCAAGGGAAAGCTGTTCTATTCCTGCGATCAGTATCCGCAGTGCGACTACGCGGTATGGGACTGGCCCGTGGCGGAACCCTGCCCGGAATGCGAGTCTCCCATTCTGGTCATGAAGAGCACGCGAGCCAGAGGGCGTCATCTGGCCTGCCCCAATCCCAAGTGCAAGTATACAAGAGAACTGGACGAAGAAGCGTAGCCGCTTCCTTGTGCAGGTAGAGAAAAGGCCCGTCTCTGACGGGCCTTTTCTGTTGAATCTTTCTCCGTGTTCGTCAGGGAAAAGCGGCACGGGGCGGCGATTAGGCCGGGCGTGTGTTTTTCGCCAAGCGGGCATGGACAAATTTTCGTAACCGTTTACCCTGTCATGGGTGCCTCTTTTCGGATCCGAGGCCCGTTTCGTTCCTCTTCCCGTGTTTTACGGCACGGCTTTCGGAGTGTTCCGTCATGATGCGCCGCCCTGTCTACTGCGATACCCTTTCTCAGAGTCTCAATCCTATGGCCATGCGCGGCATGGTGACCACGCCCAATCATCTGGCCACGCAGGCGGGTCTGGATATCCTTCGTCGGGGCGGCAATGCCGTGGACGCCGCCATTGTGGCCGCCGTCACGCTGGCTGTGGTTTATCCTCAGATGTGCACGCCCGGCGGAGATAATTTCTGGCTTATCTATGACGCCCGGGCTGGTGAACTGAAGGGGCTGAATGCAAGCGGCCGGGCCGGTTCCGGGGCTACGCGCGACTTTTATGCTTCCAAAGGTCTGAAGAGCATCCCTCCGAGGGGCTATCTTGCCGCCAATACCGTTCCCGGCGCGGTTTCCGGCTGGGGGGAGGCTTATGCCTTCAGCCGTTCCGCGCTCGGAACGCGCATGCCGTGGCGCGAGCTTTTTGCCTCGGCCCTGCATTATGCGGCGAACGGCTTTCCCGTCAGCTCCTCGCTGGCCCGCTGGAGCGCAATCAACGCGTCAACGGCGGATGATGTGCAGCGAAAACTTCAGCGTTTTCCCGAATTTGCCCGCATCTTCATGAAAGACGGCGCGCCCTTGCGCGCAGGCGACATTCTGCGTCAGCCTGATCTTGCCGCCACGCTCGAAGCCGTGGCGGAAGGCGGCGCCGGGGTCTTTTATGCCGGAGATGTGGCGGCAGCCATGACTGCGGAACTGGAAGCGCACGGCGCGCTGATCACGCGTGAGGACTTTGCCGCGCACAGGGCCGAATGGGTGAAGCCCATTCGTGTGAAGTACCGCGGCTATGAAGCCTGCAACCTTCCGCCCAACTGCCAGGGAATGGCGTCTCTCGAAATTCTGAATATTCTTGAGAATTTTGATGTCGCCGCTTTTGGAGAAGGCAGCGTCGACTACTATCATGTTCTCATCGAGGCCACCAAGGAAGCGTTTCTCGACCGGGACTGCTATCTGTCCGATCCCGATTTCGTGTCCGTGCCGCTGGCGGACCTTCTTTCCGAACGTCATGGCCGTGCGCAGGCGGCCCGCATACGCATGCACGAGGCCGGAAGAGATCATGCCCTGCTCGATCCCAAGGGCGACACCGTATGGCTGGGAACCGTGGATGCGGAAGGCAATGCCGTCTCCCTCATCCAGAGCATTTATCACGACTTCGGGTCGGGCATCGTTCCGGCCGGTACGGGCGTTCTTCTGCAGAACCGCGGCAGCTTTTTCTCGCTGGACCCGGATCATGTGAACTGCCTGCAACCCGGAAAGCGCACCATGCATACGCTCAATCCGGCGATGCTGCTCAGAGACGGCCGACCTTTTCTCGTGTACGGAACGATGGGCGGCGAGGGGCAGCCTCAGACGCAGGCCGCCATTGTGACCCGCGTGGTGGACTTCGGTCTGTCTGTGCAGGAGGCCGTGACGGCTCCCCGCTGGCTCTACGGCCGTACCTGGGGCGCTTCTTCCAACGACGTGAAGTTTGAAGGCCGCATACCCGAAGCCGTCACGGAAGAGCTGGCCCGCCGGGGTCATGTAGTCAGCCGGGTACAGTCCTACACCGACGTCATGGGCCATGCCGGAGCCATACGCATTGATCCGGAAAGCGGCGTTCTGCAGGGAGCGTCCGATCCCCGCGGCGACGGGTCGGCTGCCGGATACTGATTACAGACTCACGCCGTCCGGATGCCTGTTCTGCTCGGGAGACCGCTTCGGCTTCAGGCCTTCCACGGCGTCGCCGAGTTCGCGCATGGCTTCGCCCATCTGGCGTCCCAGGCTTTCACCGAGGGCGGCGGCGCCTTCCCGTGCATCGTCCCAGGCGTTGGCCACGCGTTCGCTGGTCTTTTTCTGCTCCAGAGCCGCCAGCGTTCTGGGGCCGAGATCCTTCAGCCTCGCACCCAGTTCCTGCAGGCGGCCTCTCGTGACTTTTCCGTCGACAAAGGCCTGCCTGACGTACGGAAGCACCTCTTCCCTGTAAACGTCGGAAGGATACAGCTCGCGAAGCTGCAGAAGCCCTGCGTATTCTGCGGGACTGATTTCTTCCTTTTCCCGTGCCGAATGGTCCGCGTACAGCCCGGCGGCCAGCACGCATGCCGCCGAAAGCACGGCGATGATCGCGTTTTTGATCATGGTTTTCTCCTAGAGCCTTGCGCGTTTTTGTGTCCGGCCTGACGGAGCGGCCTTCCGATCATGAGCGGCGCTGCCGGAACGGGAGTTCTCCGCCGTAGTGAATGCCGTCTTCTCTTACATGAACCACGACGGGATGCACCTCCACGCCCGCCTCAGCGGCTTGATGCAGAGCATCGGCATAGTCGGGATCTATATAGTCCGCCGCTCCGAAGCATCGGCCGTCCGGCCTCTGAATGATGTACAGCATGGCGGCCCGGTGACCTTCGGCCGTGAGGCGCATGAGCGTGTGCAGATGTTTTGTGCCGCGTGTGGTGACCGCATCGGGAAAGGCGGCTACCTCGTCTTCCACCAGCGTCACGTTTTTACATTCCACCCAGAGATCCGGCAGGCCGGGGCCGGTGAGAAGCCCGTCGAGTCGGCTTTCGCCGTTCACGGCTTCTCCCTTCAGCTTGTCGTATCCCTCTGCCCAGGAAAGCAGCCCGGCCTGAAACATGGCGGCCAGCAGGCGATTCGGTACGGAGGTGTTCACGCCGGTCCAGAAAAAGCCGTTTCCCTGCGGCAGTCCCAGCGCTTCCACGGTCCATTTCAGGCGTCGTGCGGGATTGGTGGCGGGAGACAGCAGCACGGGGCGTCCCGGACGCAGCAGGCCGAGCATGGTGCCGGTATTGTTGGTATGGGCCGTCACTTCCTGTCCGTCCAGTTCGGCAATCACGAAAAAGCGCTTCTCCCTGCGGATGAAGCGTCCGACACGACAGCCTTCCGGATAGCTCAGCAGCAGTTTTTTCAAGGCAGCCCCCTTTTTTATGCCGACCGGCAGGAGGATTCGTTCCGTCCGGCGGAAAAGCCCGGCAAAGCGGCGGAAGAATTTCCCCGAACCGAAGCCGTACGGCCTTTCTCTCGGCAAACATCAATTTACAGGCACTCTTGAACTTGATAGACTTTGATATGACCGTCAGGCCTTTTATCGCTCATATCAACCAGGAAGCGCAACCATGAACTTTGCCGAGAGAATGAAAAAGATCAAGCCCTCCGCCACACTTGCCATCAATGCCAAGGCCCTCGACCTGAAGGCCCGCGGCATAGCGGTCACCAGTCTGGCCGTGGGCGAACCCGATGCTCCCACCCCGCTTCATATCTGCGAGGCAGCCAAGAAGGCCATCGACGAGAATTTCACCAAATATACCCCCGTCAACGGCATCATGGATGCGCGCAAGGCGGTCTGCCATTACTTTGAGCGTCAGTACCATGTTACCGCCGCTCCGGAAAACGTCATTCTTACCACGGGCGGCAAGCAGTCGCTGGCCAACGTGCTCTTCGTCATGCTCAATGACGGCGACGACGTGCTCCTTCCCTGCCCCTACTGGACGAGTTATCCCGACCTCATCCGCCTGGCCGGCGGCAATCCCGTGCTGGTGAAGGCTGATTCCTCCCGCGGATTCCGCATCAGCCCCGCCGATCTGGAAAAGGCCGTCACGCCCGCCACGAAGATGATGATTCTCAATACGCCCTCCAATCCCACGGGCGTCGCCTACACGCAGGAAGAAGTGGACGCGCTGGTGGAATGGTGCTTTGCCCATGACATCTTCGTGCTGGCCGACGAAATTTACGATCAGCTCGTGTATGACGGCGCGCCGGTAAGCGCCTCGCACTGGTGGGAAAAGTATCCTGAAAAGATCGCCATTCTCAACGGCCTTTCCAAGGCGTTTTCCATGCCCGGCTGGCGTGTCGGCTATACGCTGGCTCATGAAGAGCTTATCAAGCAGTGCTCCAAGCTGCAGGGGCAGATGACCTCCCATATGTGCTCCATCGCCCAGAAAGCCGCCGTGGCAGCTCTGGACGGCTCCTATGACTGCGTGGAGGAAATGCGTCTTTCCTTCCTCCGCAGGCGCGACATGGCCATGAAGGAAATTGCTTCGTGGCCCGGCGTGGTATGCAACTGCCCGGGCGGCGCCTTCTATCTGTTCCCCGACGTGAGCGCCCTCTTCACGCCTGAAATGTCGAGCGGTGAAGCGGTGTGCGCCATGCTGCTGGAAAAGGCCCGCGTGGCCTGCGTGCCCGGTGAGGCCTTCGGCGATCCGAACTGCATCCGGCTCTCTTATGCCGTGTCGGACGACATTCTCATGGATGCGCTGAGCCGCATAAAGGAAGCCCTGTACGGCGGAAAAACGCAGATCTGACGGGAGTTCCGAAAGGCTCCCGGAGCTTTGCCTCCGCAGGTCTTCGGCGGTATCCGCCGGAATGACGACTGCCTCGAGGCCGCATGAAACGTTTCAAACTTCTTTTCGGATGGTGTGCTTATGACTCAGGCGAAACTTGATTGGGCCCATGCGTGGCTGGGTGGTGTTGCCGACCAGCCTTCCGATGACTCCCGCTTCATCGAAAAGTTGAAGCAGCAGCTGCCGGTTCTGCCGTTTCTTGCGCTTCCCTTTGCGGAAGATCTTATTCATCAGCTTGAAATTCATGAAGAATTTCTGAGAAGCTTCAAGCATATGCTGCTGCTTGGCATCGGCGGTTCCGCGCTTGGTCCCCGTGCGCTGCAGCGCGCCTTCGCGCCCGGTCAGGACCGTCCCAACTACGACGGCCCCTGCCTCTGGATTGCCGACAACGTTTATCCGGAATGGCTTCAGGAGCATCTGGACAAGCTGGTGCCTGAAGACACGCTGGTGGTCGTGGTCAGCAAGTCCGGCGGAACCATAGAAACCATCGCCCAGTACCTCATCGTGCTTCCCTGGCTGCAGGCGAAACTGCCCGGCACCTGGCAGGAACACCTTTTCGTCGTCACCGACGCCAACAAGGGCTTCCTGCGCGACGAGGTGGACAAGTACGCGCTTCGTTCCCTTCCCGTGCCGGATAATCTCGGCGGACGCTACTCCGTGCTTTCCGCCGTGGGCATGGTGCCCGCGGTCTTCCTCGGCATGGACTGGAAGGGCCTGATCCAGGGTGCGATTTCCGTGGGGCGCCCTCTGGCCGAGAATCCCGATACGCTGCTTGATCATCCTGCCTGGAAGCTGGCCCGCTGGGCCTATCAGATGTCCGAAGCGGGCAAGAGTCAGGTCATCTACTTCTGCTATATTCCCGCCTGGTCTACCTTCGGTCCCTGGTTCTGTCAGCTCTGGGCCGAAAGTCTGGGCAAGGACGGCAAGGGTACCATGCCCATTCCCGCCACCGGCGTGACGGATCAGCATTCGCTGCTTCAGATGTTCCTTGACGGTCAGAAGGACAAGATCTGCCTGTTCGTGAGCTCTCCTGCCAACACGGAACTTCTGCCCATGCCTGCAAAGCTGCCTGAACAGTGGCAGTATCTGAAGGGCCATACCTTCGGAGACATCCTTGATGCGGAAACGCTGGCTACCCGTGCCACGCTGGCGCAGAAGGATGTGCCCGTAGTGCATCTGGACATGCCTGACGACAGCGCCTTCTCTGCCGGCAAGATGATGATGCTTCTTGAGGCGACCACCATTTTTACCGGCTGGCTCATGGGTATCAATCCTGTGGATCAGCCTGCCGTGGAAAACGGCAAGAAGCTTGCCCGTGCGCGCCTGGGTATGCCCGGCTCCGAGGAAGATGCCGCCAGACTGGCTATGTTTACGGCCATTCCGTCGGAACACATGGAATTCTAGTCTGAGCGGAAAAGCTCATCGAGCACCTGCCTGCACCGCCTGAAGAAAACGCGTTCGGCATGCTTTGGGGTGCGGGGCAGGCGACACCTGTACAGACAGCGAGGGGGAGGCGGAAACCTCCCCCTTTCCCATCATTTCTTCCGGGCATGCGACCGGAATGCGACAGGCATGTTCAAAGGTATATTCATGGATGACGCGGGTCGGAACAATACGGAAAACAAACTGCCGTTCAGTCTGGCGAAGTTCTTCTCCTACATTTCGCTGGTGCTGATTCTCATTTCCAGCGTCATCCTTACGCTTTTCATCGGCAGCACCATGAACCGGGCCATGCTGGAAAGTCAGGAAGAATACGCCCTGCTGCTGGCCGACAACATCAACCGCCAGATCTTCCGCAAGTTCACGCTGCCCGTCACCTATGCTTCGGGGCGTGTCGCCCTTTCCAATCCGGCGCAGTACAAGCTGCTGGATGAGGTCATTCAGTCTCAGCTTCATGGTCTTCAGCTGGAAAGCGTGCGGATGTTCGACGATCATTATACCGTGCTTTATTCCACGGATCCGAGGGAAGTGCGTCGTACCGACATGTACACCGCAGGAATTCCGCTGGTGTTTGAAGGCAAGCCTCATCACTTTGATGTGCTGTCCTCCATTCCCTATGCGCAGGCGCTGATCACGCCGCATCTTGAGAACGGAACCTTCCTTCTCCGTACGATTTTCCCCCTGACCGTGGATACCGATTTTCAGGGGCTGCGCCTGCATGGACAGCCTGTTCCCGTACTCGGCGTGCTGGAGATCGTGCAGGACATGACGCCACAGTATCGCGGTACCATCCGTTCGCAGTGGCTCATCATTACCGGCTTTTTCATTTCCACGCTGATCCTGTTCCTTCTTCTGCATTTTGTGGCGCGCAAGGCGGAATACACGTTGAGTCGTCGCATGGCCAGAAACCGGCAGCTTGAAGCTCAGCTGCATCAGGCGGAAAAACTGGCCAGCATGGGGCGCCTGGTGGCCTCCATTGCCCATGAGATCCGCAATCCTCTGGGCATCATCCGCTCCAGTTCCGAGTTTCTCATCCGCCGTCATAAGACGGAAGACGCCACCACGCAGGCCATGCTTTCCGCCATCTACGACGAATCCTGCCGTCTGGGCACGACGGTCAACGACTTTCTTGACTATGCCCGCCCCCGACATCCCCGGCAGGACAGTGTGAATATTCAGGACGTCATCAACAAGGCGATGGCGTTTCTGGGCGGCGAATTTCAGCGACTCGGCGTGGAAATCCATACGAAACTTACGCCGGATCTCACCGTGGCCGGCGATGCCGATCTGTTGTATCGAGCCTTCTACAATATTCTTGCCAATGCCCAGCAGGCCATGAACGGCCCGGGAGAAATTTTCATAGAAAGCTCTCTGCCCGGAGAGGGACGAATCACGCTTACCTTCCGCGATACCGGTCCGGGGTTCAGCGAAGATGCGCTGAACAAGGCGATGGATCCCTTCTTCACCACTAAAGACAACGGCACAGGGCTGGGACTGCCCATCGTACAGGCCATCATTGACTCTCACGGCGGCAGCATGAGACTTTCCAATGCCACCCAGGGCGGTGCGCTGATCATCATCAGCCTGCCTGCCCAGAAGTCCGAAACCGATCAAGGAACCGATCATGAGTGATATCTCGCATATTCTCGTCATCGATGACGAAAAGAACTATCTCATCGTCATGGAAGCGCTGCTCAAGGATGCCGGTTATGAAGTAACGGCCCTCAACGATCCCGAAATGGCGCTGCATTTTCTGGACGAATCGGAAGTCGATGTCGTCATTACCGACATGAAGATGCCGAAACTCACCGGCAAGGAAGTGCTTCAGCGCATCAAGAAGTCTTGGCCGGATTTGCCGGTGCTCATCATGACGGCCTTCGGCAGCATTGAAAGTGCGGTGGAAGCCATGCGCTACGGCGCTTTCGACTACATCACCAAGCCCTTCGCCAATGATGAACTGTTGCTGTCGGTTCACAATGCCGTGGAACTGTCCAAGGCGCATCGACAGTACAAGCTGCTGCAGGAATCTCTGGAGGAGCGCTACCGTACGCATCACATCATAGGCAAGTCCAAGGCCATACGGAACACGCTCTCCATTGTGGACAGAGTGGCCGTCAGCCGTTCCACCGTGCTCATTACCGGCGAGTCCGGCACGGGCAAGGAGCTGGTGGCCCGGGCCATTCATTTCAGCTCTCCGCGTAAGGAAGGTCCGTTTGTTTCGGTGAACTGCATGGCGTTCAACTCGGGCGTGCTGGAAAGCGAGCTCTTCGGCCATGAAAAGGGTTCCTTTACCGGCGCCGTGGCTACCCGGCGCGGGCGCTTTGAGCAGGCTGATCACGGTACGCTGTTCCTGGACGAAGTCGGCGAGCTCAGCATGGATCTTCAGGTCAAGCTGCTTCGCGTGCTGCAGGAGCGGGTGTTCGAGCGCGTGGGCGGCACTGAGCCCATCAGCGTGGATATCCGTGTTGTGGCAGCCACCAACCGCGATCTTTCTAAAATGGTGGAGGAAGGAACGTTCCGCGAGGATCTGTTCTACAGGCTTAATGTGGTGCAGATTCATATTCCGCCGCTCAGAGAGCGCCGGGAGGACATCCCCCTGCTCATTGCGCACTTCACGGAAAAGATTGCCGAGGACAATGGCATTCCCGCCAAAAGCTTCAGTCCTGAAGCGCAGAATTATCTTACCGGCTACGAGTGGCCCGGCAATATCCGGCAGTTGCAGAACGTGCTGGAAGGCTGCATGGTCATGGTGCCCGGCCCGGTCATCGGTGTGGACGATCTCCCGCCTGAAATCCGCGGCGAGGAATCGCAGTTCAAGAGCGCCGTGGACCTTCTGCCCGTGGAACTCAATCTTGCCGATACGCTGGACAAGATCGAGGCGGCTCTCATCAAGCGGGCGCTCGTTCGCGCTGATTTCGTGCAGGCGCATGCTGCTGAATTGCTCGGCATTTCCCGCAGCCTCATGCAGTATAAGCTGAAGAAGTACAACATTACCGGCCACTGATAGAGGCAGGCGGCGTATCAGTCCGTCCTTCTCTTGAGGCATGATATCTTTGAGGGGAGACCGAAAGGTCTCCCCTTTTTGCTGCTGGCTTGAAGAGCGGCGGGAAAAAAGAATTGATGAATAGAGCCTCAGGGTGAAGGCAATTTCCATCGCGGCAGCAGTGGCGTTTGTCCCCGTGGCTCTGACGCAAGCGCTGAACGCAAAGACCACGTTTATGCAGCTTTTTGGGGCCGGATCACGGCGTAGAAAAGGCAGGTTCTTGTTGGCCTTGGTTCAGCTCTGCTTGCAGGCTCTGTAGGGAAATATGTCTTTGTGCCCGGCGATGAGATGGACTATCCGGATGTTTTTTGCTGCATTTCTCCTGGGGCAGAAAAATAATGAATTCAGGTTATTATTTTATGATGCCATCTTTAGTGGCGAGCCTGTGTTGATGGCTGTTTCACGTGAAACAGAGTCTCAGTACTGGTAAATGTTTCACGTGAAACGCTCTTGCTTTTCCCTATCCCTGCGTTTATTTAAAAAAGACATCGGGAAAGGAGCTTGAATCTTGGCCAGAATCATTGCTGTTGCCAACCAGAAAGGCGGCGTGGGAAAAACTACTACGTCTGTCAACCTTTCCGCCTCTCTGGCTATCATGGAAAATCGCGTTCTGCTTGTGGACTGTGATCCGCAGGCAAACTCCACCAGTTCGCTGGGCTTCGATCAGCAGAATCTTCCGCGCAATCTCTATACGGCGCTCTGCGGCACCTCCACGCTGGAAGAAACGCTTCTGCCTACGGCTACGCCCTATCTTTCTCTGTTGCCTTCCTCCACGGATCTGGTCGGCATAGAAATCGAGCTGGTGGATAAAATGGCCCGTGAATTCTATCTGGCCGATCTGCTCAGCCATGTTGCGGACCAGTACGATTATATCATCATCGACTGCCCGCCTTCTCTGGGGCTTATCACCATCAACACGCTGTGTGCCGCTCACGAGATACTCATTCCCCTGCAATGCGAGTTTTTTGCGCTGGAAGGTATCGTCAAGCTCTTGCATACCTATGAGCAAGTACGCAAGCGCCTGAACAGAGAACTGCAGATTCTCGGCGTCCTGCTTACCATGTACGATTCCCGCAACAAGCTGGCGCGTCAGGTCAAGGCCGAAGCGGAACGCTGCTTCCCCAACCACATGTTCAAGACCGTCATTCCCAGAAATGTCCGTCTTTCGGAAGCGCCCAGCCACGGCAAGTCCATCCTGCATTACGACATCAAATCCAAGGGTGCGGAAGCCTATCTGGAATTGGCCCGCGAAGTGGTTCATAAAACAGCACAGCCCTGACGCGCTGCTCCTTCGGGGGCCCGGATTTTTTGATTCCTTTGCAGGCAGCGCAGACGCTGCGCTTCTTACCCGTTTTATTCTTACTAAAAGAGCCTCAAGGCTCGGGAGTTCCCATGAATATCCCTGAACGCGGACTCGGCCGTGGCCTCAGCTCCCTGCTTACTTCCGCTTCGGAAAGCAGCAGTGAAGAAACCAGAAAGCTTGCCCTGACGCAGCTTGTGCCCGGCAGGCATCAGCCTCGAAAGATTTTTGATAACGATGCCCTTGAAGAACTGGCGGTATCCATAAAGAATCAGGGCGTCATTCAGCCCCTTCTGGTTCGCCTGCTACCCGGCATGCCTCAGCGCTATGAAATCGTGGCCGGTGAACGACGCTGGAGAGCCGCACGTCTGGCGGGGCTGACGGAAGTGCCCGTCATCGTGACGGAGTATACCGATCGGGAAGCCATGACCGTGGCGCTGGTGGAAAACCTTCAGCGGGAAGATCTCAATCCTCTGGAAGAAGCGGAGGCCTTTCAGGCTCTGAGGGAAGCGTACGGACTCAGTCAGGAAGCGCTGGCCGAACAGCTCGGAAAAAGCCGTTCCGCCGTGGCAAACTCCCTGCGTCTGCTTCAGCTTTCCCCTTCCATGCAGGACGGGTTGGCCAAGGGGGAGATCAGTGCGGGGCATGCCCGTGCTCTGCTTGCCGTGAGCGACGGAACGCTGAGAGCTGCTCTTTATGCCGCCATTCTGGAACATCATCTTTCTGTGCGCGAGGCGGAAGCCGCTGCCGATACCTGCAAGCGTACCGGTCGCCTGCCGGAAAAGCTGATTCCCGGAGAAAAGAATATTCCTGCTCCGCGCCCTGCCCGAGTTCCGAAGCCGCAGAGCATCAAGGATCTGCAGGCTGTTCTGCGGAAGAGTTGCGGAACCCGTGCCACCATCAGCGGCGATGAGCAGCAGGGACGCATTCAGATTCCCTATGCGAATCCTGAGGAGTTGAAGCACATTCTTGAGCTGCTTGGCCTGCATCGGGAGCAGTAATTTTCCTGAACGGATGTAGAAAGGCAGGCGTCGATCGGATGATCGGCGCCTGCCTTCTTTATCTGTGCAGTTTGCCTTGGAAAAAGGCAGGACTATGTTTTTGAACGGTGTATCGGATGTTCTGGCGGAGTCATGTCGGAGGGCTTTTTGCCGTTTTATGTCCGGCTGCCGAAAATAGTTTGAGGGGCGTTTCTTATTGTTTTTTCTTTTTCCATGAGCCTCTCAGGTAGAAGACAACTCCACAGAGGGCCGGAAAAAGCGGAGAGAGCGCCTGCCCGGCGTACCATCCCGCATAGCCCATGCCGAACGCTTCTGCGAGCAGAAATGATAGAAGCAGTCTGACCAGCAATGCCTCGAGGACGGCGTTGAGAAACGCAAAGACGGAATGCTCCGTGCCTATGGCAAAGGAGTCGAATATGTACATGGTGATGTAGAAGAGGCTGTTCAGCGAGCAGCACCAGCGAAGGTACTGTACGCCGATATCGGCCGACGAAGAGGCAGACGGCAGAAAGAACGACATGATCGGCTCCGCCGCCGCTTGCACGGGCAGCACGAAAGCCGCAGTCACGGCAATGTTCAGCTTCAGCGCCGTTCGAACGATGTTCCGTACCCTTTCCGTGTTGCCGACGGCAAGGTTCTGGGCGGTCATGACCGTGACGGCCTGTCCTATGCCCCAGCACGGCATGCCGGCCAGCGTATTGATCTTCAGGCCTATGCCCGTTGCCGCCGCTACGGCGGTGCCGTAGTCGTTCAGCATGGCGGTCATGATGAGGAAGGAAACGTTGATTACCGTTGTCTGCGCCGAGACGGGCAGTCCTGTACGAAGCATGGCGATGGCGATTTCCTTCTGTTCTCGGAATGGGAAGGAGAAGGTCGGCAGAAGTTTTCCGGTTTTCAGCAGAATCAGGGAAACGGCGAATGCCCCGGCCTGCGCCAGCACCGTTGCCTCTGCGGCCCCTGTCGTTGATCTGCCGAGAAGCCCTACAAAAATAAGATCCAGAATGATATTGAGCACGGCTGAAAAGAATACCAGAAGAAGCGGCAGCACGGAGTTGCCCAGGGCTCGCAGCACGGCGCATACCGTATGAAGCCCGAAAACGAAAACGGTGCCCGAACAGAGAATGCGCGTGTATTCCAGCGTGGCCGCATGGATGGCTTCAGGGACGCCGAGCAGGGAAACGGCTGATTCACTGACAGCCAGTCCGACGGCGGTGACGGCGGCGGAAAGCAGAACGGTGAGGCCGCACAGCACCGCGATGGTTCTTTGTTGCGCCGTCTTGTCTCCGCAGGCGGCACAGGACCCGATCAGTACCGCTCCGCCGCTTCCGAATCCCATGCAGAAGGAAGCGATGAGAAAGGCCAGCGTACTGCCGTTGCTGACGGCGGCAACGCCCTCCTCGCCTGCAAAGCGGCTGACGATCAGCATGTCCGCCGCGCCATAGCCTGTTTGAAGAACATAGGTCAGCATCAGAGGAAAAGCGAAGCGGAACAGTTGCCCTGCTATGGGGCCTTTGGTCATGTCGAATTGTATGTTCATGTTTTCTGCCCGTAAAAAAGGAAGGCCCGCAGCGCGGCCTTCCGTGAAGGTTTTTCACTCGGAAAAAACAACGGCCGCGTGACAAGGCGCGGCCGACAGGCAGAAACAGATTTCTTTGGCGGTGCTGCCATGTCTGCAGATGGCAGCAGGACACGTCGGTACCGCCAGGAAACGTCGTATTCGATGATGAAAAAGCCGTCAGGCTTTCTTCTGCTCCGGTCAGCGCCTCATCGTGGAGAAGCCGGAGCGGCAACAAGGCCCAGTTTCATATATCCGCCTTTATGGATAGTCGATTGCCCTGGCGCGTGCCTGGGCGGCACGAAGCTCCGGGGGCATCCTCCTCAGGCCTGCCTGCGGAGAATGGCCAGAAACAGCGCATCCTGTCCTGGAAAAACGGGGAGGAACATTTTTTCTTCCTCAAGGAGGCAGGTGTTTCTCTGCCGCTCAAGGAAGTGAGCCATCTGCTTTTCGTTTTCTTCTCTGTTCAGGGCGCAGGTCACGTAGAAAAGAGCGCCGCCGGGGAGAAGTTTTGTCCAGGCATGGTCGAGAATGTCTCTCTGCGTTCGGACGGCTTCGGACAGCCTTTCGGGAGAAAGACGCAGCCGAAGCTCGGCGTTTCTTGCGAGCGTTCCTGTGCCGCTGCATGGAACATCCAATAATATCAATGGGAAAGATTCATCAATCTCCTGTGCCGGGCCACAGTGCAGCCGCGGCCACGACAGACCGAGACGCAGCAGAGAGGCCTTGAGTTCTTCCAGCCGGAAAGCGGCCGGTTCACTGGCCAGCTCCACCTTGATGCCCTTTTCCAGAAGAGCCGTGGTTTTGCCTCCCCGCCCGCAGCAGGCGTCCCACAGGGGCGCAGACGCAAGCTCGGGATGCTCGAGAATCCACGAGGCCAGATATTCGGTCACCAGCTGGGAGGATGCTCCCTGACGGCTGAGATTTCCCTGCTTTTCAAACGCTTCCAGAAGACTCTGTTCTTTGCTTCTGCTTTCCTTGTCGCGGCTTATCCCCCGGGCGGAAAATCCGCCATGCCCGACGGCCGCATAACCGCGGTCGGTCCAGTGCCCGACGAGCATTTCCCCCCAGGCTCTGGACATGTTCGCCCTCCAGCACGGGGCAGGATGTTCCAGCGTTCCTTCGGCGAAGCGGCAGGCCTGCTCTTTTCCATACTGTTCCGACCACATGCGGGTCAGCCATGCGGGAAGAGAGGCGGCTTCAGCTATTTCATCCGCATCAAGGGCAGCGTTTTTCAGCTGCTCTTGCCGGTGACGCACGGCCTGAAGCAGGGCATCCTTTTCCCGGTCGACGGAACGCAGAACGCCGTTGACGAGTCCTCCTATGCCCTGCCCGAATCTGCGCCGGGTCAGACCGACCAGTTCGCTTACCGTGGCCCGGGCGGGGATGCCGTCCATGAAAAGAATTTCGTAGACGCCGAGCCTGAGCATCATGCGAACCTGTGCCGACAGCGCGTCCGGCTTCTTCAGCCGTCCGGCAAGCGCGGCGTCCAGCACCGCGTGCCGACGCAGCACGCCGTACACCAGCTCGGAAAGAAGTGCCGTATCCCGGCTGTCCAGCGCACGGGCTGAGGCGCAGCGCGAAAGCAGCACCGGCAGGGGCGTGGCGTCTTCAGGATGGCGGAAGAGCTGATTCAATAGTTCCAGCGCCCCCTTCCGGGCACCGGAAACCGGCAGATTCTGAGGCGTTTTTTTATTTTTTTCGACCATCGGTTCGCGATTTTGTTTTTCGTGGCTTAGAATGAATTCTCGAGTGTTTCTGCCTTTTTTCAGGAAAAGAAGACAGCGGTTGTCTCCTTTTCTGCTTCCCGGCGGCATTTCCGCATGAGGGGGACGAACGGCGCACGGCTTTTATGTCATGCTCCCTGAGCTTTCCCCTCCTCGGTGCTGCTCTACTCCGCCTTTCCGGTCAGCCTGCCGTAGGGTTCGGACAGATCGCGCAGACGCCCGTTACGGAAGTCGGTTGCGCTCATGGTGGACTTGCCCGCCGGACGCAGCCGGGTGATCCGATAGGAGCCCGAGCCGCAGGCGACCAGCAGTGCGTCGCCGTCCATGCCGATCAGCGTTCCCGGTTCGGCGTTCGCAGCCGTTTCCACAGGCTGTCCCGGTTCAATGCGGAGCGTTACGGCCTCCCGATCTTCGATGTTCAGCACTGTCTTGGCACCGGGGGCGGGCGTGAGTCCGCGGATGCTGTTGTGGATGGAGCGGGCGTCCTTCGTCCAGTCGATGTATTCCTCGTTCACGGTGATCTTGGCGGCGTGGGTGACCAGCTCTTCGTTCTGGCGGACGAAGGCCGCTCTGCCTTCGGCGATCATGCCGAGAGCGCCGACCATGAGCTTCGCCCCGTGTTCGGCCAGCGTATCGAACAGCGTGCCGGCCGTATCGTCCGGCTCTATGCTCACGGCCTGCTGCAGAAGCATGGGACCGGAATCAAGACCGGCTTCCATTTTCATGATGGTCACGCCGGAAATGGTGTCGCCGTTCATGACCGCACGCTGGATGGGAGCCGCACCCCGGTACTGGGGCAGGAGCGAGCCGTGCACGTTGTACGGACCCATGGTGGGAATGTCGAGAACACGCTGAGGCAGCAGCAGGCCGTAGGCTGCCACCACGAGCACGTCGGGCTTGAGATCGGCCAGCGCCTGCACGTCGGCGTCATCCCGGAAGTTGCGCGGCTGATACACGGGCAGGCCGAGTTCCAGCGCCAGTTCCTTGGTGGCGGAAGCCTTCAGCTTTTTTCCTCGTCCTGCGGGCCGGTCGGGCTGGGTGTAGACGGCCACAACCTCGCCGCCTTCCCAGGCGGCTACAGCCTTGAGAACCACCGCCGCAAAATCCGGCGTGCCCATGAATACGATGCGCAGTTTCGACATGACAGCTCCATTGGAGAAAAAAGGCGGGCCTGCGCCCCCTTCTGATGGTGTGACATCCGCCCGGCACTCCGGAAAGCCGGGCTTTCCGATGCCGATGTTTCGGACACTGTACGGTCTATCGGCTACATCGTCCAGCATTCCATGGAATGACGTTCTGCTCCGCAGGTGTTGAAGGCTGCCTGAGCGGACGAAAGACGGCGGAGAGATGCTGTTCGTGTCTCCGGGATTAGTTACGATCTCCGCCCTCCCCCTCCTTGTCCCGGTGTCTGCGGCGGCTTTGCAGACAAGAAAAGGCCCGGGATCGTACCCGGGCCTTTTCGGTAGATGACAGGGAAGAGACTATCTTCTGCCCTTTCTCATTTTCTTGTCGTAGAGAGAGCGCTTGAGATAGCTGATGTGGTCGATGAACAGCTTGCCGTCGAGGTGATCGGTTTCGTGCTGCATGCAGGCGCCGTAGTAGCCTTCGCCTTCGATATGAACGGGATTGCCGTCGAGATCAAGGGCGTCGAGGGCTACGCGGCGGGGACGCTTCACCTTGGCGCGCAGTTCGGGCACGGAAAGGCAGCCTTCGTTTTCCTCGTGGCCTCTGGGATCGAGCACGGTGACCACGGGATTCACGAACACCCGGAAGTCCTGAGGCAGGTCGGGGTCGTTCTTTTCCTGGGACACGTCGATGATCACCACGCGCTTGAGCACGCCGATCTGCGGCGCGGCAATGCCCACGCCGCCCACGGTGGTGAGGGTGTCGAGCATATCCTGGGCAAGAGCGCGGATGTCGTCGTTGATCTCGGCCACAGGTTCGCTGACCTTGGCGAGAAGCGGATCGGGATACTGAAGAACGGGACGAAGCATGATTTACTCCGCGGAAGCGCTGGGGGCGGGAGCCGCCTTTTCACGCAGTCGAATGCCCAGTTCACGCAACTGCTTGTTGTCCACGGGGGACGGAGCTTCGGTAAGCAGGCAGGCGGCCTTCTGATTCTTGGGGAACGCGATGACGTCGCGGATGGAGGAAGCGCCGGTGAGCAGCATGGCCACGCGGTCGAGACCGAAGGCGATGCCGCCGTGAGGCGGGGTACCGTAGTCGAGCGCCTGGATGAAGTAGCCGAACTGAGCCTTGGCGGACTCTTCGGTGAAGCCGAGGCCTTCAAACATGCGGGTCTGGTCGGCGGGGTTGTGGATACGGATGGAGCCGCCGCCGATTTCGTTGCCGTTGAGCACCATGTCGTAGGCGCGGGCCTTGGCGCGGGCGGGATCGGTCAGCATGATGTCGTAGCTGTCGTCCTGCGCGGCGGTGAAGGGATGATGGCAGGCCACCCAGCGCTGTTCTTCCTCGCTGTATTCAAAGAGCGGGAAGTCCGTGACCCAGAGCAGGTTCCAGGTGTTTTCGGGAATGAGACCGAGCTTGTTGCCGAGTCGCACGCGCAGGCTGCCGAGGGCGTTGTTTACAAGACCGGGTTCGCCGGCCTGGAAGAACACGATGTCGCCGACTTCAAGACCGCAGGCTTCCGCGATGCCCGTTCTTTCGGCGTCGGAAAGGAACTTGGCGATGGGAGACTGCCATTCGTTTTCGTGAATCTTGATCCAGGCAAGACCCTGAGCGCCGAAGCCCTTCACGAAATCGGTGAGCTCGTCGATTTCCTTGCGGGTCATGGTGGCGCCGCCGGGCACGCGCAGAGCCTTCACGAGTTTTGCGCCGGCAAAGAGCTTGAAGGCGGAGCCGTGCACGATGGCGGTCACGTCCTTGAGCTTGAGGTCGAAGCGGGTATCGGGCTTGTCGGAACCGTAGTCGCGCATGGCGACTTCGTAGGGCATGCGGGGAAGCGGCAGTTCGATGTCCACGCCGAGAGATTCCTTGAACACGCGGGCGATGAGGCCTTCGGCCATGGCCATGACCTGATTTTCGTCCACGAAGCTCATTTCGATGTCGACCTGCGTGAATTCAGGCTGACGGTCGGCGCGCAGGTCTTCGTCGCGGAAGCAGCGGGCGACCTGATAGTAGCGGTCCACGCCGCTCATCATGAGCATCTGCTTGAACTGCTGAGGCGACTGGGGCAGCGCGTAGAATTCGCCCGGAGCCATGCGGCTGGGCACGAGGAAGTCACGGGCGCCTTCGGGGGTGGACTTGGTGAGATAGGGAGTTTCGACTTCGAGGAAGTCGAGTTCATTCAGGTAGTTGCGGCAGGCCTTCACGATGTTGTGACGCACGCGCAGATTATGCGCCATGGAAGGACGGCGCAGATCGAGATAGCGGTACTGCAGACGCACGGATTCGGCGCAGTCGGTACGGTCTTCCACCTGGAAGGGCGGCGTCTTGGCGGTGTTGAGCAGCTTCCATTCGAGCACCACGACTTCGATTTCGCCGGTGTGCAGGTTGGGATTGGTCATGCCCTCGGGACGGGGACGGACACGGCCCTTGATGGCAATGACGTATTCGCTGCGCAGGATGTGGGCATCCTTGTGGGCTTCCGGAGCGACTTCGGGGCTGAACACCACCTGGGTGAGGCCATCGCGGTCGCGCAGGTCCACGAAGATGAGGCCGCCGTGGTCGCGGCGGTACTGAACCCAGCCCATGAGACACACGGTCTCACCGTTGTTGGCAATGGTCAGATCGTTGCAGTGATGGCTGCGTTTCCAGTCGCCAAGCGGCTTGATGTATCGGGCGTGTTCCTTCTGAACATCCACGACGTTTTTTTCGTTTTCTTCAAACTGGCTCATGACCATTCCTCTTTATTGTTCGGCGTTCAGGCTGGCGGCCACATCGGCGCAGGGCACTTCACGCTGCTCGCCAGATTCCATGTTCTTGATGATGACGCTGCCGGAGGCCAGCTCGTCGGTACCCATGATGAGCGTGAAGCGGGCGCCGGACTTGCCTGCCTGGCGCATGGTGGCCTTCATGCTGCGGCTTTCGTAGCTCATGGTGCCGGAGAAGCCTTCGCGACGCAGGCTTTGCGTCAGGGCAAAGGCGGCGTCGCGGCAGGAGTCGTCGAGCACGGCCATATAGAAGTCGGGGCGGATTTCGGGCATTTCGCGGCCTTCGAGGAGAAGGGCCAGACGTTCCATGCCGCAGGCAAAGCCGATGCCGGGCACGGCAGGTCCGCCGAGCTGTTCCACGAGACCGTCGTAGCGGCCGCCGCCGGCCACGGAGCCCTGGGAGCCGATTTCGTTGGAAACCACTTCCCAGGTGGTACGGGTATAGTAGTCGAGGCCGCGCACCAGACGATGATTGATCTGATAGGGAACCTTTTCCGCATCAAGATGCTTCAGCACCGCTTCAAAGTGAGCGCGGCAGTCGGGGCATTCGTTTTCCAGAATCACGGGGGCGTCGGCCGTCAGTGCCTTGCAGTCCGGCACCTTGCAGTCCAGCACGCGCAGGGGATTGGTTTCCATGCGGCGGCGGCAGTCTTCGCACAGCTGCGTCTGGTCAAGGGAGGCCAGCCAGTCGTGAAGCTTCTGTCTGTACACGGGACGGCAGCTGGAGCAGCCCAGAGAGTTGATCTGAAGCGTGAGATTCTTCAGACCGAGTCTGCCGAGAAATTCCATCATCATGCAGATGATTTCCGCATCCACCTCGGGTTCCCGCGGTCCGAGGCACTCGCAGTTGATCTGATGGAACTGGCGCATGCGCCCTTTCTGGGGGCGTTCGTGCCGGAACATGGGCCCGATGGTGAAAAATCTGCTCACGGATTCGCGGGCATGCACGCCGCTTTCAATGTAGGCGCGCATGACGCCGGCCGTGGCTTCGGGACGCAGGGACATGGAACGTCCCTTGCTGCCGGGAATGCAGTACATTTCCTTCTGGACCACGTCGGTTTCCGTGCCGATGCCGCGGCAGAAAAGGTCGGTGTACTCCATGAGCGGCGTACGAAGTTCGCCGAAACCGTAGCGGGGAAATACCTCGCGGGCGGTGGCTTCCATCATCTCAAAAAGACGGCTCTGCGCCGGAAAGAGGTCGGCAAAGCCCTTGATAGCCTGAATCTGTGCCATGAACGGACTCCAGCAATGTAGAAATAACGCATGAGGATAGGGCCTTTTCTCCCCGTTGTCAAAGAGTTACCGGCTGTCCCGCCTTCCGGCAGCCGGGAGATGCAAAGAATATCCGGCAGAAAGAGAAGGCCCTGCAGCAGCCGCTTCCGTGATTGCGGCTCTTCGGCGTTTACGGCCTGTCCGCCCTCCCTAAAAGCCCCGGCAGCGTGACCGTTCTGCGCCCTCCTTCCGTTGCATGCCGCGGGGAAACATGACAAAATGATTCCTTCGGGCGCATTTCTGCTCCCCGCCTCATCTTTTCTCTCGAGACTGCTCATGGAAGAACTCATCCTTCGCGAAATCGTCGTTCTCTTTATTCTTTCCATCATCGTCGTTCTTGTCTGCGTACGCTTCCGTCTGCCTTCCATCGTGGGCTTCCTTCTTACCGGCGTTCTGTGCGGCCCTTCCGCCCTCGGACTCATTCCCACGCCGGAGGCCGTGGACACCATGGCCGACGTGGGCGTGGCGTTCCTCATGTTCTCCATCGGCATGGAGCTTTCCGGCAAGGAGCTGGTACGACTGAAGAAGCCGCTGTTTCTGGGCGGCTCGGCCCAGGTGCTGCTGACCACGGCGTTCATTTTCGCCCTGACCTTCTGGTGGTGCGGGCCGCGGCTCGGCATCGTGTACGGGTGCATGGTCACGCTTTCCTCCACGGCCATCGTGCTGAGTCTTCTGCAGCAGAAGGCGCAGACGGAGTCCCCTCAGGGGCAGGTATGCCTTGCCGTGCTTATTTTTCAGGACCTTGCCATCGTGCCGATGGTGCTCATCTTCCCGCTGCTCGCCGGAGGGCTTGAGCTCGATACGAATTCCATGCTGCTGGCGTTCGGCAAGGGTATTCTGGTCATCGGCGGTATTCTTGTCTTCGGCAAGTATCTGCTGCCCCGTCTCATGTTCAGCGTCGTGAGAACCCGCAGCCGGGAGCTCATGCTCATGACGACGCTGGGGCTGTGCCTCGCCGTTGCGCTCATCACGTCGTGGGTGGGACTGTCGCTGGCTCTCGGCGCGTTTCTTGCCGGTCTCATGATGGCGGAGTCGGAATACAGCCTCAATACGCTTGAGAGCATCATGCCCTTCAAGGAGGTGTTCTCCAGCATCTTCTTCATTTCCGTGGGCATGCTGCTTGATGTGAACTTCTTCCTGTCGCATCTTCCCATCATCGCCCTGTGCGCCGCGGCCATCATTGCCGCCAAGATTCTCATGACCGTTCCCGCCGTGAAAATCCTGAACTATTCCATGCGCACGGCGCTGCTTACGGCGTTCTGTCTCGCGCAGGTGGGGGAATTTTCCTTCGTGCTTGCCAAGTCCGCTCTGGGGCTTGAGCTCATAAGCAACGATGCCTACCAGATCTTTCTTGCCTCCAGCATCCTGACCATGGTGCTTACGCCGCTTCTTATCGGAGCCGCTCCCCGCGTTGCCGCCAGGATTCTTCGTAATCCCGACATGCAGACGCCGGAAGCCGCCGCCGAGGATGTCGAGGACAACGCTGACGATGCGGAAGGCCATATCATACGCGACGGTCGTCAGCTGCGCGATCACCTCATCATCATAGGTTACGGCATCGGCGGTCAGATCATGGCTCAGGGCGCGAAGAACTGCGGCATTCCCTACATCATTTCGGAAATGAATCCCGATACGGTCGCCCGCTTCCGCGATACGGAGCCCATCCGTCACGGCGACGCATCCTTCCCGCTGGTGCTGGCGCATCTGGGGGCGGCTACGGCAAGAACGCTGGCCATTCTCACGTCCGATCCCGCCGGCAGCCGGGCCATCATTGCCAACGCCCGCGCCATGAATCCTTCCCTGCACATCATCGTGCGCACGCGTTTCCTCGGCAATCTGGACTCCTATAAGGAAGTGGGCGCCAACGAGGTCATTCCCGAGGAATTTGAAACCTCGCTGGAAGTGTTCGCGCGGGTGCTCAATCATTACCTTGTGCCGCGTCAGACCATTGATCAGTACGTTTCCGCCATCCGCCGGGAAAATTACGGCATGCAGCGCAGGCTCGGCATGGGCGGCTCCATCATGGACAGCCTGCCCGAGCTGCAGCTTGTGGCCTACGCTGTGGAGGAAGGCTCGCCGCTGGCGGGCAAGACCATCGCTCAGGCCGCGCTGCGCAAGGAACACGGCGTGACGGCGGCCGGAGTGCGGCGCGGAGAGACGATCAACAACAATCCCGACGCGCAGACCCTGCTTCTGGCCGGAGACATCGTTTATCTGCTGGCCACGCAGGAGGCTCTCACCAGGGCGGCATTCCTTTTCCATGCCGAAGGAAGGAGCGGCGTCTGAATGGAAGCGGCCCGTCGATGTTCCGCGCTTGACGCTCTCGGCGAAGAGGCGCGTCGGGAGTTCTGGGCGGTGCTGGCCCTGCGTCACATGAGAGGGCTCGGCGTTCGCTCCGCCTGCCTTCTGCTCAGGCATTTCGGTTCGGCGTACGACGCCGTCATGAACGTGCCTTCATGGCCTGAGGCCGGAGTCCCCGCGCACAGGGCGGCGGGATGGCTGGACAATTCCTGGAGAGCCTCGGCCAGACCGGAATGGGAGGCGGCAAAGGCTCTGGAGGCCTCCGTCATTCTGTGGACGGATCCCCGTTATCCCGCGCTCCTGAAGGAACTGCCGGATGCGCCCGCCCTGCTCTACGCCAGAGGCGATCTGTCGCTGCTTTCTTCTCCCTGCGTGGCCGTGGTCGGTTCGCGCAGCAGTTTCGGCGATACGCTTGAACTCACCTCCCGCGTTGCGGCGGAACTTTCGGCCGCCGGTGTCACCGTGGTGTCCGGTCTGGCCTTCGGGGCGGACGGCTGTGCCCATCGGGCCGCATTGTCCGGGCCGGGAAGAACCGTTGCCGTTATGCCGGGCGGCGTGGACGTGCCGTTTCCTCTCGGTCACAGGGAGCTGTATGCAAGTCTTGCGGAACATGCGCTCATCGTGAGCGAAATGCCTCCGGGGCACGTTCCCGGCCCCGGGGCTTTTCCCGTGCGCAACAGGCTCGTCAGCGGCCTCTGCCTCGGCGTGCTGGTGACCGAAGCCGCGGACGCACGCAGCGGCAGTCTCATCACGGCGCGACTGGCCGCGGAACAGGGAAGAAACGTTTACGTTCTTTCGCCGGATCTTTTCCGGCATCCGTGCCGGGAGGGCACGAAAAGGCTGATCATGGACGGTGCGCGTCCCGTGTACGGCGCGTCGGACATTCTGGCCGATCTTTTTCCCCATCTGAAAGACGCTCTGGCGAGGGAAGAGGCGAAAGACGCCCGGAAGGCGGAAGATCCGGCGCTCGACAGTACCATTCCCGCGGCCATTCCCCATGACGAGGTCGTTCCCGTCATGCAGCTCGAGGAAAGTGAAGCGCCGGATGCGGAAGCTTCGGCGGAAATCCCCCTGCCTGCGTCTGCCAAAGAAAAGCCGGCGCCTGCCGCCGCATCATCGCCCGGGCCCCTTCCTGCTCTGACCGAGGAAGAGGAAACCATTCTTTCCCTGCTGCACGGAGGGCCGCTTTCTCAGGATGATCTGCTTCATGCCGCACAGGATATTCATCCGTCATGGAACAGCGCTTCCGTAAGCGCGGTGCTTATGATTCTGGAAGTGAAGAAGCTGGCGAGACGCCTTCGCGACTCGCGCTATGAGGCTGCAGTATGAGCCGTCTTTCCGAAATCATTGCCGAACTTCCGCCCGGAGCGGCGACCTTTCTGGCCTGGATGGAGTTTCAGAAAGGCGCGTCGGAAGCCACGGTGGAAGCCTATGCTCTGGATATTCTGGAGTTTGAGACGTTTCTGCACGGATACGGCGCCACGCTGGAGCGGCCCGCCGAAATCACGCGGCAGATGGTGCAGGGATTCTCCGCCTCGCTGTTCCGGCAGGGCATGGCCCGCAGCACCACGGCCCGCAAGCTTTCCGCCCTGCGCTCGCTGTTCCGGCATCTTCTCAGGCTGCACAGAATATCGTCCGATCCCTGTGCCGGAGTCCGCAATCCCAAGCAGGACCAGCATCATCCGGCCATGCTCAACGTGGATCAGGTATTTGATCTTCTTGCCGATCGGCCTTCCGGGGGCGAGGCGGAAGAGGGAACGCATGACGTTCCGGGAACCGACGGTCTTACGGCGGATGAGCTTTTTCATCTGCGAGACATGGCGCTCCTGGAGCTGCTCTACGGTTCGGGGCTGCGTATTTCCGAGGCTCTGGGGCTCGACGTGGGGGATCTGCGCCCTTCGACCGGACACGTCCGGGTCACCGGCAAGGGCGGCAAGGACCGTATCGTTCCTCTCAGCGACACCAGCATGAAGGTGCTCTCCCGCTGGCTTGCCGTGCGGGAAAATGTGCCGCCCGTGCATGGCGAGCGCGCCGTCTTTCTGGGGCGGCGGGGCAAGCGTCTGGACAGGCGGCAGGCGGCCCGTATTCTGGACGCGCACGCCGAACAGGCCGGTATTCAGCAGCATATCTCGCCGCACGATCTGCGTCACTCCTTTGCCACGCACCTTCTTGAAGGCGGCGCCGATCTGCGCGCCGTGCAGGAACTGCTCGGGCACAGCCGTATTTCCACCACGCAGCGCTACACGCATCTCAATCTTGAGGCGCTCACCCGCATCTACGACGAGGCCCACCCTCTGGCCGGAAAAAAGCGCTGACGCTTTTCCCGCGGTGGCGAGGCGGGCCTTACCCGTTGCGTACGAGGCAAAGAAAGGATAGACTCTCTTGTCTTTTTCCTTTTTCCGGTGGTGCGCGCATGTCCGAACATCTTCTTCTTGCCGACATCGGCAATACCTGCATCAAGATAGTCTTTGCCCGCCCGGACGCTCTGGAGGCCTCCTATTCCCTGCCCACCAGAACCCAGCACACGGCGGACAGCCTGGGGCTGTCGCTCATGCAGCTTGTCGCCCTTCAGGGGCTGCAGCCCGGAGACATCACCGCCTGCCTCGTCTGCTCCGTGGTTCCCGATGTGGCCACGCTGCTCCATGAAGCCCTGCACCGGTACCTGCATGTCACGCCGCTGACCTTTCCCGGCGATTTTTCCATCGACCTCGTCAATGGTTATGATCAGCCTCAGGAAGTGGGAGCCGACCGCCTTCTGGCCGCCTACGCGGCAAGAACGCTCTTTCCCGATACGCCGTCCGTCATTTCCGTGGACTTCGGTACCGCCACCACCTTCGACTGCGTGTCCGGCAACACCTATCTGGGCGGACTCATCTGCCCCGGGCTGTTTTCCGCCCGCAATGCGCTGGCCGCCAATACGGCCAAGCTCCCGCGCATTTCGCTGGAAATGACGGAGTCGAAGGTGCGCATAGGCAGCAACACCATCACCAGCATGAATCACGGCTTTCTTTTCGGTTTTGCCGCCATGACGGAAGGCCTGTGTGAACGCCTCAAGGAGCAGCTCCCCGGTCCCGTCTTCGTGGTGGGCACGGGCGGCGCGGCCCGCGATCTTTCCAGAATCTGCCGGGCGTTTGACACCGTGCGGCCCGATCTTATTCTTGAAGGGCTCCGGCTCCTCTGGAACCGGAAAAGTGCCCGCATCTCCTCATAGCATTCTGTTCTCTTACCCGGACCAGAGTCCGGCATATTCCAAGGAGTTCTTTCAATGAACAACAGCACCATCACTTCCGTATGGGCCCGCGAGATCCTCGACTCCCGCGGCAATCCCACTGTTGAAGTGGAAGTCGGCCTCGAATCCGGTCACGTCGGCCGCGCCGCCGTGCCTTCCGGCGCCTCCACCGGCAGCCGCGAAGCCCTCGAAATGCGCGACGGCGACAAGTCCCGCTACAAGGGCAAGGGCGTGACCCGTGCCGTGGAACACGTGAACGGTGAAATTGCCGAAGCCATCGTCGGTCTCGACGCTCTGCGTCAGGTGCAGGTGGACAACACCCTCATTGATCTCGACGGCACCGAAAACAAGTCCCGTCTCGGCGCCAATGCCATGCTCGGCGTGTCCCTTGCCACGGCCCGCGCCGCTGCCGAATATCTCGGCCTGCCCCTGTATCAGTATCTCGGCGGCGTGAACGCCAAGATCATGCCCTCTCCCATGATGAACGTCATCAACGGCGGCGCGCATGCTCCCAACAACCTGGACATCCAGGAATTCATGAT
>USBZ01000018.1 GCA_900553065.1 uncultured Desulfovibrio sp. | reverse complement strand
AGGCTCGGCAGTCTGCTCGGCAGCGGGAGCGGCCTGAGCGGCGGGCTGTTCAGCCGCAGGAGCCTGAGCTTCAGCGGGGGCAGCCGCCTCGGGAGCGGGCGCAGCAGGAGCAGCCTGTTCAGGGGCGGCCGGCGCAGGAGCCTCGGCCGCGGCAGGAGCGGGAGCAGCGGGCACTTCTTCAAACTGCACATCCAGCACGGACTCCTGAGAAGTACGGGTGGAGCTGGTCATGATGTTGTACCCCAGAGAGGTGCAGATGAAGATGATGGCCAGGAACGTGGTCAGCTTGGCGAGAACGCCGCCGGCGCCTGCACTGCCGAACACGGAGCTGTTGCCGCCACCGCCGAAGATGACGCCCATGCCTTCACGGCCGGACTGAAGAAGCACCAGCACGACAAGGATGATGCATACGATAACATGAAGAGTCAGAATGGCTGTCTGCACGCGAAATGCTCCTTAACTAGAACTAGGCATTGATGATCTGAGTAAAGCTATCAGCCTTCAAAGAAGCTCCTCCTACCAGCACACCGTCCACATTGTCAAGAGCAAGGATGCTTCCGGCATTGGCGGGCTTCACGCTGCCGCCGTAGAGAAGAGGAGTCTCGTCGGCTCTGGCGCCGAGAATGTCGCGCATGAGGGAACGGCAGATGGCGTGGGTTTCCACGATGTCGTCCGTAGTGGCGGTCTTGCCCGTACCGATGGCCCATACGGGTTCATAGGCAATGGCCAGAGCCTCGACCGGGGTATCGGCGGGCACGTTCTTCAGACCGAGTCTGAGCTGACGTTCCAGCACGTTGCGCAGCAGGCCGGATTCGCGCTCTTCCAGCGTTTCACCGATGCACAGCATGACGCGCAGGCCGCAGGACAGGGCAAAAGCCGTCTTTTCACCGACGAAGGCATCGCTTTCACCGAGGATGTGGCGACGTTCAGAATGACCGGTGAGCACCCAGGATGCGCCGCAGGCCTTGATCATGGCAGGCGAGATCTCACCCGTGAACGCGCCTTCCGCCGCGGGATACATGTTTTCCGCACCGGTCGAGGCACCCTGAATGGCGGTCATGGCCTCAGAGGCCCGCTCCAGAGCGGTAGCAGGAACGAAAACAATGATTTCACGGCCTTCGGGAGCCTTACCGTTCAAAAGCGAAGCCATATCCTTCACGGTTTCAACGGCTTCGGCGCCGGTCTTATACATCTTCCAGTTGGCAGCCATCAGTTTCTTCATAGAAAACATCCTCTCAGAACTTTAGAATGGAATGGGGAAAAAGTACGCTTCTCAGGCAAAAAAACAAGTCCCGCCTTCTTTTCCGGGAAAAAGCTCAGCGCTGCGAGGCCGGACAGTGCGACCGCACGGCACGAATTTCCCTTGCAAGCCCGGTCTCATCATCGACATCGACATAAACACCGTTCAGCGACACCGGTCCCCGCGCGGGCTTGAACGGCTGCGGCATCCGCGTGAGGAAACGTGTCAGCACGGGTTCGAAATCCATGCCGAGCGAAGACTGCTCCACGCCGCACATGCCCGCATCGCTGATATACGCCGTACCGCGCGGCAGAATCTGAGCGTCGGCCGTCTGCACATGCGTGTGCGTACCAAATACGGCGCTCACCCTTCCGTCCAGCACCCAGCCCAGCGTTTTCTTCTCGCCCGTGGTTTCCGCATGAAAATCCACCAGCCTTACCCGAACATCCTGAAGCACCTGTCCAGAGCCGGAGGCGGAACCATCGCAACAGAGTTCCGAATCCAGATCTGCTTCCCTTTCCCCGGCAAGTACGGAAAAGCCCGCACCGTTTTCCTCTGCGCCTTCTGAAAGCGCAGGCGCGCCCTCAAGCCAGCGAAGCGCCGTACGGAAAGGACAAGGCAGAGGATCCATGAACACGGTTCCCAGAAGATTGAGCACCGCAAGCTTTCGACCATCCGCAAGCGTATGCACGAGCCAGCCCCTGCCGGGAGCGCCCGGAGGGTAATTGGCCGGACGTATGATACGCCTGTCACGCTCAAGCCGGGAAAAAATTTCTCTGTGCCGCCATACATGATTGCCCGACGTGACCAGATCCACGCCTGCAGCAAACAGCTCATCCAGCGTTTCCGACGTCATGCCTATGCCTCCGGCAATGTTCTCGCCGTTGGCCAGCACCACGTCCGGGGCATATTCCTCACGAAGCTCCGGCAGAAACTGCTTTACGGCAAGCCTGCCGGCCTTTCCCACCACGTCGCCGAGAAAAATCACGCGCATCAGCGCTCTCCTCCGTTGCCGAGGCGACATGCTTCAAGCATGACATGAAGTTTTTCCACCGCGGGACGCAGCTGCGGATCATCCGGCAGCCCGGCGAGAACCTTTTCCATGAGTCCGCTCCCGGCAAGAGCCCTGCGCGTGGCGGCAAAACGCAGTTCCAGCATCCAGGTCCCGAGAAGCAGGCGGAAGTCATTGACGAAACGAAGATCGGAATATCGGGCCACCCGGCCCTCAAGCACGCACTGCGCCACGCACGGCGTCCAGCCTCCGGCATCATCCTTCACATGAAGAAGAACGGCATCCCTTTCCGGCAGAGCATTGTCGAGATACCCCACCATGACGCGGAAGATGTCGAGCTTGTCGCTGTCGCGTACCACGTCGGTCACAAAACGTGCCGCCGGAGCAAGAATCGGCGAAAGCTCGTACCGGTTGTGCAGAAGCACCGCGCACTGGGCAAGCTGCCTTACGCGGACAGCTTCCTCCTTCAGGAAAGACTCGTCGCGCATGGTGCGAAAGCTCAGAACCGCATGATTGACCGACTTGGCATCCAGAAAGGTGCGGTACTGCCGAAACTGCGGAAAGCGTCCGCAGTCATGGTACAGAGCCGCAAGCACCGCCGCACGGCAGGCCTCTTCATCTCTGCTCCAGAGACTTTCCGCCGCATCTTCAGGCAGCGACTCCACAACGGCCGCGGCATGTTCCGTCACTCTGAAGGTATGATCCACCTTGAGGCGCAGAGGCGCGGCATCCGGCACGTCGCGAAAGCCGTCCGTATAGGCGAGAAAACGGCTGCGATGTGCGGACAGATCAATCCTCATGCTTCTCTCCCCTCTCCTGCCATTCCTTCAGGCGACGCTCGCGCTCCTCGGCTTCCTTCTGGCGGATGCGCCTGTTGCTTTCATCCCACTTCGGATCCCGCAGCAGGCCGCGCGGACCATACAGCGCGCGCAGAAAGAAGATCACCGCGGCGGACACCAGCACCATGACGATGACGCCGCTCAGCGTGCCGGTAAAAAGATTTTCAAGAATCTCGGACAAGGGAAGGCTCCTTTGCTTAATTTGAGCGATTCTAGCCTTTGCCCCGCCGGGACGCAAGTACCGGGCTCCGCTCGCGCTTTACGGGGGCAGCCCCCTGTGCTAACTACTGGGCACGGACTTATCATCGGAGTTACCATGTCGGATTTTGTGCATCTTCACTGCCATACGGAATTCAGTCTTCTCGACGGGGCCATCCGCGTAGGAGATCTGGCCAGAAAGGCCAAGGATCTCGGCATGCCCGCGGCCGCCATTACCGATCACGGCAACCTTTTCGGAACGGCCTACTTCTATTCCGCCTGCAAGGATGTGGGCATTCCTCCCATCATCGGCTGCGAAGTCTATGTCACGCGCGACCATACCGACAAGACGTCCGATTTCGCCAGAGTACGTCATCATCTCATTCTTCTGGCCCAGAACCCCGAAGGCTACCGTAACCTCATGCATCTGGTCAGCCGCAGCTGGCTCGACGGCTTCCACTACAAGCCGCGCATCGACAAAAAAATGCTTGTCGGCCATACCGACGGTCTTGTGGCGCTTTCCGCCTGCGTGGCGGGCGAGCTTCCCCGTACCCTTCTCGGCACCAACAAGCTTATCACCGGCGGCGGCACCTTCGATGACGCCATAGCCATAGCGAAGGAATACTCCGCGCTTTTCCCCGAACGCTTCTATCTGGAAGTGCAGGCCAACACGCTGCCCGAGCAGGCGCTGGTCAACCAGCGCATTCTTGAACTCGCCGACGCCACGAAGCTTCCGCTCGTGGCCACCAACGACTGCCATTACCTCAACGCCGACGACGTGGAAGCCCACGACATTCTGCTCTGCATCCAGACGCAGGCCAAGGTCGATGACGCCAAGCGTTTCCGCTTCGACGCGCGCGACCTCTACTACAAGTCGGAAGAGGAAATGCGCGCCGGGCTCGACGGCGTGCCGCGCGAGGCCATGGAAAACACCGTCAAGATTGCCGATCAGTGCTGTCATCTTGAAATCCAGCTGCACGCGCCGCCCTATCATTTCCCCGTCTACGACCTGCCCGAAGGCATGACCCTGGCCAGCGAATTCTGCCGCATGGCAAGAGAAGGTCTGGAAAAACGTCTGGAAAAGCATCCGCACAAGGATACCATCAATCCGCAGGAGTACCGCGACCGCCTGGAAATGGAGCTCAAGGTCATCTGCGACATGGGCTTCCCCGGCTATTTCCTCATCGTGCAGGACTACATCAACTGGGCCAAGAACAACGGTATCCCCGTAGGTCCGGGCCGTGGTTCCGCCGCAGGTTCCGTGGCCGCCTGGGCGCTGCGCATCACCTCCATCGACCCGCTCCCCAACAAGCTGTTCTTTGAACGCTTCCTCAACGTCGAACGCGTCAGCATGCCTGATATCGACGTTGACTTCTGCGAAGACAGGCGGCTTGAAGTGCTTGACTACGTCACCCGCAAATACGGCAAGGACAAAGTCTCGCAGATTGCCGCCTTCGGAAAGATGAAGGCCAAGGCCGTGGTGAAGGACGTGGGCCGCGCCATGGGCATTCCGTTCAACGAGACGACGCGCATCGCCAAGATGATCCCCGCCGATCTCAAGATGACCCTGCAGAAGGCGCTGAACACGGTTCCCGAGCTGGCCGAGGAGTACAAGACCAAGCCGGAAGTCAAAAAGCTCATCGACATTTCCCTGCGACTTGAAGGTCTCACCCGCCATGCCTCCACGCATGCCGCGGGCGTGGTGGTTTCCGACAAACCGATGGAGGAGTATCTCCCCCTCTTTGCCGGACGAAAAGGCGAACAGATCGCCGCCTTCGACATGAAGTTCGTGGAAAAGGTGGGGCTTGTGAAGTTCGACTTCCTGGGCCTGCGCACCATGACCGTGATTTCCAATGCCGTGAAGAACATCGTTCTGCAGGGCAAGGAAGCGCCGGACATGGAAAACCTGTCCACGGACGATCCCAACGTCTACGACCTGCTCTCCCGGGGCGATACCGACGGCGTGTTCCAGCTGGAAAGCACGGGCATGCGCAAGTACCTGCGCATGCTGAAGCCTTCCGGTTTTGAAGATCTTGTGGCTATGCTCGCCCTTTACCGGCCAGGCCCCCTCAACTCCGGCATGGTGGATGAATTCATCAAGAGAAAGCACGGAGAAATCGAGGTCAGCTATCCTCTGCCCGAACTCGAACCCTGCCTGAAGGATACCTACGGCGTCATCGTCTATCAGGAACAGGTCATGCAGATCGCGCAGATCACCGCCAAGTACACGCTCGGCGGCGCCGACCTCCTGCGACGGGCCATGGGCAAGAAGAAGGCCGAAGAAATGGCCAAGCAGCGCGACATCTTCCTGAAGGGCGCTTCCGAGCGCGGCGTTGCCAAGGAAACGGCCAACGAAATCTTCGACCTCATGGAAAAATTCGCGGAATACGGCTTCAACAAGGCCCATTCCGCCGCGTATGCCTACATCACCTATGGCACGGCATATCTCAAGTATTACTTTAAGGTTGAGTTCATGGCCGCGCTGCTTTCCTCGGAAATCGGCAACCAGGACAAGATCCTCAGCTACATTGCCGCCTGCCGCGACATGAACATCGAAGTGCTGCCGCCCAACGTGCAGATCAGTCTTCGCGCCTTCACGCCGAACAAGGACTCCATCGTCTACGGGCTCGGCGGCGTGAAGAACGTGGGCGATGAAGCCATCAACGAAATCGTCCGCGCCCGCGAAGAGGAAGGCCCGTACAAGTCGCTTCTCGACCTGTGCCTGCGCGTCAACCTGCGCAAGGTGACCAAGCGCGTTCTGGAAAGCCTCATCAAGGGCGGCGCCTGCGACTGCTTCGGCGTCAGCCGGGCGGGCATGCTGGCGAGCCTCGACACCGTGGTGGCCCGAGCCCAGAAAAAGCAGAAGGAAAAGAATTCCGCGCAGATCTCTCTGCTCGCCTTCACGCCTTCCGTAGAGACGACTCCCATGCCCGGCATAGGCTTCCCCTGCGAAGAGCAGGATACGCCGGAATGGGACGATGATCAGAAGCTGGCCTTTGAAAAGGATTCTCTGGGCTTTTACCTGACCAGCCATCCTCTCCAGCCTTTCCGCCGCGACATGCAGCGTCTCGGTCTGGCCACGCTTGAGGAAATTGCCGAACTCGGCAAAGGCTCGGTAAAAACCGGCGTTCTCGTTACCAGCGTCAAGGAGTTCATCACCAGAAAAGGCGACAAGATGGCCTTTGTGCAGGTGGAAGACCTCACGGGACACGCCGAAGTCACCATCTTCCCCAAGACCTATGCCGCCATCAAGGAAACGCTTCATGCGGAGCGCCCTCTCATAGAGCTGGTGGGCACCATAGACGCCAAAGACGATGACGACTTCGACGAGGAAAGTGACGAGGAAAGCGCAGCAAAAGAAATCAAGCTGCTCTGCGACTCGGCCAGACCGCTGATAGAAGCCTGCATGAACAGCGATCACCCCGTGGTATTCCCCTACCCCGTAACGTGCCTCGGCGACGCCGACATTCAGGAGTTCAAGGCCATTCTGGAAAAGCACAAGGGAACCTCCGCCGTGCAGATCCAGTTCGAGCTCAACAAACGCAACTGCATCATGGAGCTGGGACCGCGCTGGCGCGTTCAGGCAAGTCCGCAGCTCAACAAGGACATGGACGCCTGGGCCAAGGCCCGGCTCTCCCTCCGTCAGTAACAAAGGCCGGAAAACGGCAACGTCTTCCGGCAGAACGCATCTGCCCGACTTCGGGTCGTCCGCGGCAGGCACCCGGCCCCGTCATGCGGGAAACGGACGCCTTTCCGGGAAACAACAAGCCCCCGGAAGCCTCCACGGCCTGAAAAACACTTTTTACCGGCGACGCGGTACGGCACAGCCTGATGTATCATCATCTTTTTATAAAAAGGAACTCCCATGAGCAGACCGATATGGAGACTCACCATTCGCGGTGACTTTGCCGCCGCGCACGCCCTCCGTCACTATCAGGGCAAGTGCGAAACCCTGCATGGCCACAACTATCTGGTGGAAATGGTGGTGGAAGGCGAAACACTGACGCCCGACACGGAGCTTGTGGCGGACTTCTCCGCGCTCAAGAAGGAGCTGCGGGCGGAACTGGCCACCATAGATCATCTGTATCTCAACGAGCTTCCGCCTTTCGATGTCATCAATCCTTCATCGGAAAATCTGGCACGCTATCTTTACGGCCGCATGAAGGAAAGGCTCGCCTCCATGCCGGTACGCATGTACAGCATGACCGTAGGGGAAACGCCGCTGCAGTCGGCCACTTATCAGGAAATCGACGACTGATGTTCCCCTTTCCCGGCAGTCTCGTGCTCCGTGCGCTCGGCGGAACGCTTCCGGCTCTTGTGGAGAACAGCGCACGAACGGTCGGCGCACGGGAGATCATGGACTTAGGCCCTGTTTTCCTGCCCGAAAGAGGAGGCCCGTCTCTGCCCGTCATCCGAAGACAGGAGATTCTTCCCACGGATGGGCGAGGCCGGAGACTGGCCGTCTGTTCTTTTGCGCTGAGCCTTCTTGCGGACGACAGGCGGCGGGCACTTTTTGTCGAACTGAGTGCCTGCGCGGAGCACACCCTCTTTCTGGACTTCAAGCTTCCGGAACGCAATCTGGAATGGCCGGCATTTCTGCTCGCCTCCCCGCTGAGGCAAATCGCCTCACGTGGAAGACTGGAGGCGGAAGGCGGCATGGAGGGAATGCTTTACAAAGAAAAGGCGCGCTTTACCGTGCTCAACCGCTATTCCCTGAAAGGCGGCGCGTTGTGCGCCGTTCTGGTTCGGAACCAGCTCTCTGCCTGAAGCGAGCGCAGCAGAAAAAAACTCCTGCCGATCCGGCAACACGCCGGGAACGTTGTGTCTTATCAGAGATTCTTCCCCAAAGCCCCCGGAATGCCAGAGGAGCGTCCCTCGGGCTGCCGCTCAGTATGCGTAAAATCAGACGATGAAAGAGCTTTGCCGCACGTGCTACGTTCATAGCCTGCGCCCAAGAACGCCTCACAACTGACGGCAGGAAAGCAGGAATGCCCCGCAGTAATATTCTCCTTTTTTCTGAAAAGGGAATACGACTGACCATCCGCCGGAAATCAAACGCTTCCGCGCAAGCCCCTTTAAACTTTCCCGTTCGCCTGCCCCCCCCCACTTGCTCTGCCGGAGGCAGGCGTTTTTCATGCCGTCAGCTTCCGACAACCACCCGGGTCAGAAAATCCATCACAAGGGCGTTGAACAGTTCCGGCCGGGCCCGAAAAACATTTTTTCTGACCGAATCCTACGCCCAGTCTGCTAAAGGTGCGCTCGCAGGTAAACTGCCGCGGCTATGCGTCTCCCGTTTTTTCAGGACTGAGCGGATGCCGAAAAAATTTCCCCACTCAAAGAATCAACCGACTCAATCGAGAATCACAAAGCAGCCGGTTCCCCTGACCGCTCTTTCCATTCAGATAGCTAAGGCTCGAAACAAGGAGGGCAACAACAAAGAGAACAGGACCGAAGCCTCGCTCCCTCCTGCCTCTTCATGAAAAAACTGTCCCGGGAGCCCCGGCAAAGGGAACTATTTCAGGGGAATCTCCATGGACGCGCCCTGCTCCACGGCAGGCGTGGGAGCTTCGGGTTCCGCCTTTTCTCCCGGCATGCCCATGAGCGCGCCAAGCTGTCCTTTAAAGATGATATGCGTGGCCGTCTCGTCCGCAAGTTCACCGAGATCCATGAGCTTTTCGAGGAATTCCAGAATCTCTCCCCGCCGCTCCTCCACGGACCACTTGAAGTCTTCCTCAAGGTTTCCGGACTTCAGATATTCTTCCAGTTCGGCGATGTATTTCGTATTGAGCATTGCCATGTGAGACTCCGTTATGTTGCGCCCTCCGGGCATGAGAGAAAGGCGGAAGCTCCGCCGCACATTGTCAGATATCGTTGCCGCTGCGGGAAATCCGTTCGCTTTCCGCCATGGCCTGTCTGGCCAGAGCCACCATCACCGGACCGGCAATGATGCCGACGGCCCCGAACACGGCGAGGCTGCACACAATGGAGAGAAGCAGCACCACCATGGAAACCTCGATGCCCGTCTTGAGGAAGTACGGACGCAGAAGGTTGTCGGATCCAGACACGACGATACTTCCCCAGGCCACCAGCATGAGCGCCGTGCCCATGGACTGCGTAGCCCACAGGTACACGGAGACAGGCAACCATACTATGGCCGTTCCCGCAAGCGGAATGACCGCAGAAAACACGGCCAGCAGCCCCCAGAATGCCGGATCCGGCACGCCGAGAAAACGCAGTCCGATGCCCGTAAGCGTTCCCTGAATGATGGGTACGAACACGATGCTGATGAACACGGAACGGCTGGCATTATGCAGCACGGCAACAAACCTGTCCACCATGTCGTCGTGACGGGGAAAGACCTGGAGCACGGCTCGACGGATGGAAGGCGCATACACCACGATAAGACAGGTGAACACGATGAAGAGAAACACGGACCAGACCATGCCCATGGTGTCTCCGGCAAGGTTCAGTCCCCGCGACAGAATGTTCTTTATCACGGCATTGACGACGGCATTGAAGTCGCTTTCCAGCTTGTCGAGATACTCCGGGGCATTGGGAACATTCTCCACAAAAAATCTGTAGGCTTCGCTGAGATGATGGGACAGCGCGGGAGGAATGGGATGCCCGTCCTGCCACCAGGCGCTGAGTCTTCTGGCTCCCTCCATCGCCTGGGGAATGACCATGACGAGAACAATGGTGATGGGCGTGGCCACACAGACAACCATGCCCACGGAAAAGCAGATGATGGTCGACATCTTGGACATTCTTGCCCGCAGCCAGCGGTATATGGGAAGTGTCAGCGCGGCGGTGACGGCCGCAATGAACGCCGTTGTGGGATACGGAGACAGCAGATAAAACCAGATGACGATAGCGACAACGGCAAGGCAGCGAGCCATGAATCCTCCAAAACTCGGGACGGAATATTCCTGTATCCCTGCAAGGGTAATGGGGAAGCAGAATGTTGTCCAGTTCTGCGCACGGGATTCTCATCAACCTGTTTGAATGAACAAACGACTTGCGTTTCTCCCTGCAATAAGGCAAACATGAAGCCGCCAAGAGGGATCTCCGCCCTCGCTTTCCTTCCTGGAAGCCAGGCGACTGGGAGCCTGTCCGACGGAGTTTCCGCCTTTTCATGACCGCGGCACCCGACCGCGGCAGACCGTCCGCACAGGACACGACAACACACATGAACATGAAAAGCGTCACCAAAAAGGAAGCGCTGCTGCAGGCTGCCAAGGAGCTTTTCGGCGAATACGGCTTTGCCGAGACCACGTTCAAGAAGATTTCCGATCGGGCCGGTGTGGCTCTCGGACTGCTCACCCATCATTACGGCAATAAGGAAAAGCTGTTCTTTGCAGCCGGCATGGACGTGCTGGAACACTTTCTGAGCGTACTGCGTGCCGCCACCGAAGACACTCCCGACGGACTTTCCGGCGTGCTCAGCTTCTGCCGGGCCTATCTTGAGTTTTCCATTGATCCCCATACGAACTGGCTCGTTCTCGTGCGCTGCTCTCCCTACAGCGACATGAAGGCCAGCGACGACAGGGAAATCATGCTCCGCAAGTTTGCCGAAGTTCATCATCTGCTTGAAATTCAGCTTCAACGCGGCGTTCTCGACGGCACCATCACCAAGCTCACGCCCTCAAGCACGGCTCAGGTCATCGTCGGCCTCATGGTCGGCGCCAACCGTACGCGCGTGCTTACCCCCTATACCTACGGTTCTTCCCAGAACTTCTACAAGGAAACACTGACCTTCGTCGAACGTGCCATCACGAGCGGCACGTCCAGGAACTGATATGGATTCCCTGCTTACCGCAACCGTGCTCGGCGTGGTGGAAGGACTTACCGAGTTTCTTCCCATTTCCTCTTCCGGACATCTGGTCATCGCTTCCGACCTCATGGGATTCGCAGGCCCGAAAGCCGCCACCTTTGAGGTCGTCATTCAGGTGGGCGCCATTCTTGCCGTGCTCACCCTGTACTGGAAGCGCTTCATGGGGCTGCTGCTCCCCGGCCGCAATCCGGCCGCCTTCTCCGGCCTGCACGGCATTCTCATGCTGATTCTGACTTCTCTGCCCGCCGCCTCCCTGGGCCTGGCCCTGCACGGCTTCATCAAGTCCCTTTTCACGCCCTCCACCGTCGTGGCCGCGCTCGTATGCGGCGCCCTGCTCATGCTCGTGGTGGAACATCTGCTGGCTCCGAGGCAGCAGAACATGCCCGTGCAGACTCTGGATCAGCTTTCCATGCGGCAGGCTCTCGGCATCGGCTGCTTTCAGTGCCTTGCCCTGTGGCCCGGATTCTCCCGTTCGGCGTCCACCATCATGGGCGGCATGATTCTCGGCGTACGCCGGGAAGTGGCCGCGGAATACTCCTTCATCGCCGCAGTGCCCATCATCATCGGCGCGGCAGGATATGATCTTCTGAAGTCCCTGTCTCTGTTCACCGCTGCAGATATTCCCTTCTTTCTTGTCGGATCCCTCTGCGCCTTTCTCTCCGCCATTGCCGCCATGCGCGCATTCATTTCCGTACTTGGCCGCAACACGCTGAAACCTTTCGCTATTTATCGCCTCCTTCTTGCCATTCCAGTGTATTTTTTCATGGTTCACTGAAAAAAATTGCCGAAAGGCAAAAAAAATGCTTGCCAAGCCGGGGCATTTTCTATAAGAACGTTCCTGCGCCGGATGATTCCGGTTTACGGCAAGGTAGCTCAGTTGGTTAGAGCATACGGTTCATACCCGTAGTGTCGAGAGTTCAAATCTCCCCCTTGCTACCATAACAATAAGAAAGTCCAGGATTCTTCTTGGACTTTTTTTTATGTCCTCATCTGCGGGGCGAGGCTTCGCCACATGCCCCTTCCGCAGCTTTCACACATATACTCGCTTTGTCGGAGTTCTCTCATGGCTTCCCCTTCCCGTCCCCAGCGAATCCAGGTATTCGGCCACAAGAATCCTGATACCGATTCCGTCATTGCCGCCATCGCTCTTGCCGAGCTTCAGAATCAGAGAGGCATGCCCTCCAGTCCCAAGATTCAGGGCAGCACGAATCCTGAAACCAATTTCGTCATGCAGCGCTTCAACATCAAGCCTCCGCGCATCATGGAAAGCGTTGCCGGCAGACAGGTGAGTCTGGTGGACTTCTCCGATCTGGCCCAGGCCCCTCAGGGCTTCGACAGCAGTACCATCGTATCCCTTGTGGATCATCACAAGCTCGGCGACGTGACCACGTCTTCGCCGCTGGAAATGTGGGTCTGGCCCGTGGGCTGCAGCAATACCATTCTGAAGGCCATGTACGACTTCTACGGCGGCTATGTGCCCACGTATCTGGCGGGCGGCATGCTCTGCGCCATTCTTTCCGACACGGTGCTCTTCCGCTCTCCCACCACCACCGAAGCCGACCGCCGTGCCGCGGCGGAACTGGCGGAAATCGCCGGTGTGGACGACATCATGGCTCTCGGCATGGAAATGTTCCGTGCCAAGTCCGACCTGCACGACTCCGCCGACAATCTTTTCCAGCGCGACTACAAGGAATTTGAAATCAACGGCCGCAGGGTGGGCATAGGACAGCTCGAACTCATGGATGCCGGCATGATTGATCCCATCAAGACGGATCTCTTCAAGGCGGGTCGCAAGCTTCTGGAAAACAACGGCTGCCATACCGTCATGTTCATCGCCACCGACATCATTAAAGAAGGATCGCAGATGCTGGTGATTTCCCGCGATATCTCCGTCACGGAAAAAGCCTTCCAGGTTTCGCTCGATCCCTATAAGATGCCCAAGGTCCGCAACGTGGCTCCCGCCTACGCCAAGGAAAATTCTTCGGACTATCATGAACACGAAGGCCTTCCCGACGCGCCCTGGGCCGATACTCTGGCCGAAAAGTGGATGCCCGGCATGATGAGCCGTAAAAAACAGGTTCTGCCTTTTCTGATGGACGCCTTTAATTCGCTTGACTAACAGGCGCCGTTTATGTATATTGCTCCCTGATGGCAAGGTAGCTCAGTTGGTTAGAGCATACGGTTCATACCCGTAGTGTCGAGAGTTCAAATCTCCCCCTTGCTACCAAATGAAAGATCTCCCGGAATTCCCCGTGAATTCCGGGATTTTTCGTTTAATTGCCTCTAATTGCCTCCCGCTCGCCGCATCACCGTTCGCGCCCCTCCCAGCTCGCCGCCCTGTCCGTTCTTTCTGCTTCCCGACCGTTCCGTCTTTCGGTATGGTTCACGGCCTGCATGTGACTGCCAAAACAATCCACCTTTCCCCGTACAGACCACGCCCTTTCCACCAAAAAGCTCCGCCCGGCTTGGGCTATCACCCCACTCTCCGCCGCTGCGACAGAACCTTTTGCACGGAAACGCACGCTTCCCCGAAAGGCACGCCGGGCATAAGCGCCTATGCCTCTTCCGCCGCATGTCTGCAGCGTTCCGCAGTCCATCCTCCGCAAAGACTACGCGTCCGTCACGCTCCCGCTTGTTCCGGAACTTTTTTTCAGCACCGGACAAGTTTTTCTTCTCACGAAAATGGACATAGTAAATAAAATGGGTTATAGCTGAAGGAAACATGTATGCGCCCTGCTCCCTGATACGGAACATACGTGTTTTCATGAAACAATCTATTGGTCTCACTACTACTTCAAGGAGCTTCATTCATGGCGTACACACGTAGAAGCTTTCTGAAAATGGTCGGTGCGGGGGCCATGTGCCTTTCGCTCGCCCATTTAGGATTCGATCTGAAAGAGGCGAAAGCCTACGCCACATCCCTGAAAATTGAAGGCGCAAAGGAAGTCACCACCGTGTGTCCCTTCTGCGCCGTATGCTGTCAGGTCATCGCGTATGTGAAGGACGGAAAGCTCGTTTCCACGGAAGGCGATCCCGACTTCCCCGTCAACGAAGGCAGCCTCTGTGCCAAGGGCGCAGCCCTTTTCACCATGTATACCGGCGAACATCGCCTTACCAAGCCCATGTACCGCGCTCCCTACAGCAACAAGTGGGAAGAAAAGGACTGGGACTGGACCCTGCAGCAGATCGCCCGCCGCGTAAAAACGGCGAGAGACAAAGACTTCATCGTGAAAAACGCCAAGGGGCAGACCGTCAACAGGCTTGAAACCGTGTTTTGCATGGGCACGTCTCACGCCTCAAACGAAGAGTGCGCCGTCATTCATCAGGCGATGCGTGGCCTGGGGGTCGTTCATATCGACCACCAGGCGCGTGTCTGACACAGCCCGACTGTACCGGCTCTGGCAGAGTCGTTCGGACGTGGGGCTATGACGAATCACTGGATCGACATCAAGAACTCTGATGCCATCCTGATTATGGGCAGCAATGCTGCAGAACATCATCCCGTATCCTTCAAGTGGATCATGCGGGCCAAAGACGCCGGGGCGGCACTCATGCACGTCGACCCCAAGTTCTCCCGCACGTCGGCACGGTGCGATTTCCATGTGCCCATCCGCTCAGGTACGGACATCGCCTTCCTCGGAGGCATGATCAACTACATCATCGAATCGGGCAGCTGGTTCAAGGACTATGTGGTGAACTACACCAACGCCACGTATGTGCTGGACGATTCGTATGAATTCAAGGACGGTCTCTTCAGCGGCTACAACGCCGACAAGAGAACCTACGACCGCTCTTCCTGGGCCTTCAAGCGCGACGAGAAGGGAGCACCCGTGCGCGACTTCACGCTCAAGGATGAGAGGTGCGTATTCAACGTCATGGCAAAGCACTACTCCCGCTACACGCTGGACAAGGTGTCTGCCATTACGGGTGTGTCCGAAGAAAACCTCATGAAGGTCTACAAGACCTTCTGCGCCACAGGAAAGCCGGACAAGGCCGGAACCATCCTGTACGCCATCGGCTGGACTCAGCATACCGTGGGCGTGCAGAACATCCGTGCTTCGGCCATCATTCAGCTTCTTCTGGGCAACATCGGCGTGGCCGGCGGCGGCATCAACGCCCTGCGCGGCGAACCCAACGTGCAGGGTTCTACGGACCATGCCCTGCTCTACCACAACCTTCCCGGCTATCACAACGCGCCTCTGGCGCAGTGGCAGACGCTGGAAGACTACAACAAGGCGAATACTCCCGTCACGCACATTGAAAACAGCGCCAACTGGTGGGGCAACAGACCCAAGTATGTGGTCAGCCTGCTCAAGGGCTGGTTCGGCGATGCGGCCACGGCGGAAAACGACTTCTGCTACGGCTGGCTGCCCAAGTGCGAGGACGGCGAGGACTATTCCTATATGTACGCCATGGACCGCATGCTCAACGACAAGATGCGCGGCGGCTTCATTTTCGGCGTGAACCCCATGAACAGCTTCCCCAACACCAACAAGATGCGCGCCGCTCTGGACCATCTGGACTGGCTGGTGGTGGCGGAACTGCACAACTCCGAAACCTCGGACAACTGGCATCGCCCGGGCGTGGATCCCTACAGCCAGAAGACGGAAGTCTTCCTGCTGCCCTCCGCGCACCGAGTGGAAAAGGAAGGAACCATCAGCAACAGCGGCCGCTGGCTGCAGTGGTTCGACAAGGCTGTGGAACCTGCGGGTGAAGCCCGCTGCTTCGGCGACATCTACGTGCCGCTCATCAACACCATCAAGGAGATGTACGAGAAGGAAGGCGGAACCTTCCCCGACCCGCTTCTGAAAATGAACTGGGCCGAAAAGTTCGACGCCTCCGACTGGGCGAAGCGCATCAACGGCTTCTTCTGCAAGGACACCACGATCGACGGCAAGACCTACAAGCGCGGTCAGCTGGTTCCGGCTTTCGGCAACCTGCAGGCCGACGGCTCCACCTCTTCGCTCAACTGGCTGTATACCGGCAGCTGGACCGAAGAGGAAGGCAACAAGTCCAAGCGTCGTGATCCCAGCCAGACGGAAATGCAGGCCAGGATCGGCATCTACCCCAACTGGTCGTGGTGCTGGCCCGTGAACCGCCGCATTCTGTACAACCGCGCTTCCGTGGACCTTCAGGGCAAGCCCTGGAATCCCGACAAGGCGGTCATCGAATGGAAGGACGGCGCATGGGTGGGCGACGTGCCCGACGGTCCGTGGCCTCCCATGGCGGATGAGAAGAACGGACGCCTGCCCTTCATCATGAACACCGACGGCGCAGGTCAGCTGTTCGGACCGGGACGTCTCGACGGTCCCTTCCCCGAACACTATGAGCCTGCCGAGTCGCCTGTGGCTTCGCATCCCTTCTCCAGTCAGCTCACTTCGCCCTGCTTCAAGTTCCATGAGAGCGAGTTCGACAAGTTCGCCGCTCCCGCCGATCCGCGCTATCCCATCGTGCTGACCACCTACAGCATGACGGAACACTGGTGCGGCGGCGGCGAAACCCGCAACGTGCCGAACCTGCTCGAGGCCGAACCGCAGCTTTATGTGGAAATGAGCCACGAACTTGCCAAGGAAAAGGGTATCAAGAATGGTGACGGCGTCATCATCGAAAGTGCCCGCGGAAAGGTGGAAGCCATTGCCATGGTCACCATCCGCCTGCGGCCCTTCACGATCATGGGCAAGACGGTCCATCTCATAGGCATGCCGTTCGCCTATGGCTGGACGACTCCCGGCTGCGGCGATTCCACGAACCGCCTCACCGTGACCGCCTATGACCCCAACACCACCATTCCTGAAACCAAGGCCTGCTGCGTGAACATCCGCAAGGCCGGCAAGCTGACCGAAATAGCCTGATTCAGGCGGGGCGCGCCGTCAGGGCGCGCCCCTCAAGGAGTACGCGATGCCTAAAGCATTTCTTATAGACACAACCAGGTGTACGGCGTGCCGCGGCTGCCAGCTTGCCTGCAAGGAATGGCACAACCTGCCCGCCAATGTGACGAAGCAGCGGGGTTCCCATCAGAATCCCCCGGATCTCAATCCGAACAACCTCAAAATCGTGCGCTTCCATGAGCACTTCGACGAGAAAGGCAATGTGGTCTGGAACTTCTTCCCCGATCAGTGCCGTCACTGCCTGACGCCGATCTGCGTGGATCTGGCCGAAGGCGCCGTGCCCGGCTCCATGATACAGGACAAGAAGACCGGAGCCGTGCTCGTCACCGAAAAGTGCAAGCAGCTTTCCGAGGCCGACATCAAGACCATCATAGCCGCCTGCCCGTACAACATCCCCCGGTACAACGAGCAGACCAAAATGCTCACCAAGTGCGACATGTGCATCGACCGCGTTTCCGCGGGCCTGCAGCCCATGTGCGTGAAGACCTGCCCCACGGGCGCCATGGTGTTCGGCGAGCGTGCCGAGGTGCTGGAAGAGGCGCAGAAGCGTCTTGCCCGCATCAAGGAGCGCCATCCCAAGGCGCGGCTCGTGGATACGGAAGAGGTCAGCGTTATCTACCTGCTGGCGGAAGAGCCGAAATTCTATCACGAATTCGCAAGCTTCGGCTAGCAGCGTGCCGGAGCGGAAACCTGAACGGACCCGCTCCGGCGCCCTTCGGGACAACGATATCCCGTTCTTTTGCCTTACTTTCCACAGGCGGCGCAGTCCGCTTCCAGCTTCTCAGGAGCCCCCATGCCAGAATCCCGTCAGACCGTTTCGGAAACCCTTGCCGGCATCGCTGAACACAGACCCGTGCTTCAGCCGATACTGAACGCGTTCCAGCCTCTTCTCGAGGCCAGGGCAACGCTGCCGGAAACGCTTTCCCCCATGCTTGAGGAAAGCGGCTTCTCCCTGCCGCCGTGGCGTCAGGAAAGAGCGCAGCAGGGCGTTCCGCTGATGGCGGGAGCCTCTCTCAAAGGTCTCTTTCCCCTGCTGGAAAAATCCGCTCAGAAGCTTCTGCCTCTGCTGACGAAGCTTCCCGGTCTGGCCGAATATGCCGACGCGCTGGAAAAGCTTTTCCACGAGGAAAACGCTGTGCTGAAAGGCGCCGATGCCCTGCTCACCGGCCATGAAGCCTCTCTGGAGGACATGGCAAAGGACACGGGCATTCCGGCTCCCGTACTGCTGTTCGTTCTGGAAACCGTTCTCGGTCCCGTCATCCGCACGCTGGCGGCGCATTACGACGCTCCGTGGGATGCCAGACCTTCCTCCTGGATGCAGGGCTTCTGCCCCGTATGCGGAAGCTTCCCGTCCATAGGCTATCTCGACAAGCGTGTCTTTGACGAAAAGAACGCCTTCCTGGCCGGAGGCGGAGGAAAGAAGCATCTGCACTGTTCCCTCTGCGGCACGGAATGGCATTTCAGACGCGGTGCCTGCCCCTCCTGCGGAAAGGAAGGTTCCGGTACCATGGAATTCCTCAGGGAAAGCGAGAACGCCAACGGAGAACGCATCGACTGGTGCACTCAGTGCAAGAGCTACTGCCCCACCATAGATCTGCGGGAGCGCGACAGTGTTCCCGACATGGATGCCATGGCGCTGGGCATGCTGTACATGGATATCGTTGCCGCCCAGAAGGGCCTGATGCCGCTCAAACCTTCTTTCTGGAATCAGTTCTAAGCCAATGCCTCAGGGCATTTCCCCTTATCTACCGGGAGACAGCGCATGAAACCGCTTTTTATCCTTACCATTCTTCTCTCCCTGGCCTGGTGTACTCCGGCCGAGGCACAGAACTTCAGGGAAAAGATCAAGTTTCCGACCAATCCCATCGTTCTCGGTGGTGAAGAATCTCCCCGCATGGCGGTAACCTTCAACCACACTTCCCATGCCGACGTAGCCTGTGATACCTGCCATCACAAGCCGCGCTGCGCCATCTGCCACTACAGCCCCTCGGAAGAAAAATCGCCCTATGCTTCCTGCAGCTCCAATGCCGGATGCCACAACATTCAGGGCAGAAGCAGCGAACCGGAAAGCCGCTTCATGGCCTTCCACAGCCGCGACTCCGTGCGTTCCTGCTTCGGTTGCCATCGCTCGCTGAGCGCTGAGCATTCCGAATTCCAAGGCTGCCGTCCCTGCCATCCTCAGAATCCTCAGGCAGACGCGGAAAAGTAGTCACTCTTCTCTTCCCTGTCTCAAGCGCCCCGGCCGGAACTTCTCCTGCCGGGGCTTATTTTTCAATGATCACTTGAAACATGGAGGAGAACCGCTGCCGATACCTGCCGCGTATCCCCTAAGGCAGACGCTTCTCCGATCAAGTGCTCCCCTTCGCCCACAAAAAACGCGTTCCGCCAAGACTGGCGCTGCCTGCAGCCAAGGCCCCTGGGCGGCTCGCACAGCGTAGGCCTTCCTTCATGAACGCCCCAGACTCGGAATCTTTTCTCAGTAATACCGATGAGTCGGCATAGTCCTACCAGGCAGATGCGTCTGAAGCCCAAACGCTCTTCTGCAGAACAGGAACGGCATTGCGCACAAGACGGAAAGTCTTCCATCTTCTTTGTTTTTCCGGAATTCTCACGCGCAACAGCCGGCATCAGACGGATACCTATCGGCCGTGACGAAGAGCACTATGTCTTAGAAAGTCGTACTGTGTTTCTGTGGAAGCGAAAAGCACTCCTGAGAAAAGGCTTTCACAGAAAAAATTCCGCACACCCTCTGGAGCTGGCCCAATGCAGGACAAACAACGCCGCTTCCGGCAACGTTCTCAGCATGCAGGCAACCCCGCTTCCAAGATGGGCGGTCCTTCTCTTTCGTGCTCCGCTCGCGTCATCCGGCCGTGAAGGCATTAAATGCATTAAACGAAAAAGGGCCGCAATTATGCGACCCTGAAATTCGGTGGTGCCGAGGGACAGAATCGAACTGCCCACACGGGGATTTTCAGTCCCCTGCTCTACCAACTGAGCTACCTCGGCACAACGAAGGTTAATGTACTTCAATCAGGAACGATTAGCAAGCACTTTTTTTCATGTTCCGCCGTTTTCGTTCCCTCCGGACATCCTACTCCGTAAGATTGCCCGGGCCTTTCGGCATGGAGGCCTCGGCAATGCGAACCTTGTAGTCGCTCGCTTCGGCGGGAGGATTCACAAAAATAATGGTGAACGGCACTTCATTGCCGGGAAGCACGTTCGTGTTGGCCTCAACAATATCAAGCTTGTTGTTGAGCGCCTTGTCCAGCTCTTCCTTGTCCAGCAGCTCCAGCTGGAAGGAACTCATGCTGTTTCCGGCAAGCTGCTGCTGAGAGGCCAGCACGGCTCCGCCGGCATCATACAGTTCGGCTTCAATGCGGATAAGTTCACGGGGCGTGGGGAAGTTGTTCCTCACCTTGCCCTCAATGACCACCAGCGTGCCCACCTTCTCATTCTTGATCTGATACTGGCGCACGTCGCGCAGCTCCAGCTTGCTCACCATCGAAACAGGTTCGGACGGATCCGCCAGCTCCAGACCGAGATACGGCGCCACCAGCCCCTTCAGGCCGTCCAGATAATGCGTATTCTCCCACATCCAGCCGCATCCGGCTGCCAGTGCAAGGCAGAAAACAAAGCTCATGAGCCGCGGCAGCACGGAACTCTTCTTTTTCGGCATCTCCAGTCCGCCGAAAGATTCCGTACCGTCCAGACTCAGCCCCTGATCCTTACGTCTGTCCGACGCGTGCTCCTTCCTTCCGTGAGGCTCGTCCAGAGACAGGGCGAGGCCGCCGGAAGAAGCGCTTCCGCGGCCGAGGGAAAGCCCGCCTTCATCGGCCTGCTCGAGAGTTCTCCTCCGTTCGGAAGTCCCGGAAAGATCCAGACCGCCTTCCCGGGGAGCCTCTTTATGCTCCGTCTCGCGCAGATGCAGACCGGAAGCCGAGCCCCCGTCATCCAGAGAAAGCGTGAAAATATGACGGCAGACCGAACAGCGAAGCTTGGCTCCGGGCCTTACCTTTTCATCGGGCAGACGATAGACCGTATTGCACTGGGGGCAGGTAACATTCATGAAGCATTCTCCATCAGTATATGCAACGAGACCATACGCCGCCTGCGTCAGCAGTCAAGCACCTCATAGATGGCCGGAAGCGTGCGGTATTGTTCCGCGTAGTCGAGACCGTAGCCCACAATGAAGCCCGTGGGCAGATCAAAGCCCACAAAGTCGGAATGCACATCGAACTCCCGCCTTTCCTTTTTGTCGATGAGTGCCGCCAGTCGTATGGACTTCGCCCCCCGGGAAGAAAAATAGCGCATGAGAAAATGCATGGAGCGGCCGGAATCCACAATGTCCTCCACTATGAGAACGTGGCGGCCTTCCAGGGAAATTTCCACATCCTTGGTGATCTCCACATGTTTGCTGCTGCTCGTGCCGTCGCCGTAGCTGGACAGCCGGACAAAGTCGATGAGAACATCGGTCTTCATGGCTCGGACAAGATCGCTGAAAAAGAAAAACGCTCCCTTCAGCACGCAGACGGCCACCACCGTTTCTCCCCGGTAGCATTCGTCGATCTGCGCGGCCAGTTCCTCTACGCGACGCTCAATCATGTCGCGGCTGAACACTTCCTTCATACTGGTCATGACACTACCGCCTGATGAGACTCATAAGGAACTGACGCATTTCCGCGCCGGGCACATATCCGGCTTCGCTCGCCTCGATGTGTCCGTCCCTGTTGTAGATGACATTGAAGGGAATGGCGTCGATACGGTACGCACGCGCCAGCTCCTCCCCGCCGTAGAATACGGGATAGGCATCCATGATGCCCATGGACTTCACAAAGGAATCGGCTTCCCGGATGTTCTGGTCGATGGCTATGCCGATGATGAGCAGATCCTCTTCGGGAATGTCCTTGCGCATTTTGATAAGATCGGGAATCTCCCGCCGGCAGGGGCCGCAGAAGGCCGCAAAGAAATTGACCAGGATCACCTTGCCGTGATTGGCGGCAAGCCTGTCCAGCAGCTCGTAGGTATGAATGGGCCTGAGGCTGGTTGCCTTATCCTGCCCGAAGGCCGCATTGACGGGACAGATCAGAACGGCGGCCAGCATGAACGTCAACACACCACAGATCATGCGGCGGAAAAAACGCGCCGGTCTTCTTTCCATAATAAAACTCCTTCCTTTCCTCGAAACTCAATGTCGCGGAGTCTTTTCTTCCGCGAACATGTTTAGGTGTACTGAAAATCGTTGAAAACGCCAACCTTAAACTATAGGATACTTTTCGGCAACCAGACTTCCACCCCGGAAGTTCTGCCGAAATAAGGATGAATCCATGACAAAAATCTCCGATGCGCATGAAGCCGAACTGCTCACTCCCGTCAGGGAAAAGAAGGCACGCAGCTCTGCGCGAGCAAAGAAAAGCAAACTATCTCAAGAAGATGTCGATATCATCGACATTCCTTCCCCCGCAGCCGGAGAAAAGGACGCCGCAGCACAAAACCCTGCGGAAACCATGTCGGATGAATCCGAAAAAAAAGTGAGAAAGCGTTCGCCGCGCGCCTCCGCCCGAAATGACGAAGAAGCGAAAAAGGCCGACGAAGAGCTTTCCGCCGATGGTTCCGCCGACGATCAGTCCGGCGAAGACGATTCTCCCGAAGTCATGGAAGCGGAACTTGAGCAGGCGCAGGAAGGCGAACTTCTGCCCGGCGACGATGCGCTCGACGACGACTTTGCCGACTTCGACGACAGAAGCCGCATCATCGACCTCGGCAGCAATCTTCCCGCCATTGCCGAAGACCGGCTGCCGAGCGTGCCGGCACGGGACAACCTTCAGAGCTACCTGCGCGAAGTGAGCAAGTTTCCGCTGCTGGAGCCGGAAGAAGAAGTCGAACTGGCCCGCCGTGTCCGCGATCACGGAGACAACGAGGCGGCCTTCCGCATCATCTCCTCCCACCTGCGCCTCGTGGTACGCATCGCCATGGATTTCCAGCGCCGCTGGATGCAGAACGTGCTGGACCTCATTCAGGAAGGCAACGTGGGCCTGATGCGAGCGGTCAACAAATTCGACCCCGACAAGGGCATCAAGTTCTCCTACTACGCCTCGTTCTGGATCAAGGCCTACATTCTCAAGTTCATCATGGACAACTGGCGCATGGTGAAGATTGGCACGACGCAGGCGCAGCGCAAGCTCTTCTACAACCTGAACCGGGAACGGCAGAAGCTCATTCTTCAGGGCTTCGATCCCGATGCCTCCCTGCTTTCGGAACGGCTCGGCGTAACGCAGGATCAGGTGGTGGAAATGCAGCAGCGCCTGGATGCCGGAGACGTGTCGCTGGATCTTCCCGTCAGCGACGAGAACGGCAGCGCTTCGCGCATGGACTTTCTTCCCGCCCTCGGTCCCGGCGTGGAGGAAGGCATTGCCGACTCGGAAGTCTCCCGTCTTGTGCGCGAGAGCATTCATGAACTCATCCCTTCCCTTTCGGAAAAGGAAGTCTATATTCTCGAGCACAGGCTTCTCACCGACGAACCGGCAACGCTCAGGGAAATCGGCGAGCGCTACAACGTGACTCGTGAACGTATACGCCAGCTGGAAGCGCGCCTGCTGGAAAAACTGAAAGAACATCTCGGGCGCGAGATCAAAGACTTCTCGGAAGAATGGATTCAGCCCTAGCTCTTCCGCCCACAGGAACGCCATGTTCAGCCATACTCCGTCCCTTTTCCGGACAACACAGCGCCTTTCCTCCATCTCTCAGACCAGGCGTCTGATGCTGACCTCAACGCTTGCCCTCATGCTGCTGCCCGCAGGCTGCACCGCCACAGGGCAGAACCTCGAGCTTTCCGCCGGGCAGGAGGCTTTTCTCAGCCCGTCTCAGCTCTCGCCCCAGCATCCTTCCCCGCGGGCGGAACTCATTTTTGCTCAGCTCAAGCTCGACAGCGCTCTTGCCGGCAACGACCGCGACGGCGTCATCGACTCGGCCGAGCGCCTTCTTAAGTTCGGTACCGGCCAGTATGCGCTTCCGTCTTCAGCGCCGCTTGTCGACGCCTCTATCTGGCTGCTGGCCCACGATCACGAAGAGGATGCCATGAACCTGATCCGGAAGGCTTCAGCCCAGATGCCCGACGATCTGGCGCTGGTATCCCTTCAGGCCGATCTTCTCATCCAGCACAACGAGAGGGATCAGGCCATAGCCCTGCTCCGCAGCTTTGCCGAGGCGCATCCCTCGGACAGCCGGGCGCAGGCGGAGCTTGCCCTTGCCCTTCTGCGCAGCGCCCAGACCGAAGAGGCCATGAAGGTCTTCCGCCAGATTCCCGAAAAGCAGCTGACCGCGCCCGTTCGCTTCGCCTACGCGCAGGCGCTCAACGTGTCGGGCCTTTTCTCCGATGCCAGAAGGCAGCTGGAAGCCGCCGTGAAGGAAGATCCGGAATACGCCGAAGCGTGGCAGCTGCTTGCGCTTACGCAGGAGGAACTCGGCAACAGGAAAGAAGCCGAAAAAATTTACCGCAATCTTCTGCAGAACGATGCGGAAAACCGCAGCGCCCGTCTTTTCCTTCTGCGCCTGCTGCTGCAGGACAATAAGATGAACGAGGTCGTCTCCACGGTCACGGAAGCGCAGGATCCTCTGCATTTTTCCGTAGCGGCGGCCGCCATGCTCGTGGACGAGAAAAAGATCGATCAGGCGGAAAAGCTGCTGAGTCGCCTGGAAAAACAGAAGGATATGCCCGACGGCCTGTACTTCTACCATGCCGCACTTCTCTATGAGAGCGGACTCGATCTGAACAACGCACTCGCCTATCTCGAGAAGGTGAGTCCGGCAAGTCAGGAATACGACAAGGCGCTGCGTCTGAAGATCCGCATTCTCTACGAGCAGAAAAGGTTTGAAGAGGCGCTTGCCGCCATCAAGCCCCTGCGCGGTCTGCATCCTTCCGAAGCGGAACCGCTGCTGCTTGCCTCCGAGCTGTACGTGCAGATGAAGGACTTTCCGGCAGCGGAAAAGGCCGTGAACGAAGCGCTGCTCATTCAGCCGGACAATGAAGCTGCCGCCTTCCAGCAGGCCTACCTGTACGAGCTTATGGGAGACCGCGCGCAGGCCATGAAGCTCATGGAAAAATTCATTGCCCGCTATCCCGACAACGCCATGGCTCTCAACTATGTGGGCTACAATCTCGCCGACAGCAACAAGGATCTCGACAGGGCCTACAAACTCATTCAACGGGCTGTGGAACTGGAACCTGATGCCGACTTCATTCTGGATTCTCTGGCCTGGGTGCAATTCCGGCGCGGAGAGCTGGACGACGCCTGGGAACAGATACAGAAGGCGCTGGGCGCGTCGGGTGAAGGCGGCCCGCACGATCCCGCCATGCTCGAACACTTCGGCGATATTGCGGCCGCCCGCGGCGATGCCGAATCCGCCCGCAAGGGCTGGCAGTTCGCCCTGGAAATGTTTGAACAGCTCGGCTACCCCGAAGATGCCGCCAGAGTGCGCCAGAAACTGGAAACATTATGAACATCCGTACCTTTTCGCCTCTTCTGATCGGCCTTTCCCTGGCCTTCGTGCTTTCCGGCTGCGGCCCCAAGGGCATACCGCTCGCGCCTGAAAGCGACGCCGCCTCCCGCTGGCAGGCCTTCGCGGCCCGTTCCGCCGCTCCGGCGGAATACGACGTACTTTCCGGAAGCCTGCGTTTCGGCCCCGTCAACGACACCCGGCGCGTCACCTATCTGCTCTGGTCCGGCAGTGCTTCCGGCGAAGAAACCAGCGACGGTCACGAACCTGCCGGGATGTATGCCGCCGATGGAGACTTCAACGCTGCCGGCGACCATCGGGACATACGCCTCGAAGTCAATGCAGGCGTCGGCGCCAATGTAGCCAAGGCGCTCTTTGCCAACGGCCGTATGCTTCTTGTTCTTCCCCAGGACCAGAAAGCCTACGCCGGAGAGGAAACGCCGGAAAATCTGCGCGCTCTGCTCGGTCTGCCGCTGCCCATGCGCATGAACGATCTCAACGACTTTCTTGCCGGACGCTATCTTTCCGCTCTTGACGTGCCCGCTCCGGAGCGATACGTCACCGGAGACGACGGCAACATCATCTATCGCTACCGGAGCAACGGACAGGATTGCGAGCTCGAGCTGAATGCGGAAGCTCTGCCCGTGCGCTGGAGCGTTGCCGGTCACTGGACGCTGGATCTGGCCTACGACGAGAAGGATCTTCTCCGTCGCATGGACGGCAGAATGAACAGCAGCGACGGTGAACTGCGCATGGTGCTGCTCGTCAAGGAGCGCCGGCCCTCCGGCAGTCTGCCCGACGCCAGCATGCATCTGGATGTTCCGGCGACCTTTGCCGTGTACTCGCTGGACCGGTAACAACGGGCGCAGGCCCGCATGAACAGACACCGCCAACTGGAGACTGACATGAGCATCATCTACATCGCGTCCGACCACGGAGGCTTCAATCTTAAAACCTTCCTTGTGCAGTATCTGAAGGACAAGGGGCATGACGTGCATGATCTCGGCCCTTCCGATCCGGCAAGCTGCGACTATCCGCTCAAGGCGCAGGCCGTGACGGATGCGATTCTCAAGGATGAAAATGCCTTCGGCATTCTCGTCTGCGGTACGGGCATCGGCATGAGCATGGCCGCCAACCGCGTGCCCGGCATCCGCGCCGCGCTGTGCACCACCGAATTCCATGCCGCCTTCGCCCGCGCGCACAACAACGCCAACGTCATCTGCCTCGGCGAACGCGTTTCCGGTCAGGGCATTGCCGCCAGCATGGTCGACGTGTTCCTGAGCACGCCTTTTGAAGGCGGCCGTCACCTTCGCCGCATCAATCTGTTCAACAAGTAACGGAAAGCGGAAAGAAAGAGTCCATGCCGAAAATACGGGAAGTCTACGTCTGCCGATCCTGCAGGGCGCAAAGCGCCCAGTGGCAGGGGCAGTGCCCGAAGTGCCGCGAATGGAACACGCTCGAGCTGACCCGCGTAGCGCCTGCATCCTCCGGCAGGACTCTTTCTTCCCGGTCATTGCAGACCACCCGCATACAGCCGCTTGCAAACGTGGCCTGCAGCGACCATTCCGCCTTCGGCACGGGCCTTGACGCGCTCGACCGTATACTCGGGCGCGGTTTTGTTCCCGGAGCCGCCATTCTTGTGGGCGGAGAGCCGGGCATAGGCAAGTCCACGTTGCTGCTGCAGCTTGCCGGAGCCGTGGCCCGCGAAGGCAAAACCGTGCTTTACGCCAGCGGCGAGGAATCGCTGCCCCAGATCAGAAGCCGTGCAGAACGCCTGGAAGTGCTGCACGACGAGCTTCTGGCCGTGGCCACAAGCCGGGTGGAAGATCTTTTTCCCGCGCTCGACGATCCGCAGAACGCTCCGGCGCTCATGATCGTGGACTCCGTGCAGACGCTCGCCTCCGACAACGCCGAAGGCCTTCCCGGCAACGTGAGTCAGGTGCGCACGGTGGCCACAGAACTTGTGGAACGCTGCCGTCGCGCAGGAACCACGCTGGTGCTGGTGGGCCACGTCACCAAGGACGGCACGCTGGCCGGACCGCGTCTTCTGGAGCATCTCGTCGACACCGTCATTTCGCTGGAGGGCGACCGCCGGGAAATGTTCCGCATGCTCCGCGTGCTGAAAAACCGCTTCGGTCCCAATCAGGAGCTGCTCATCTTCCGCATGGTCCGCAAGGGACTGGAACTTGTGGAGGATCCGTCCACGTTCTTCCTCGGCGCGCGCGACACCTCCCTGAGCGGCACGGCCGTCGTCATGGCTGTGGACGGCCAGCGCCCCTTTGCCGTGGAAATACAGGCTCTCGCCACAAAAAGTTACCTGTCCATTCCCAGACGCACCGGGCTGGGGTTCGACGTGAACCGCCTGCATCTTCTTGTCGCCGTGCTGGAAAAGCGCCTGCACCTCAACTTCGGTCAGGCGGACATCTATGCCAAGGTGGGCGGCGGCATGCGCCTTCAGGAACCGGGACTGGACCTTGCGCTGGTGGCGGCCCTGCTCTCCTCCTTCTACGACATTCCCCTTCCCGAACGCTGCGTGCTCTGGGGCGAGGTGGACCTCAACGGACAGGTGCGTCCCGTCTCCGGGCAGGACATCCGCATGAAGCAGGCGCTGCGCCTCGGGTACTCGCCCATCATCTGTCCTGAAAATCCCAAAAGCCGCGGCATCGCCACCGTGGCCGATCTTCAGCGCATTCTTTTCCGCAAGGGCTGAACCGCCCCTCTCCTGTCTTTTTTCTTTTCCAACAGGCCCTTGTCGCGGCGTCGTGGAAAGAACCCTTTCCGCTTCGGCCTTTTGTGTCGCGCCGGAACCTTTGCTCCCCACGCGCAGGGCCGACAATATGTCATTTAAAAAGAAATCCGGGGGAAAAGCCCCCGGAAAAAAGTACGTCAAAGCGGCCTGCGGGTATCCGCGCCGCCTTCAAGCTTATCAGCCGTTCACGCGGGGCCAGTACAGGCAGACCCAGTCGTCGGCCTCGGGATTGCCGCTGTTGGCGGAACGGGTAGGATCACTGGCGGGAGAAGCCATTCTGAGCTGCCCCGGTTCGCCCATGTCGGCATAGGCTTCCAGCATGCCCGGCACCTGCACGGACAGGAAGCCGGACAGGATGAGGCAGCCCCCCTCCTTCACCAGAGGCTTGAGCTGCGGCGCCATTTCCCGGAGCGGACCGGCAAGAATGTTGGCGATCACCACGTCGTACTGCTGCCCCTGCACCAGCTCCACGCTGCCTTCCTGAATCTCGAAGGACTCGGCGGAAACACCGTTCATGTCGCAGTTTTCCCGGGAATTGCTGATGGAGAGAGGATCAATGTCTGCTCCGAAACCGGTCAGCCCCAGCTTCACACAGCCTATGCCCAGAATGCCCGTGCCGGTGCCCATGTCGAGGAAGGTCTGCCCTTCCCGGAGCGCTCCGGCCTTGTGCAGCAGGCTCATGGCCTCAAGACACATGGTGGTCGTGGGATGATGTCCCGTGCCGAACGCCGACTTCGGCTCGATGAGCACGGGAATGCGGCCTTCCGCCGGCGTATCCTTCATCCACGGCGGAAGAATGAGAAAGGCTCCGGCCTTCACGGGCGTAAAATAGCTGCGCCATCCGGCAAGCCAGTCCTTGTCGGGAACGATTTCCCGGCTGAGGGAGGCGGAAGGCAGCATGACCGCAATGCTCTCCGCCACGCTCTCGCGCTCTTCCTCGCTTTCACAGGTCACGCGGAGCTGCATGTCTCCGGAAGGCAGGGATTCCTCTTCCCAGCCCGACGAGGCATTCTGCGCCACCAGCGCTTCCGCAAGAGGAAAGTCCTCCTCATTCACAACGATATCCAGACGGTACAACTGAGGCATACTGCATCTCCTGCCGTTTTTTTTCATGAGCTGCGGATGATTCCGCCTCCGTCATGTATCATTACCGCCCCCGCTTGCCAAGGCGGGACTTGACAGGCGCGGCGCTCTGCCGCACATTCCTGTCCATTGCGCCCTGCGGCTCTTTCCCTCAACAATTTCGGACAACATCATCATGGATCTCAACGGAATCATCGTCGGTCTCGGCAATCCCGGCCCCAAATACAGAGGAACCCGTCACAATGTCGGCTTCATGGCCGTTCAGACGCTTCTGGAAGAAGTGGAACGCGGCAACGGACGCGCCCCGGAACAGCTTTCCGGCTCCCGGTTCAACGCGCTGCTCTGGCGCGTGGACATCCCCAGAGGCGGCACCTGGCTGGTGGCGGAACCGCAGACCTTCATGAATCTGAGCGGCGATGCCGTGCAGCCCCTCATGGCCTGGTATCGCCTGCGCCCCGAACAGCTGCTGGTCGTTCATGACGAACTCGATCTCGAACCGGGACGCCTGAAGCTCAAGAAAGGCGGAAGCGCAGCCGGACACAACGGCATCAAATCCATACAGCAGCGCCTCGGCACGCCCGACTTCTATCGTCTGCGCGTGGGCGTGGGCAAGCCTGAAAACCGCGATCAGGTCATATCCTGGGTGCTCGGTCACTTCTTCGACCAGGAAAGGGACATCATGGAAAAGGCCTTTCCGAACATCGTGGATGCCATCATCCGCTTTGCCGTGGACGGCCCCGAACGGGCCATCAACGTGGTCAACACGCGCAAAAAATAAACGACGCACGCTCAGGACTTGCCAAAAAAAGAAAAAAAGCCTATGTTTTTTCAGCCGGTCAATTGTCTTTGGCCGGTTTCCCTCTTTTATTCCTCTCTGTCATCACATCATTCCGATGTGATATTTTCTTACTTTCCCCTTTTCCCGGTGGTATCTCTATGCCCATACGGAAACGTAAAGCTCCTGTCGAGCCTGAAACTGTAGAATCTTCTCCCGTGCTCGACGAAAGCGTACTGAATCTCACGGAACTCAAGACCCGCAAAATGCAGGATCTCATGGATCTTGCGGAAAAGTACCAGCTGGAAAACGCCAGTTCCATGCGCAAGCAGGAACTCATTTTCGCGCTTCTGCAGGCCTGCGCCTCGCAGAACGGCGTCATTCACAGCGACGGCGTGCTGGAAATACTGCCCGACGGTTACGGTTTTCTCCGTTCTCCGCTGTGCAGCTACATGCCCGGCCCGGACGACGTGTATGTCTCCCCCTCGCAGATCCGTCGCTATCATCTGCGCAAGGGCGACTGCGTTTCCGGTCAGATCCGTCCTCCCAAGGAGGGCGAACGCTATTTCGCGCTGGTACGGGTCAATGAAATAGGCTTTGAACCGCCGGAAAACGCCAGACATCTGGTGCTGTTCGACAACCTCACTCCGGTCTATCCCGATCAGCAGTTCCGCATGGAAACCGATTCCAAGAACATGTCGTCGCGCATCATCGACCTCATGTCTCCCATCGGACGCGGACAGCGCGCTCTTATCGTGGCTCCGCCGAGAACCGGCAAGACCATTCTGCTGCAGACCATAGCCAACGCCATCAACGCCAATTACCCCGACGCCTATCTCATCATTCTTCTGGTCGACGAACGTCCCGAAGAAGTCACGGACATGGAACGTACGGTCAAGAACGCCGAAGTGGTCAGCTCCACCTTCGACGAACCGCCGCAGCGTCACGTTCAGGTCTGCGAAATGGTGCTTGAAAAGGCCAAGCGTCTTGTGGAACGCAAGCGTGACGTGGTGATTCTGCTCGACTCCATCACCCGTCTGGGACGCGCCTACAATACCGTGACGCCTTCCAGCGGACGCGTGCTTTCCGGCGGTCTCGACGCCAACGCCCTGCAGCGACCCAAGCGCTTCTTCGGCGCGGCCCGCAACATCGAAGGCGGCGGCTCGCTCACCATCATTGCCACGGCGCTCATCGATACCGGTTCCCGCATGGACGAAGTCATTTTTGAAGAGTTCAAGGGTACCGGCAACTGCGAAATCTATCTCGACCGCCATCTCTCCGACAAGCGCGTGTTCCCCGCCATCGACATCAACCGCACCGGAACCCGCAAGGAAGATCTGCTGCTCGGCGAAGATGTGCTCAACAGAGTATGGATTCTGCGCAAGATACTCGCTCCCATGTCCCCCATCGACAGCATGGAATTTCTGCTGGACAAGATGAAGGGCACCAAGAGCAACAAGGACTTCCTGAGCGGCATGGGCCGCTGACGGCCCCGCGCTGCAATAAAAGGCGTTGACAATACGTCTGTTGCGGTGCATAGTGCCTTTCACGCCGGGGATTTTACCCCATGCGCCCGTGGCTCAGCTGGATAGAGCGACAGCCTCCGGAGCTGTAGGTCGCGCGTTCGACTCGCGCCGGGCGCACCATTCGTCCATCAGGGATGCCGGATTCCGGCATCCCTTTTTTCATAGCCACGGACCGGTTCCGCCAAGAGAGGTCAGCATGCGTCTGTTCCGGCTTCTTCTCCTCTTTTCCGCCCTTCTGCTTGCGGGGTGCGGCTCCTATTATCATGTTTCCGTCGATTCCCTGCGTGATGTTCAACAGCCTGCCGGTACCCGTTACCTGCTTGTACCGGGCAACGAAGGCGTGGAGGAAAGCGACCTGCTCTTCCGTGAAGTCGTCCGACTGGTCACTCCCGCGTTTCAGGCAAAAGGCTACACCATCGTGACGGATGAAAATGCGGCGGACAATATCGCAAAAATAAGCTACTGGATGGAAGACCCCCGGGTAAGAATAGATACCAGCACCGTCACGCGTTCCTATCCCGTGGTCGTGGGCCGGGGTCCATACCGGCATGTGGAATATGTGTATGTGGACGAACCCGTGGTCTCCAGCACAACCATCTATTCCGCCAACCTGCTGCTTGAAGGCTATGAGGGGGCCTCAAAACAGCCTCTGGGACGACAGGTATGGCGCACGGCACTGCGCTGTTCCGCCGGCACGGAAGATTTCCGCACCCTCCTGTTCAGCATCACAAGAGTACTGCCCTCCGTACTGGGAACGGAAAGTCGGGGGATGCAGCAGTATCAGGTATTCCTCGGCGAAGACGGAGAAATCGAAGTCACCAACCTTCAGGACTCCATGTTCTGAAGAAGGCACTCCGCTGCGGAAAATGCCTAACATATCCTGCAAAAGGGGATAACCTGCACCACATGAGGTTATCCCCCTTTTTCATACGGGTAAAAGAGCTGATATAAAATCGTTTTGTGGCTCCCCGCTTAGCGGCTGTTTTTCTGTTTCGGGCACTTCCGCTCCCTCACCCCAGCCCGAGGCTTTAACGAAGAAAGGGAGGTACATATCCTCCCTTTCCTTTTGCTGCATAATGGCCGCGTTGCCTGTGATCATCCCGCCACAGCCACCGCACCATCCGTTGTATTCTTCCTCGTCAGGCAGCCCGCGAGTGCAGTCTGAGCAGGTACCGGGACATGACTGCGCCCCTGTGCGTTATGCGGCTTGCCGACCGTGTCACGTCCGGCGTCCCCGAAGAGCCCCGGCTATCAGAACGTGTAGCTGATGGAGACGGAACAGATATCGGCCCCCGTATTCCGACTGCTCCCACCGTTGATTGCCGACACGGACGAAAGGATGCCTGTGGCATCGGTCTCTGAATAGTCCACGCCGCGCATCCAAAGATGGGCATAGGCCAGATCGAGCTTCCAGTTGTCCCATCGGAAACCTGTGCCCACACTGACGCCGGTGCGTCCATGACTGGGAACCATGAAGTCCGCGTGAGCCTCGTTGGTGACGGGCGTCTCGTACCAGACGCCTGCGCGCAGGGCCAGCCAGTCCAGGGGTTCATATTCCACGCTGGCATTGAAGGTCCAGCCGTCATGCCAATTTTTACGTTCGCCATACTGGAAACCGGAATCTAAAGAGATGTTCAGGGAATCGAAGGTGGACCAGCGGGTAAAGACTGTCCCCACCTCGAAGCTCAGATTGTCCAGCGGGCGGTAGGCCAACCCCAAGGCAAAGGAGTCAGGCAGACGTACCGTGCCGTGCATGCGGGTATCAATGGCGTGCGGAACCTCGCTCTGGTCAGCCAGCATATTGCTCTGCTGCAGAGAAAAATCCGCCGTGCCGCCAATATGAAGCACAACCGGACTCTTATAGGCAAAGCCCAAAGACAGCTCGTCAGTCATGCGCAAGTGAATGCCCAGGTGGGCCCCCACGCCCCAGTCCGTACCGTCGAGCGCCATCTTGCTGTCCGGCCCTTTCTCGGGTAAATATTCGATAATCTGCATGGAGGGAATCTGTCGCCCCATGTTAAAGCGGGCGTACATGATTTCCACGCCCGCCGAAAGGGACAGAACATCGTTGACCTTCATGGCCACCGTGGGCACGAGGGAAAAAATTTTGAAGTTGATGTCGGTCAGGTTGTACCGCCCTGACCAGTCATCAGCGAATTCATGGTCGAGGCCGAATCGCGAGACCAGGCCCAGCCCCAGCCAGAAGCGGTCGTTCAGCTGATGGGTGAGATAGGCGTGCGGCGAGGACCAGAGATGAGACCTGGAGGTCTGAGACGTATGGCCGCCGTCTTTCAAATCCAGTTCGAGATTGTTCCGGGGGGCGATGGCGGCAAAGCCGGCCATGACGTGCGTACCCGGCAGCTGGGTGATGCCCGCCGCATTGTAAGCGATGGCTGAAGGATCGTCCGCACGTCCCACCATGCCTCCTGCCAGCGACAGCCCCCGTGAACTCCATTCCGTCTGGGCAAAACCTTCGGCCCCCGCCACCGTCACCTGACATCCCCACAAAAGACAGACCACAAGCATGACATACAGCTTTTTCATATCCATCTCCGCAAAAACAGTTCAACCCACAGCATGCAGCAGGAGCACATATATTTATTTCCTATAAATTAGTATAAGATAAATCAAGCTGTTTGTCGGGCAGGCTGTCGCTGCTGCAGAGAGCGGCAACACAATTATGCATCCCGACGCCGAAACTCCGTTCCCGAGTCACCGCCTTTGCTGCCGTCATGTTCCGGGGCACGGTGCAGCGTATGACATATCGCAAACAGTGCGTGTTCTTCTGCCTTGTATCCGCCGGATGGAAACGGGCTTTTCTTTTTCATGCGTACCGTGTTGCAACGAAAAGTACCTCCGTTCCGGCAGAAAAAGCCCCTTCCTGCGTGCCGGCACAACAATTTCCCATCCCCCGCCTTTCCTTACCGGCACTACGAATTTATCCATTCTCACGAAAAAACGGAAAATCGGTATTGCTTCTATACCGTTTTTACCTGCATTACATCGCTTTTTTTTGAAATGATGCTCTTGAAGAGGGACAGATTATTGCCCCCGGAAAGCTTTGCGCGTATCATTTCAATAAAGGAGTGCGCATGGAATTTTCTCTCTTCGGGCAGCAGTTTTCTCTGTTTCCCATTATTCTCTCGCTCAAAGTCGCCGGACTGTCCACACTGGCCTCCCTTGTTCTGGGTACGCTTACCGCACGCCTTCTGGCCAGACGCCGTTCCGTATGCGCCGCCTTTCTGGATTCGCTGTGCACGCTGCCCATGGTGCTGCCGCCTACCGTGCTCGGTTACTATCTCATTCTGCTCCTCGGGCAGAAAGGTGTTTTCGGTCCGGCGCTGAAGCAGCTGGGATTCCAGTTCATGTTCTCCTGGCAGGGAGCCGTAGTGGCCGCCACCGTTGTGGTCTTTCCCCTCATTTACAAGTCCGCGAAAACTGCGCTTGAACAGGTGGATCCCAACATGGAAAAAGCCGCCCGCACCCTCGGAGCCTCGGAAATATCCGTGTTCTTCTCCATAAGTCTGCCCCTTGCGGCGCGCGGCATTCTCTCCGGTTCCATGCTGGCTTTTGCCAGAGGCATGGGCGAATTCGGCGCAACGCTCATGCTAGCGGGCAACATTCCCGGTAAAACGCAGACTCTGGCTCTTGCCATTTACGACGCCTTCCAGGCCGGCAACGACGCCCTCGCCGCCTGCCTCGTGCTCCTTACCTCCGGCATCTGCGCCGCCATTCTCATTACCGCCGATTATCTGCTGGGAGGCTCCCGGTGATCGATCTTTCCGTTCAGGCATCATTCAAAGGCAGACAGGGAGCCTTTTCCCTCGACGTCACGCTGCAAAGTTCCGCCTCGCGTCTTGTGCTGTTCGGCCCCTCCGGCTCGGGAAAAACACTTACCCTGCAGATGCTCGCCGGACTCGTTCACCCCGGAAGCGGTCACATCGTCATGGATGATACGGTGTTCTTCGATTCCTCCAGAGGCATAGATCTGCCGGCCAGAGCAAGACGCATCGGCTACGTTTTCCAGGACTACGCACTTTTTCCGCACATGACCGTGTGGCAGAATCTCGCCTTTGCTCTCCGCCAGCAGGAACGGCACATTCCCATTGTCGGCACCCTGTTCCGGGCCGTCATGCCTGCTCCCCTCAATGAGGAACAGAAGGATTCCATACGCTATATGCTTGACCTTCTGGAAATCACGCACCTTGCGGACCGCAGGCCTTCCCAGATATCCGGCGGACAGAAACAGCGTGTGGCGCTGGCCAGAGCGCTGCTCATTTCGCCCCGGCTTCTGCTGCTCGATGAACCCTTCGCCGCCCTCGATCCGCTCCTCCGCATACGCATGCGCAAGGAAATCGACCGCATCCTGCAGGACTGCGGCGTTCCGCTCGTGATGATCACCCACGATCCCGAAGACGTGGATGCCTTTGCCGAAGATCTGGCCGTGTATGCCAACGGCCGCATTCTCGCCATGGAACACGGCTTTCACAGCCGCTCCCTGTTTGCTCAGGATTCTCTTTCCTATCTGTCCGACATTCTGACAAGGGGAGGTCAGGCCGAAAGACCCTTCGGCTTCGACGACGTGTAAATACACAGGCCCTTCAGACGCAGGAAGGCCGCCCCATCCCTTCGGACGAGGCGGCCTTCTGTCATCTGCCGCAGAGTTTCTTCCTCTGCAGACGAAAGAATGGTCAGACAGACACACTTTCCCCGGAGCCGCCCGGCAAACGCTTTACCGGAAAAGCGGGAAGACCTGCGGAAGTGCTTCTTACCCACCAAAAGCGCTCCGGACTCGCCCGGTATCTTCCGCTACTTCACCGGGCTGAAACCGTGATCGGCAAGGATTTCAAGACCACGCGCAGAAAGCACGAAGTCCACAAACTTCTGCGCCATCTGCTTTTCTGCGCTGTCCTTCGTTACGGCGATGGGATAGCACACGGGCTTGTGACCGGTCATGGCCGTCACGATGCGCACGTCCTTGCCGCCGGCAAGCGCGTCCGTACGGTACACGAATCCGGCGTCAGCTTCTCCGCGCTGGATGTAGCTCAGCACCTGACGCACATTGTTGCCGAACACGAACTTGCTCTGCAAAGCCTCCCAGCTTCCCGCCGTGGTCAGCGCCTCGCGGGCATAGCGACCGGCAGGAACGCTTTCAGGCGTGCCTATGGCGATATGCTTCACGTCCGCCCCGGTCAGCGCTTCCGGGCCGCTCAACTTGCCGTCCGCAGGAGTGATGAGCACAAGATCATTCAGAGCAAAATCTCTGCGCGTGGCAGGATCGATCAGCGACTTCTGCGCTGCCGAGTCCATGGTTTCCTGATCGGCCGAAGCAAACACATCCACCGGCGCGCCCTGCTCCATCTGACGGAGAAGATTGTTGGAAGACGCAAAGTTCAGATTGACCTTCACGCCGTTTTCCTTCGTAAATTCCTGAGCGATCTGCGTGAAGGATTCCGACAGGCTGGCAGCGGCGGAAACCGTCAGCTCAGCGGCAGAAGCCCCCGAAACACCCAGACTGAGGGCAAACAGAAACGCGGCAAAGGCAAGTTTTTTCATGGAAGCCTCCCATTTCAATATTTGTGTATAACATACAAGATTAACTTATTTTTTCAATCACCTGACCGAACTTTTTTTTGAAAAATAAAAAAATCTGCAATATCAGGACGTTATTTTTTCTCTTCTTTGAAACGCCTTCTCTTTTCCTACTGCAAACGGCAGGATATCGGCACAACATGCCATGTGATTTAATTCACCTGACATTTTCTGCAACAGTACATTCTTACGGCAGAGTCCGCCATTTTCGCCATAAGCGGACTTTTTCCAGGAAACAAAAAGACCGTCAGACTCCCGCTGCATCTTTCTGAAAGAGCTCTTTTCTTTCCCGGCGTTTTGTAGGATACCGGAAGAGACTTCGACAAGCATTGTCGTTGCTTTTTCTCCTGCCCTTTCTCTTCGACGGACAAGGAATCCCGCATGCCCACGCTTCACCTTCTTCGCCACGGCGCCCTTCCTCCCAATCCGGATCACCGCTTCATCGGTCAGCAGGATCTGCCGCTCTCAGACGAAGGAAAACGTCAGGCTCGATTCTGGCAATGGGAATTTTCCGGCAGGCCTCTGACGGAAGTCTGGACGTCGGATCTCGCGCGTTGCCGGGAAACGGCGGCCATCGTCATGGCGCAGCGAGTTCTTCCCCTTCACATCGACGCCGAGTTCAGGGAAATCAGTCTGGGAAGCTGGGAAGGTCTGACCAAAACGGAAGTGGAAAAGCGCTTTCCCGGCGCCGTATCGGCCCGGGGACGGGATTTCTGGAACTACGTTCCCTGCGGCGGCGAATCCTTTTCCATGCTCTCTCGCCGCGTGATGAACGCGCTCCTCCTCCGTCTCGCCGGACTCGGTCCGGAAGACTCGGCCCTGCTTGTGGCGCATGCCGGCGTGAACCGCATGATTCTCATGCATCATCTTGCGCTCAACATGGGAGACTTCTTCGCCCTGCCCCAGCCGTACGGGGCATGCACCTCTCTTGTTCTCTCCTCCGACGACATCGTCGCGCTTGCATCCGCCTTCTGACGGCCCTCCTTCTTCAAAGTCCCTTCCCTCAAGGCAGAGGCAACTGCACATCGCCTTTGCTGCGCGGAATCATGCCTCATGCGCTTTTCCGGAAAAACGAATTTCCCGGAGTAACGCCGACGCGTTCTCCGGCGTTCTGCGTATTCGTTCCGGCATTAAAACATTCCGGCC
>USBZ01000017.1 GCA_900553065.1 uncultured Desulfovibrio sp. | reverse complement strand
ACATTAGTCGGTTCGGTCCTCCAGTTAGTGTTACCCAGCCTTCAACCTGCCCATGGCTAGATCACCGGGTTTCGGGTCTATACCCTGCAACTTAACGCCCAGTTAAGACTCGGTTTCCCTTCGGCTCCCCTATTCGGTTAACCTTGCTACAGAATATAAGTCGCTGACCCATTATACAAAAGGTACGCAGTCACACGCCTAAGCGTGCTCCCACTGCTTGTACGTACACGGTTTCAGGTTCTTTTTCACTCCCCTCGCCGGGGTTCTTTTCGCCTTTCCCTCACGGTACTGGTTCACTATCGGTCAGTCAGGAGTATTTAGCCTTGGAGGATGGTCCCCCCATATTCAGACAGGATACCACGTGTCCCGCCCTACTCATCGAGCTCACAGCATGTGCATTTTTGTGTACGGGGCTGTCACCCTGTATCGCGCGCCTTTCCAGACGCTTCCACTAACACACACACTGATTCAGGCTCTGGGCTGCTCCCCGTTCGCTCGCCGCTACTGGGGGAATCTCGGTTGATTTCTTTTCCTCGGGGTACTTAGATGTTTCAGTTCCCCCGGTTCGCCTCATTAACCTATGGATTCAGTTAATGATAGTGTGTCGAAACACACTGGGTTTCCCCATTCGGAAATCGCCGGTTATAACGGTTCATATCACCTTACCGACGCTTATCGCAGATTAGCACGTCCTTCATCGCCTCTGACTGCCAGGGCATCCACCGTGTACGCTTAGTCGCTTAACCTCACAACCCGAAGATGTTTCTTTCGATTCATCATCGTGTTGCGAAAATTTGAGAGACTCACGAACAACTTTCGTTGTTCAGTGTTTCAATTTTCAGCTTGATCCAGATTTTTAAAGAGCAAAACTTCGCAGTGAACCTTTGCAGGTACACTCTGAAGTATTTTTTATTTAATCACTACAGAGATGGTGGAGCTATGCGGGATCGAACCGCAGACCTCCTGCGTGCAAAGCAGGCGCTCTCCCAGCTGAGCTATAGCCCCATAACATGTAGTTAAAACCTCTTCAAATTTGCCGTGCAAATTTGGTAGGCCTGAGTGGACTTGAACCACCGACCTCACCCTTATCAGGGGTGCGCTCTAACCACCTGAGCTACAAGCCTGTAGAGGTTTTACTGCTCATTTTCATCAGACAATCTGTGTGAGCACTTCAAAGAACGCTTCTTTAAGGTAAGGAGGTGATCCAACCGCAGGTTCCCCTACGGTTACCTTGTTACGACTTCACCCCAGTCATGAATCACAAAGTGGTAAGCGCCCTCCCGAAGGTTAAGCTACCTACTTCTTTTGCAACCCACTCCCATGGTGTGACGGGCGGTGTGTACAAGGCCCGGGAACGTATTCACCGTGGCATTCTGATCCACGATTACTAGCGATTCCGACTTCATGGAGTCGAGTTGCAGACTCCAATCCGGACTACGACGCACTTTATGAGGTCCGCTTGCTCTCGCGAGGTCGCTTCTCTTTGTATGCGCCATTGTAGCACGTGTGTAGCCCTGGTCGTAAGGGCCATGATGACTTGACGTCATCCCCACCTTCCTCCAGTTTATCACTGGCAGTCTCCTTTGAGTTCCCGGCCGGACCGCTGGCAACAAAGGATAAGGGTTGCGCTCGTTGCGGGACTTAACCCAACATTTCACAACACGAGCTGACGACAGCCATGCAGCACCTGTCTCACGGTTCCCGAAGGCACATTCTCATCTCTGAAAACTTCCGTGGATGTCAAGACCAGGTAAGGTTCTTCGCGTTGCATCGAATTAAACCACATGCTCCACCGCTTGTGCGGGCCCCCGTCAATTCATTTGAGTTTTAACCTTGCGGCCGTACTCCCCAGGCGGTCGACTTAACGCGTTAGCTCCGGAAGCCACGCCTCAAGGGCACAACCTCCAAGTCGACATCGTTTACGGCGTGGACTACCAGGGTATCTAATCCTGTTTGCTCCCCACGCTTTCGCACCTCAGCGTCAATACCGGTCCAGGTGGCCGCCTTCGCCACTGATGTTCCTCCAGATATCTACGGATTTCACTCCTACACCTGGAATTCCGCCACCCTCTCCCGGATTCAAGTCGTGCAGTATCAAGGGCAGTTCCACGGTTGAGCCGTGGGATTTCACCCCTGACTTACATAACAGCCTACGTGCGCTTTACGCCCAGTGATTCCGATTAACGCTTGCACCCTCCGTATTACCGCGGCTGCTGGCACGGAGTTAGCCGGTGCTTCCTTTGAAGGTACCGTCAGTAGGATGATGATTAGAGCACCCTAGTTTCTTCCCTTCTGACAGAGGTTTACGATCCGAAGACCTTCATCCCTCACGCGGCGTCGCTGCGTCAGGCTTTCGCCCATTGCGCAATATTCCCCACTGCTGCCTCCCGTAGGAGTTTGGACCGTGTTCCAGTTCCAATGTGACTGATCATCCTCTTAGACCAGCTACCCATCGTCGCCTTGGTGGGCCTTTACCTCACCAACTAGCTAATGGGACGCGGACTCATCGAAAAGCGGAAGCATATGCAGAGGCCCCCTTTCCTTCATAGATAAATATGAAGCTCATGCGGTATTAGCAGCCGTTTCCAGCTGTTATTCCTCACTTCCCGGTAGATTATCCACGTGTTACTCACCCGTGCGCCACTTTACTCGGATCCGAAGACCCTTTCACGTACGACTTGCATGTGTTAGGCACGCCGCCAGCGTTCAATCTGAGCCAGAATCAAACTCTCCAGTTGAAAAGTATTTGATTCAGAGAACATAAAGTTCTCAAATCGAACTCAAAGCTCTATTTCCCAACTCGCTCTTCACTTGTCAAAGAACCGTGCCGCTCACTCGCGGCGGTGTTGCTTTATGCAACTTTTCGTTTCGCCTGTCAACAACTTTTTTCAAGTTTTTTTTCAGGCGGCGCTTTCAGCGAGGCGCTCGTTTGAGCTGCTGTGCCTCAGCGCGTTTTCGAGTTATGCCCATTTCGCCCCGTCTTGTCAAACACTTTTTTCCTCTTTTTTCGTTCTTTTTGGATTTTTATTTGTAACTAGTTAATAATAAACAATAAAAATTATCACTTTTCTACCCGATATTTGCCTAGAACCGCACTTCTCGCGACCTTTTCCGCCTCCAGAGTCCTTAAAACACAAAGAAGCAGGGGCGAAAAAACTCTCCGCCCCTGCTTCTTTGTGTTTTTCTTCAGCCGCTCTACTTTTCTTCCGCGACAGCCTGCGGCAGTCTGCCGCCTCTCTTCACGGTTTTTCCCACGGCGCTGGCCCTGGCAATGAACTCGCCCATGCCATAATATTCCTTGATCATGGGAACAAACATGAGAGCGTCGATACGCGCCGGATCAGGCAGACCTTCCGGGGTGAGACAATCTCTGCTGATCTTAACATCCATGATCTCTCCTACAAACTGCATATGAGAGCCGAGTTCCAGCGTATGACGGAGCAGAAGCTCCAGGACCACCGGGCACTCTTCCACAAAAGGAGCATCCACATGATCCCCGGGTCGAGGAGTCAGGCCCAGCGTCTGAAACTTGTCTTCGTGGCGACCGGACACCAGTCCGGCAAAGTCCGCCTGCCCCACCATCTGTCTGCCGGGAATGCTGACGGTGAACGCTTCCCTCTGCTGAAGAGAATGACAGGTCCAGGTGGCCTTCCGCAGAGAAACAGACAGGCAGGGAGGCTGCGAACAGCAAAGGCCTCCCCATGCGGCCGTCATAATATTCGGCCTGCCCTCCGGGTCATAAGTACCGACAAGCAGCACCGGAGCCGGAACAATGAATGCATGAGGTCCAAGAGAAATCAACATGATCGCCTCAGTATCAACTTTTCGCGGCGGCCCGGGAGCGATGGACCGAACAATCATGTCTCCCGCGGCGAGGCCGTATCATGACGGGCATCCTATCTTTTAATATGCCCGGAAATTACGCCAATGCGCCCTTTCTGCCGATGACGGACAGAAACTCCGCACTTCGTCATAAGGGCTGAAAGGCCCAGACAGCCTTTCCATAATAGACATCAGGCCAGTTCTCTTCCGATACCTGCCGGCTATGCTCACCATGAACATCCCGTTCCGCCTGAAGTTCATATCCGCTTTCACATCTGAACACCCGACGAATCTGCAACCCGTCGTCGGACAGCACGGCAACAAACGCGCCATCCTCGACTTCCGCTTTCCGAATGACGGCAACAAGCGCGCCGGCATTCAGAACGGGCGACATGGAGTGATCCAGCATACGGAAGATCTCCACGCCTTCACGCAGAAACTCCAGCGGAAACACCTGAGCACCTATCTCAGGGAAACGCCCGTCCCCGGTCCGCACCATGCTGTGCACCGGAAGTTCTCCGGAAGGACGATTCCCCAGAGGGAGCTGAGGAGGCTGACGAAGGCCGGAGGCGGAAAGAGAAACACTCAAGTCCTCAGTCCGCCCCTCCGCCATGAATACCGGAGGCTCGCCGAATCGCAACCAGTCCATGCGTACATGAAAGAGATCCGAAATACGCACGCACCATGCCAGCGGAATCCAGCCCCGCTTCTTGGCTTCCGAAATGCTCCCCTGCTGAAGGTTGAGCAGCTCCGCCAGCTCAGCCTGCGTTCTGCGCCGGGAGACGAAAAGCATTCTGGCATAGACCGTATCGAACGGATCCATATCCAGGCGTTCCATGCGTCACCCTACTTGATGGGCTGGAGCAGCGGGCTGTCCGGGGTGAGCACCATGCGGGTATTTTCTCCGAGAGACTTCCGGAGCGCTTCCAGACCACGCTGGAAGGAGAAGAACTCCGGAGACTGGGAAAAAGCCTCGGCATAAATGCGGGCGGCTTCGGCATCGCCTTCGCCGCGGATGACCTGAGCCTTCTTTCCGGCTTCAGCCAGAATGACGGCTCGCTCCTTTTCAGCGCCGGAACGAATCTTGGTGGATTCCTCCGCGCCTTCAGAACGATACTGCGTGGCCTGGCGCTCACGTTCCGCACGCATGCGGTCAAAAATGGCACGCTGGTTTTCGGCAGGAAGGTCGGTGCGCTTGATACGCACGTCGACGATTTCAATGCCGAATTCCTTCATCTGCTGCGACGCCTTTTCCGTCACCGAATCCATGATGGATGTTCTTTCGTCGGCAACAACCTGCGTCAGCGTGTGACGACCGATATGCGCGCGGATCTGAGAATAGATGACCGCGTCGAGTCTGGCCTGGGCGTTATGCTCCGTACGCATCGTACGGTAGAAGCGCAGCGGATCGACGATCTTCCAGCGGGCGTAGTTGTCGAGCACGATGGATTTGAGATCACTCGTCAGCGCTTCCGCCGGGCGGGCGTCATAGTCCAGAATACGGGCGTCGAAGTACACCACGGTCTGAATGAAGGGGATCTTGAAGTGCAGACCCGGGCGATACACCTTGTCCAGCGGATGACCAAGCTGGATGACCAGCGCCTGCTGCGTCTGATCAACGATGAAGAGACTCTGCTGCAGCCCCAGAACAGCCGCCATAAAGAGAACAAGAAAGATGACAGGCTTTATTCCTTTCATTTCTGCACGCCTCCCTTCAGGGCGGTATCGCCATTCCAGTTGTCGAGCGGAAGAAGAGGAAGCACATGGCTGCCGGCATCGGACGGAAGCACCAGCTTTTCCATGCCGGGCTTGCTCAGAATATCTTCAAACGTTTCGTACAGCATACGTTTTTTGGTTACGTCTTCGGCCTTTTCATACTCGGCCAGCACGGACAGGAAGCGCTGCGCTTCACCCTCGGCCTCACGTATGCGCGTTTCGCGATAGGCTTCGGCCTTGTTGATCATTTCCTGCGCCTGGCCCTGAGCCTTGGGCAAAATATCGCGGCGATAGGCTTCCGCCTCGTTGATACTGCGCTGCTTGTCTTCTCTTGCGCTGGCCACGTCCTTGAAGGAGTCGCTGACTTCCTTCGGCGGCTGCACGTCCTGCATCTGCACGGCAACGACCTGCACGCCAACCTGATAACGGTCAAGAATGCGCTGGAGAAGATCCGCCACATCGTTCTGAATCTGAACGCGGCCGTCCGTAAGAGCGGAATCGAGCGTGGTCTTGCCGATGACTTCACGCATGGAGGCCTCGGCGGCACGCTTGACCACCTGATCGGGCTGGATCACGTTGAACAGATAATCCACCGCGCCGTCAGGCTTGATCTGATACTGAATGTTGAACTGCACGTTGATGATGTTCTCATCACCCGTGAGCATGGCCGACTCCTCATTCACGGCCTGTACGCGGCCCTGCTGGAAGACCCCGCCGACAGACTGCGCCCGATAGCCCACGGCCGTCTGCCGCACCTGCGTGACCTTCGGCTTGTAGACGGTCTCAATGGGGTACGGAAGATGAATATGCGGACCGGGAGCTTCCGTCCGCACATAGCGCCCGAAACGAAGCACGACACCGGACTCATCAGGCTGAACAATATAGATGCCGGAAAGGAACCATATCACCAGCGCGGCAAGAATCCACCAGCGCAACTTCGGCACGCCGTCCATCTGGGGAAGATTCGGCCATGAAAAAGAAGGACGTCCGCCTCGGGAAGGCCCGCGGCCGGTCCGGTTCTGCGTGTCGTCCTGCCGGGACTCGTCGTGATCATCGTCACGTTTGCCCCAGTTGCCCTTGCCCGCGGAACCCCAGCCCTGCTTCTGCTGTTGTTGCCGCTTTTCCTGTAATTTATCCCAGTCCCAGTTCATAGTGAGAATACAGTAGGACACGTTCCCTACGTGGTCAAGGCGGAACTGCCGTTTTGCGTCCTTCCGGAGACAAGGCAAAGGCAGGGGGGAAAGAACAAAAAAATATTTTCCGGATCAACAAAAAAATGCTTGACGACCATGTCCGTTTTGCCTATGTTTGCCGTTGTCGGGCGCTCGTAGCTCAGCTGGATAGAGCAACAGGCTACGAACCTGTAGGTCGGGAGTTCGAATCCCTCCGGGCGCACCATTCGAGAGTAAAGGCTTACGAGAAATCGTAAGCCTTTTTTCTTTTGTCCGCAGAAAAGGCCGTCTGCCCAGTGCTTTCTCATGACGCAAAAGCCTCCGTACCGAATCGGCACGGAGGCTTTCATCAAAACAGGCCTGTCGGCAGGAAAAACGGAAGCGGCGGCTTCTTTCCCCTGCCCTCGATCGCCATCAGTTCATTCGTATGGGAATTCCAGCCGTCAGATCACCGATATGCATGATGAGCTGGAAACGTTCCGAAGAAGGCGGCATGAACTGGGCAAACTCCAGCAGATTATCCCCCTTCCGTCCTTCCCTGGTAAAGTGTCTGATCACGTTTCCGGAAGCATCCTGAAGGTCAAAAAAGACAAGTCCGTCCTTTTCGCAGCTGTAGGGAATCGTATACAGCCCGGTATCGGGATGACGGCGCAGGTCAAGTGCATCGAGTTCATAGCCGGATTCGCCCTTCCTGAGGGGCACCACCACATGAGGGAATCCATTGGTGGCGGGCAACGGCTGCACACCCATGCGGGAAAGACCTTCCTGAACCTCGGGGATGTTCATGAACAGCGACCAGAGCAGACCGCTGCGATAGTTTTCAATCATGCTGACAATGGGCAGCTGATCAATGGCCAGGTAGCTGTTGTCGAACCAGGCATCCTTCAGGCTGAAGGCGTCATACGGACCGTAGGGGCCCCACATATTGTCCTTGTAGTTGTCGTAAATGTTCCAGAGCACCCGCATGGAATACTCCGGCGTATACGGCATGGAAGAGAGAGCCGCTGTAGGAGCCACGGTACCGATTTCATTATAGGCGGACTGATAGCGATAGCCGCCCTTCACGTCACAGGCCGTCAGCCCCCAGAAGCCCTCGCTGAACTGATGCTCAGCCGGTGCAGACTCCAGAGCGTACGCACGATTCATAAGCGTATGCGTGATGTTGCGGACCATATAGCCGCGGCGTACATGCTCATCGGCCATTCTGCGGGGATCAAGACCGATGAACGAATAGTGCGACAGGAACATGCAGCCGCCGTAGGCGTTGGCAGCTTCGATGGTATAGCCGTTGCCGGTCTTGGGCTGATATTCCTCCGTGGAATACCAGAACTTCGCCGCCTCACGGGAAATGGGATGTGTAGGAGAGCCCAGCGCCAGCACATAGGCGACCATCGCTTCATTGAAGCCCGAAATCTTCATGCCCATGCCGAAGTCGGCAGTCGGGCTCCAGTGCCAGAAGAGACCGTTATTTTCCGAACGCGTAAACCAGTGCCAGTCGACATCCTGCCAGAGTTCCGTGATGCAGGCTCGCAGCCCCTTTTCCAGGTCCGTATCGGCCGAAAAGTAAGAGCGTGCAATGAGCAGGCCCTGAATCATGAAGGCCGTTTCCACAAGGTCGGCGCCATTATCCTGTTCGCCGAAAGAAATAGTTTTTCCCGTACGACCGTCAAGCCAGTGAGGAAAGGCGCCGTGCAGATTCTTCCTGTCCGTCTTGTCTCGCAGGAAGGTCGCCATTTTAAGGACTCGTTCCGCGGCATCCTGGCGGGAAATCCAGCCGCGTTCCGCAGCCACGACAATGGCCGCCACACCGAAGCCGGATCCGCCTATCGTAGCCTGACCGCTTTCCTTGTTGCGGCTGTCCTCATAGGCCAGTCCTGACTCAGGGAACGTATGCTCCCATATATAGCGAAAAGCATCGTACTGCAGTTTGTCGAGCAGCTGTCTGTCTTTGATAAAGGCTTCATCGGGCTGAAAGTCACTCAGCCTAGCCGACGCCGGCTGTTCGACTTCCGCTTTCTGAACGGCAGTTGTTTCCTGCTGCTCTGCCATGGCGGAGCAGGGGAGCACAAGGACAGCAGAAATCACAGCCAGCAAAACACGTCTTATCAGATTCATAACCATCCACCGATGTTGAAGGCATAGCATTCTGTCTGCAATCATCCAGCAAAAATGCGCAGGAAATCCACTTGGCCTGCCGGATATAAGTAGCCATAAAAGCTTCACTATGCAAGCGGGCCGCCATTCGCTTCGCCATGCCCAAGTTCTCGCTCAGGCGTCATGGCGGAATCATCGGCAATAAAACGCCTTGCGAACATGGTAGAACAAGTTCCAAAGTGACCTGAACTCCACGCAGTAAGCACTCTGAAAATCTGCCCCAGTCCCGCCCAAAAAGGAAACGACTGGCTCACCGCTCAAAAATCGTCAGCTCTTCCTGCGCCCAGATGCAGCAAAAGACCGGTCTCTGGAACAATGAGCAGAAAGCAGGCAACACGTTAGATGGCTGCCGATCCGGCAACACCTGCCGAGCAACTACCGAGGCTTCCCCCCGGACAGCATCTTCTTCCGAAGGGTATGGAGCACGAAAGCTTTCCCTGCAGGGACCACTCCTTCGTTTTCAACGCCGTCCCGGCAGCCCCTTCGCCATGCACACCAAAATTCAAAATTCTTGCGCCACCGCTGCTCCCCGCAAGGCCAGTCATTCGATCTGACGAAAACGCCCCGAACCTTCCCGTCGTTCGCCCGGAACATCAGCGAGACCTTCTGCAGTCGTTTCATAGGCACAAAAAAAGGAGAACCACCGAAGTGGTTCTCCCGAACTCGCTATGGAGAAAAAGCTTACGCCTGAGCTTCGGCAGGAGCTTCAGCAGCCTGCCGGGTCAGCTCGATGATGGCCATCGGGGCGCAGTCGCCACGACGGGGCATCGCAAGCTTCACCACGCGGGTGAAGCCGCCGGGAACGCCGGCAAAGCGAGGAGCGATTTCATCGAACAGCTTCTGCACGAGCTGATGGCTGCCCAGTTCGCGGTAAGCCTGACGACGGGCGGCCACGTCGTTGCGACGAGCCAGAGTAATGAGAGATTCGACCACACCGCGCAGCTCCTTGGCCTTGACCTCGGTGGTACGAATCCGGCCGTGCGTGAGCAGGGCCTTGGACATATTGCGAAGCAGAGCCTTGCGATGCGAAGGATTTCTGCTCAGTTTCTTACCAGAGTTGCTATGCCTCATGGTGCTGCTTCCTCTTCCATTCCTGGTATTTCTTATCGAAGGAGTCGACCTTCATGCCGAAATCAAGGCCCATATCGAGAAGGACGTTCTTGATTTCGTCCAAGGACTTCTTGCCGAAGTTCTTGGTCTTGAGCATTTCATTTTCAGAACGCTGCACCAGTTCGCCGACCAGCGCAATATTGGCGCTGCGCAGGCAGTTGGTGGCGCGCACGGAAAGCTCAAGATCGTCGATGCTCTTGAAGAGATTTTCGTTGAATTCCCCGTTGTCGCAGGCGCCAAGACCGCTCTCGTCAGAAATGTGTTCGTCGAAATTGATGAACACGGAGATCTGATCCTTGATGATCTTTGCGCTGTAGGCAATGGCGTCTTCAGGGGTAACGGAACCGTCCGTCCAGACTTCGAGGATCAACTTATCGTAGTTGGTCATCTGGCCCACACGGGCAGCCTCGATGGTATAGGCGACCTTGCGCACGGGAGAGAAGCTGGAGTCAAGCTTGATGATGCCGATTTCATCGGAAAGGCCTTCGTGCATGTCGGCAGGAACATAGCCCTTGCCCATGCGGACCTCGAACTCAAGATTGAATTCCACGTCTTCCGTAAGCGTGGCGATATGCAGTTCAGGGTTGAGCACGGCCACGTGCTGGTTGCCCTGAATGTCGCCGGCGGTCACTTCACCCTTCTTGTTGACGTTGAGGGTGACCGTCTGAGGAACGTCTGTATCCATCGCGAGACGCACCTGCTTGATGTTCAGGATGATGTCCGTCACATCTTCAAGCACGCCGGGGATGGTGGTAAACTCATGCTGTACGCCCGCAATTTTGACGGACACAAACGCTGCGCCCTGAAGGGATGCCAAAAGCACTCTGCGCAACGCATTGCCGATGGTGGTACCGTAGCCGCGTTCCAGAGGTTCGCACACGAACTTGCCGTACATGGTATCGGCAGGGTCGTTCTCGCGGACGATCTGTTCGGGCTTGACGAGCACCGCCCAGTTGCGGGCGTTGATGAGCCTGTTGGCTTGTTTGCTGAGCATGGGAGTTCCTGCTTATTTCGAGTAAAGTTCGACGATAAGGGATTCTTCGATGGGAGTCTGAATATCGTCGCGCTGGGGAAGGGCCTTGACCACACCCTTGAAGGACGCGCCGTCAACTTCCACCCAGGCAGGGCAGCCGCGGCGGGCGATGACGTCCTGAGCGGCAGCGATGACGGGAATGTTGCGGTTCTTTTCCGGAACGGCGATTTCGTCGCCCACGCGGACCTGCAGGGAAGGAATGGTCACCTTGCGGCCGTTGAGGGTGAAGATGCCGTGACGAACGAGCTGACGGGCCTGGCTGCGGGAGTTGGCGAAGCCCATGCGGTACACGACGTTGTCGAGACGACGTTCGAGGATGACGAGCAGATTGGAGCCCGTCACGCCCTTGGCCATTTCGGCGTCTTCAAAGTAACCGTGGAACTGCTTTTCCAGCACGCCGTAGATACGACGCACCTTCATCTTTTCACGCAGCTGCAGAGCGTATTCGCTGAGCTTCTTGCGGGCACGGCCGTGCTGGCCGGGAGCATAGGGGCGGCGGTCCTGAGCGCACTTGTCAGTGAAGCAACGGTCGCCCTTCAGAAACAGCTTGGTGCCTTCACGACGGCAAAGCCGGCATTTGGCGTCATTATATTTTGCCAAGGCTAGTTCTCCTTGCCTTCAATGCGTTAGACGCGGCGCCGCTTGGGAGGACGGCAACCGTTGTGGGGAATGGGCGTCACATCACGGATGAACGCGACCTTGAAACCGGCGGCGTTGATAGCACGCAGAGCGGATTCACGACCGGCGCCGGGGCCCTTCACATACACGCCCACAGTACGCATACCGTTGTCCTGAGCGCGACGGGCGGCGTTTTCAGCCGCGACCTGAGCCGCGAAAGGAGTGGACTTGCGGGAACCCTTGAAGCCGCTCTGACCGGCAGAAGACCAGCTCACGGTGTTGCCGCGGGTATCGGTGAAGGTAACGATAGTATTATTGAAAGAAGCCGCGATGTGGGCGATGCCCAGCGGAATATTCTTCTTTTCCTTCTTTTTGACTGCACGTTTGGCTCTTGCCATCTTGCACTTCCTTGGAGCTATGGTGTCTCGATCAGCCGAAGACTGGCTGCATCAGATACAGCTTCCTACTTCTTTTTACCCACATTGCCACGACGCGGACCCTTGCGGGTACGAGCGTTCGTGTGAGTACGCTGACCGTGAACGGGAAGACCACGACGGTGCCGCAGACCACGGTAGCAGCCGATATCCATCAGACGCTTGATATTCGAAGCCACTTCACGGCGGAGGTCACCTTCCACCTTGTGGTTCGTTTCGATTTCCTTACGGACTTCGTTCACTTCATCGGCGCTGAGATCGTCGATGCTGCGGTTCCAGTCAACGCCGGAAGCAGCAAGGATTTCAAGGGCAGTAGCCCGGCCGATGCCATAAATATAGGTAAGTGCGATATCCGCTCTTTTACCACGGGGCAGTTCAATGCCTGCAATTCTGGCCACGTTAAGACTCCTGCAAGGTTAGCCCTGGCGCTGTTTATGCCGGGGGTTTTCGCAGATCACTCTCAAAACACCCTTGCGCCGGATAACCTTGCACTTAGGGCAGATTTTTTTGACGGACGGCCTGACTTTCATCGCTCACTCCGTTAAGTTACTTTTCGATAAACGATTACGGCGAAAAAATCGCCTGGAACCGTCTCTCTTATCTTGTTATCATCACCCTGTCAAGGACAGTGTTTCACGACGCGAAAATCACGGTCTGTAGTTCTCGGCCAGGCTGAGAATCTCAGCGCCGTCGGGCCGTATGACCACAGTATGTTCCCAGTGGGCGGACAGACTGCGATCCTTGATCTTCGTCGTCCAGCCATCGGACATGACTTCCACCTCATGGGTGCCGATTGCCAACATGGGCTCAATGGCCAAAACCATACCAGGTTTCAGCGGAACACCGCCCGGAACGCCGTCCACCATGCCGCCGCGTGGCACAAAGTTCGGAACTTCCGGCTTTTCGTGCAGGCTGGCACCGATGCCGTGCCCGACGAAATCACGGATGACATGAAGCCCTTCCATTTCGGCATGACGCTGCACCGCCGCCGAAATCGCATACAGATTGTTACCGGGATGAGCCTCGGCAATTCCGAGTTCAAGACAACGCTTCGTCACGTCGGAAAGATGCCTGGCTTCTTCCGAAACCTCACCGCAGAACGCGGTGCGGGCGGAGTCCCCGTTGAAACCCTTGTAATTCACGCCCATGTCAAAGCTGACGATGTCACCTTCCTTCAGAATGATGTCCTTGGAAGGAAAGCCGTGAATGATGGTTTCATTGACGGAACAGCACAGCGCAAAAGGATAGCCGCAGTAATTGAGGAAGTTGGGCACAACGCCCATGTCGCGGCACATCTTGCGGGCCAGTTCGTCGAAAAATATGGTGGGAACGCCGGGACGCACGTTGGCCACCAGTTCGTCAAGAATGGTCGCCGTCATGCCGTTGGCCACGCGCATGAGTTCGATCTCATGCTCATTCTTGATAAAAATGCCCCGAAACTTTTTCATGCTTATCCCTTTCTTGCTTTGCTCATGAGGCCTTCATACTGCTGGGAGATGAGGTGGGATTCCACCTGGCTCATGAAGTCGATGGCCACGCCGACGAGAATCAGAAGGCTGGTTCCGCCGAAGTAGAAAGGCACATTGAACTGAGCGATCAGCAGCATGGGCAGCACGGAGATGATGGAAATGTAGATGCCGCCCCACAAGGTAAGACGAGTAAGCACGTTGTCGATGTATTCGCGGGTCTTGTCGCCGGGACGAATGCCGGGGACAAAGCCGCCTGCCTTCTTCAGGTTCTCCGCAATGTCCTTCGGATCGAAGATGATGGCGGTATAGAAGAAGCAGAAGAAGAAGATCAGCGCAATGAAGATGATGTTGTACACGATGGACGTGGGCTGGAACCACGACACGACGGTCTGCAGCCACTCGGCGGTGGAGAAGCCTGCCACGGTCGCCGGGAAGAGCAAAAGGCTCTGGGCGAAGATGGGAGGAATAACACCGGCGGTGTTGATGCGCAGAGGCAGGTGCGTGGTCTGGCCGCCATACATCTTGCGACCGATCTGACGCTTGGCATACTGAATGGGAATTCTGCGCTGAGCACGCTCAACGAAGACGATACCCACGGTAACGGCAAGCATCATGACAAGGATGAAAATGGCAAACAGGACGTTCATGTCCCCGGCCTTGATCAGCTGATAGGAGCGCATGAGAGCGCTCGGAATGCCGACAACGATACCGGAGAAGATGATGAGCGAGATGCCGTTTCCTATGCCTTTGGCGGTAATCTGCTCACCGAGCCACATGATGAGGATGGTACCTGCCGTCAGAGTGACGATGGTCACCAGACGGAATTCCCAGCCGGGATTCATGACGACGGGAGCATTTTCAGGGCTGACCATGCCTTCCAGAAGGGTGGCGATGCCGAAGCCCTGTATAAGGGTGATCGCGACAGTGAGATATCGCGTGTACTGCGTGATCTTGCGTCTGCCGGCCTGCCCTTCTTCCTTGGCCATGCGCTTGATGTCGGGGCTCACCACCTGCAGAAGCTGCAGAATGATGGACGCCGAAATGTAGGGCATGATGCCGAGGGCGAACACAGAAACGTTTCTGAGGCCGCCGCCGGAGAACATATCGAGCAGAGCAAAGACTGAACCCTGCATACTGGCGAAAAAGTGAGACAGCGCGCCGGCATCAATGCCAGGCACCGGAACATGGACCCCCACCCTGTACATGCACAGGATGAAAAGGGTCCATGCCAGCTTTTTACGCAGCTCAGGCATTTGCGCCATTTTGTCCACGCCGTTCGCCACGTCTTATTCCTCGGAGGTAGCGGGTTCTTCGTCGGCCAGAAGTTCCTTCACTTCACCGCCGGCCGCAAGAATCTTCTCACGGGCGGACTGGCTGAAGCGGAAGGCTTCGATGCTGACGGGGCGGGTCACTTCGCCTTCGCCAAGAATCTTGACGAGAGCGCTCTTGACCAGACCGCGGCTGTAGATGTCTTCCAGCGTGATTTCCTTCTGATCGGGGAAGGCCGCCAGCAGACGATCGAGGTTAATGACTTCGTAGGTCACCTTGAACAGATAGTTCTTGAAGCCACGCTTGGGCAGACGGCGCTGCAGAGGCATCTGACCGCCTTCGAAGCCGGGACGGACACCGCCGCCGGAACGGGCGTTCTGGCCCTTATGGCCCTTGCCGGAAGTGCCGCCGAGGCCGGAACCGGCACCGCGGCCGACACGCTTGCGGCCCTTGCGTTCTTCAGGGAAAGGATACAGATCGTTAAGTCTCATTATGCAATGACCTCAACCAGGTGGGACACGCTGGCGATCATGCCGCGGGTGGCGGCGTTATCCTTAAGGGTTTTTACCATCTCACGACGGCGCAGGCCCATGGCGTCCAGAACCTTCTTCTGGGCAGGGGTCGTGCCGATGCGGCTTTTGATGAGCTTCACCTTGATTTCAGACATGGTACTCTACCTTATGACCCTACTTGCGGGGGGCTTCCAGTTTCTTACCGCGCACTTCGGAAACTTCCTCGGCGCTGCGCAGAGAGCTCAGGCCGGCCACGGCGGCGCGAAGAACGTTGTGCGGGTTGTTGGTACCGATGGCCTTGGCGAGCACGTCGGTGACACCGGCGGCTTCCATGACGGCACGGACGGCGCCGCCGGCGATGATGCCGGTACCACGGGAGGCGGGCTTCAGAAGCACGCGACCGGCACCGAAGCGGCCGAGCACTTCATAAGGCAGAGTGCCTTCCACCAGGGGCACGCGAATCATGGACTTGCGGGCGCGTTCGGTAGCCTTGCGAAGAGCTTCTGGCACTTCCTGAGCCTTGCCGAGGCCGTAGCCCACATTGCCCTTGCCGTCGCCAACGACGATGAGGGCGCTGAAGCTGAAACGACGGCCACCCTTCACGACCTTGGCAACACGGTTCAGACTAACGATCTTTTCAATGTAGCCGGAATCCTGCTGCGTTTGCTGCTGCTGTTCCATATTTATCCTGCTCTTGCTGTCCTTGCGGACCACTAGAATTCGAGGCCGCCTTCACGGGCGCCTTCGGCAACAGCCTTCACGCGACCATGATACAGATAGCCGTTACGATCGAAGACAACCTTATGGATGTCCTTCTCCAGGGCCAGGCGGGCAATTTCCTTGCCCACGCGTTCTGCACCGGCCTTGTTGCAGGAAGCCTTCTCGCCGCCCTTGGAGAGAGCGAGCGTGGAAGTGGCGACCAGCGTGTTGCCGGAGGCATCATCCACAACCTGGGCGTAGATATGCAGGTTGGAACGGTACACAACCAGACGAGGTCTTTCGACCGTGCCGGAAATCTTCTTCCGGATATGCACCTTGCGGCGCTTCCGGCTTTCATTCTTGGAAAGAATCATGTCCGTTACCCCTATTTGCCCTTGCCGCCGGACTTACCGGCCTTGCGACGGATGATTTCGTTTTCATACTTGATGCCCTTGCCCTTGTAGGGTTCTGGCTCACGCACACGGCGGACGCGGGCGGCAAATTCACCCACCAGTTCCTTGTCAATACCGGAAATGGTAAGCTTGGTGCCCTCCGCCTTGGCTTCCAGGCCCTTGGGAAGCTCAAGCAGCACGGGGTGGGAGTAACCGACGGAAAGGTCAATGATGTTGCCCTTCACGGCCACCTTGAAGCCCACGCCGATGACTTCGAGAGTCTTGGAGAAACCCTTGCTCACACCCTCGACGCAGTTGGCGATGAGGGTACGGCGCAGGCCGTGCTGAGCATTGCTCTCGCGGGTGTCATCCTTGCGGGTGATGGTGAGATGACCATCGGCGATTTCGTAGTTCAGCAGGCTGCACTTCGGAGTCTGCAGGGTCCCCTTGGGACCTTTCACTTCGACCATATCTTCACCCAACTTAACTTCCACACCCTTGGGAAGCTCGATGGGCTGTTTACCTATTCTCGACATATGTTTTCTACCTTGGCTGAAGGTCAACGGCAGTTACGCCGCGATCACCAGACTTCGCAAAGAAGTTCGCCGCCAGTCTTGTCCGCATGGGCGGTCATGCCGTCCAGAACGCCACGGGAGGTGGACAGGATGCAGATGCCAAGACCATTCTGAACGCGGGGAATCTGATGAGCGCCCACATAGACACGGCGACCAGGCTTGCTGATGCGCTTGAGGCCCGTAATGGCCGGACGCCCCTTCACATACTTCAGCGCAATGGTGATGTTACGGTCGTCGACGGTAACATCTTCCACATAGCCTTCCTGCTTGAGGATGGACGCCATGGCTTCCTTCATCTTCGAGCGCGGCACACTTACTTCCTTGTGAAGGGCCAGGTGTGCGTTGCGGATACGCGTGAGCATATCGGCAATGGGATCGGTCAACATGGTATAACTCCTGAAAATTAGCCGGGATTACCAGCTGGATTTGCGGACGCCGGGCAGTTCGCCGTTCAGCGCCTTTTTGCGGAAACAGATACGGCACAGGCCGAACTGACGCATGAAAGCATGGGGACGACCGCACACAGGGCAGCGATTGTAAGCGCGAACAGCAAACTTGGGCTTGCGGGCGGCTTTTACTTTAAGAGCAGTACGAGCCATTGCTCACTCCTTACTTGCGGAAAGGCATGCCGAGCTGTTCGAGCATCAGCTTGCTTTCCTTGTCCGTGGTTGCGGAGGTCACGATGGTGATGTTCATGCCCACGGGGTTTTCCACACGATCAGATTCCATTTCGGGGAAAATGGTGTGTTCCTTGATGCCGAGGGTGAAGTTGCCACGACCATCGAAGCCACGATCCGGGATGCCGCGGAAGTCGCGGACGCGGGGCATGGCGAAGTTCATGAGTTTGTCAAGGAAGTCCCACATGGCGTCCTTGCGCAGGGTGACGCGCACGCCGATGGGCATGCCTTCACGCAGCTTGAACGCGGCAATGGACTTCTTGGCGCGGGTGACCACGGCCTTCTGGCCGGCAATGGCGGACAGATCGGCCACGCAGTCATCGATCAGCTTCTGGTTCTGATTGGCAGAACCAAGACCGATATTCAGGGAGATCTTCTCGATCCCAGGGATCTGCATAGGAGACTTGTAAGCAAACTCCTTCTGCAATGCCGGGACCACCTTCTCACGGTATATCGTTTCCAGACGGGTCATCGTCGTTCACCTTCTAGAGGGTTTCGTTGCACTTCTTGCAGAAACGGACTTTCTTCCCGTCTTCGGTCGCCCGATAACCAACGCGGGTGGGCTTTGCGCAGTGCGGGCAAACCACCATCAGGTTGGAGACGTGGATAGGCATTTCCTTTTCAACGATGCCGCCGGCTTCGCGCTTGTAGGGGTTGGGGCGCACGTTGCGCTTCACAACGTTCACCTTCTCAACCAGAATGCGGTCGGACTTGCGCATGATCTTCAGAACCTTACCGATCTTGCCTTCGTCCTTGCCGGCGATCACCATCACCTTGTCGTCTTTATGAATACGAAACTGTTTCATAGCCTTGGCTCCTACAGCACTTCAGGGGCAAGGGACACGATCTTCATGAAGTCGCGGGCGCGAAGTTCGCGGGCAACGGGTCCGAAGATACGGGTACCCACAGGTTCACCCTGCTTGGTCAGAAGCACGGCGGCGTTCGTATCGAACTTGATGTAGGAACCGTCGGCGCGGCGCACTTCCTTGGCGGTACGCACGACCACGGCTTCCATGACATCGCCCTTCTTCACCTTGGCGTGGGGGATGGCGTCCTTCACGGACACCATGATGATATCGCCCACCGTGGCATAGCGACGGTGAGAGCCGCCCAGCACCTTGATGCAGGCCACTTCCTTGGCGCCGGAGTTGTCGGCCACCTGGAGTCTGGATTCTACCTGAATCATAGTGTTTCCTTTTAGTCAGCCCGAATGGGACTAGACGGCCTTTTCAAGCACGGACACCAGGTGCCAGCGCTTGTTCCGGCTCATGGGCCGGTATTCCACAATCTTGACCTTGTCGCCGATGCCGCACTCATTCATAGGATCGTGGGCGGTGAACTTCTTACGCCGACGAATGTACTTCTTGAGCAGCGGATGCTGAACCAGAGTTTCAACGAGCACGACAATGGTCTTGTCGCACTTGTCGCTGACCACAGTTCCGACGAGCGTTCTGCCGTTGCGCTTCTCGATTGCGCTGTTCATATCCGCTCCTAATTCTTCGCGGCCGCGGCAAGAGCCGTCAGCACACGGGCAATATCTTTCTTGGTGGCCGGAATGGACGCCGTCTTTTCCAACTGAGCAGTGGCGTGCTGGAAGCGCAGGTTGAAGAGTTCCTGACGCAGTTCAGCCAGCTTGGCCTGGAGCTGCTCGACGCTCATTTCGCGAAGTTCCTTCATTTTCATGCGAAGGCCCCCTCTCTCACCACGATCACGGTCTTAACAGGCAGCTTGTGGCTGGCCAGGGTAAGAGCGCGCTTGGCGAGTTCCAGGTCGACACCCTTGATTTCATACAGCACGCGGCCGGGCTTGACCGGTGCGCACCAGCCCACAGGGGCACCCTTACCGCTACCCTGACGAGTGGCCAGAGGCTTGGCGGTCACGGGATGATCGGGGAACACCCTGATCCAGACTTTGCCGCCGCGGCGGATGTGGCGCATCATGGCGATACGGGCGGCTTCGATCTGCTGACTGGAAAGCTTGCCATGTTCGACAGCCTTCAGGCCAATTTCACCAAACGCGATGGTAGCGCCACGGTTGGCCGGGCCACGCAGGCGGCCTTTCTGCCACTTGCGGAATTTAATTCTCTTGGGAGCAAGCATTATTGTTCAACCTCTTTATCAAGGATTTCACCCTTGTAAACCCACGCCTTGATGCCGATAAGGCCATAGGTGGTGTGGGCTTCGGCAAAACCGAAGTCGATGTCGGCACGCAGGGTCTGAAGCGGCACGCGGCCGTCACGATACCATTCGGAACGGGCGATTTCAGCACCGGCAAGACGACCGGCGCAGGAAATCTTGATGCCCTCGGCGCCGAACTTGCGGGCCATCTGCACGGTGCGCTTCATGGCACGGCGGAAGGCGACGCGGCGTTCCAGCTGCATGGCGATGTTTTCGGCAACGAGCTGAGCTTCGATTTCAGGACGGCGGATTTCGTTCACTTCGAGAGTGAATTCGCGGCCGAACTTCTTCTTGAGGTCAGCACGGAGCTTTTCGATTTCCGCGCCCTTGCGGCCGATGACGATGCCGGGACGGGCGGTGGAAAGGATGAGACGGATACGACCGCCGAAGCGTTCGATTTCGATTCTGGCAACACCGGCGCTGTAAAGAAGCTTCTTCACATAGTTGCGGATGTTGTGATCTTCAAACACGAAGGAAGCGTATTCCTTCTTGCTGAACCAGCGAGACTGCCAATTCTTATTATATCCCAAACGGAAGCCGTAAGGATGTACTTTCTGACCCATAGCCTATTCCTGTCCTTCCGCGAGAATTACGGTAATGTGGCTGGTACGCTTGCGAATGTGCATTGCACGACCCTGAGAACGAGGCATGAAGCGCTTCCAGGTGGGGCCTTCGTTGACCACCACGTCCTTGACGTACATGGAGTCCACATCAATGCCGGGGAACTGGGAGGCGTTGGCCAGCGCCGAACGCACCACTCCGTAAAGAACACCGGCAGGCTTGTTGGGCGTGAACTTGAGCTGGTTCAGGGCATCTTCCACAGGAAGACCCTTGATGTTCTGGGCAACCAGACGGGTCTTGCGGGGAGAAACGCGCTGAAACTTGCAGATTGCTTTCGATTCCATGACGTTACTCGCTATTTTTTGACCGCTTTCGTCTTCTTGTCCGCAGCGTGGCCGTGGAACGTACGAGTGGGCGCGAATTCGCCCATCTTATGACCGACCATGTTTTCCGTCACGAAGACCGGGATGAACTTCTTGCCGTTGTGCACGGCGAACGTCAAACCAACCATTTCAGGCAGAATCATGGAACGGCGGGACCAGGTCTTGATGACCTTGTGGTCGTTGCTGGCAACGGCCGCGTCTACCTTCTTCATGAGGCTGCCGTCCACAAAGGGACCTTTTTTAAGAGATCTGGGCATGTCCGGCTCCTCTTACTTCTGACCGCGGCTCTTGATGATGAGACGGCCGGAAGGCTTCTTCTTTGCGCGGGTCTTGTAGCCCTTGGTAGGAATACCCCAGGGAGTCACAGGATGACGACCACCGGAGCTGCGACCTTCACCACCACCCAGAGGATGGTCGACAGGGTTCATCGCGACGCCGCGAACCTTGGGACGACGGCTCAGCCAGCGGTTGCGGCCTGCCTTGCCAAGGCTGATGTTTTCATGCTGCACGTTGCCGACCTGACCGACGGTGGCGATGCAGGTGCCGAGCACCTTGCGCACTTCGCCGGAAGGCAGGCGGAGAATCACATACTTGCCGTCCTTGCCCACGAGCTGGGCATAGGTGCCGGCGGCACGGCACATCTGGCCGCCGCGGCCGGGATGCATCTCAATGTTGTGCACGTTGGTACCAACGGGGATGCGGCTCAGAGCGAGGGCATTGCCGGGCTTGATGTCGGCCTTGTCGCCCGCTTCGATCACGTCGCCCTGCTGGATGCCCACGGGAGCGAGGATGTAACGCTTTTCACCGTCGGCATAGTTCAGAAGAGCAATGCGGGCGGTACGGTTGGGATCGTATTCGATTTCGGCGACGCGGGCGGAAATGCCCATCTTGTCGCGCTTGAAGTCGATGATGCGGTACAGACGCTTATGACCGCCGCCACGGCGACGGCTCGTAACGCGGCCGTTGTTGTTGCGGCCGCTCTTCTTGCTCAGACCTTCGGTGAGAGACTTTTCCGGCGTGGATCTGGTGATCTCAGCGAAGTCGGATACAGTCTGGAAACGACGTCCAGCCGAGGTCGGTTTCATCTTCAGAACAGCCATTGACTAGACTCCCTCGAAGAAATCGATTTTGTTGTCAGCGGCGAGGGTGACATAGGCCTTGCGATAACCCGGGATGCGACCCTTCACGCGGCCCTGACGCACACGACGGCGCGGCTTGACCGTAATGACATTGACATTCGTGACCTTGACCTTGAAGGCTTCTTCCACTGCCTTACCGATCTCGATCTTGTTGGCCTTGGTGTCGACGAAGAAGGCATACACGCCTTCTTCACGAAGAGCGGTGGCCTTTTCGGTCACCACGGGCCGAAGAAGAATTTTAGTGTAATCCATGTCCATTCCTTTCAAGGCGAGCGACTACTTCAGTCTCTCTTCCAGATGGGGCAGAGCACCTTCCAGCACCACGAGCTGCTTGCAATTGAGTACGTCGTACACAGTCACGGCATCGGGGGTGACGAGGGTGATACCAGGGAGGTTGCGGGCGGCGAGAGCCAGCGTGGGATTCACGCCGTTTTCTTCGGGAGCGGCCACCACGAGAGCCTTGGTGAGACCAAGGTTCTTGGCCACGCCGGCGAAGAGCTTCGTCTTGGCTTCGGCAAGTTCAATGCCCTTCACCACCATGAGGCCGTCGGCCACGCGGGAGGAAAGAGCCATGCGCAGAGCCAGAGCGCGCACCTTCTTGTTGACCTTGAAGCTGTAGTCACGCGGCTGGGGTCCAAAGATGATCGCGCCACCACGCATGATGGGCGAACGGTTGGAGCCCTGGCGTGCATTGCCAGTGCCCTTCTGCTTGAAGGGCTTCTTGCCGCCGCCGGACACATAGGCACGGGTCTTGGCGGCGTGAGTACCGGCACGCTGGGCGGCGCGATAGGCACGAACCACAAGGTTCAGAATCTCCGGCCTCACTTCGACTTCGAACACTTCGGGAGCGAGGGTGACTTCCCCGGCTTCCTGCTTGTTCTGATCGTATACTTTCATAACAGCCATTGCTTCATCTCCTGTGTTGCGCACTACTGCTTGCGCACCAGCACCAGACCGTTCTTCGGTCCGGGCACGGCACCCTTAATAAGGATGACGTTATCCTCGGGGCGAACTTCCACGATCTTCAGGCCCTGCTGCGTGACGCGTTCGGCGCCCCACTGACCGGCCATCTTCTTGCCCTTGAACACATGTCCGGGGAAGGTGTTGTTACCGATGGAACCACCGGAACGATGCACCTTTTCGTCGCCATGGCCATCGTCCATGCCATGGAAGTTCCAACGGCGCATAACGCCCTGATAACCTTTACCAATGCTGGTACCCGTCACCTTCACGGTGTCGCCGGCGGCGAACACTTCGGCGGTGAGCACCTGACCGACTTCAACGGTGGCCGGTTCGGCGAGACGGATCTCGCGAACTTCGCGGCAGGGAGCCACGCCGGCCTTGGCAAAGTGACCGCGCATAGCCTTGGTCACCTTCTTTTCAGCCACTTCTTCAAAGGCGATCTGAAGAGCGTTGTAGCCGTCGCTTTCCACCGTCTTGACCTGGGTCACGGGGCAGGGACCTGCCTTGACCACAGTCACGGCAACAGCGCTGCCGTCGTCGGCGAAAATACGGGTCATGCCCAGCTTTCGTCCAATAATACCCATTTTTTCAGACATGACGCCCCTCTCTAGAGCTTAATTTCCACATCCACGCCGGCGGGCAAGGAAAGCTTGCCCAGAGCGTCCACGGTCTGCTGCGTGGGGTCGAGGATGTCCATAAGGCGCTTGTGGACCCTCATCTCGAACTGTTCACGGGACTTCTTGTCCACATGGACCGAGCGCTGAATCGTGTACTTGTGAATGTTGGTGGGCAGAGGAATAGGCCCAGCCACACCGGCGCCGGTATTGCGCGCAGTGTCCACGATTTCCGCCACAGCCTTGTCCAGGATGCGGTAATCGTAAGCCTTAAGCTTGATACGGATACGATCACTGCCAACTGTCGTCATTGCGAATCTCCATTTTCTGGCAAACCCGCTCCGGCTGATCCCTGTCGGAGTATTTCAGCCGGAGAATCCACCGCCGAAAGGGCGGCTGACCGGTCAAGAGGAGCCGGTCATTTCATGAGGCGACCTTCACGCTCACCTTGCGTGAAAAACGCCCTTCGTTCCTACACCTAAAAGTCAGGCAACGACCAAAAACGCCTTTGAAAAGCATCAAAGTCGTTCGGCTCATGGAGATATATGCGGGGGAGATAGAGAAGAAACGGAACCAGCGGCAACCGTTCAAGCCCTGCAAAAGTCCATAAAAGCCGATCCTGGTCGCCAACCTGGCCTGTACGGAAAAGAAATTCCGTCAAACAGGTGGTCCCGCAGGAGCCAACACACACCCGGCACATGGATTGCCCATCTACCGGAAAAAACCTTGCGATCCGCGAAGTCCCGAACCGCTTTGGTCTGACATCTTAGGCATGTGCGACGCCTGCAAATGTCAAAACCCTGATCGAATGCTCAGAGTACAGCAGGACAGATTCCATCTGTCCTTCCCTGCTTTCCAGGGAAAAGCCCATAACATGGGCGAGGTCTATTTGTATCTTCACAGCCCTCGGGAGTCAAGTTTTTTCTGAGATTTTTTCATTTTTTTCCTGTCTGCGGAGAGCGGAAAGCGGAAATATTTTTTATTAATGATTATGGAATGTTAAATAATGATTTTCAGTCGCCTCTCCGCACCCGGAATACCCCGGCTTTCTTCGGAAATTTTCCTTTGCGAACATTTTTGCCCGGCCTGCGAAAAAACATGCTTCCGGCCTCAGGCGAACCAGCCGTGTCCCGGTTCATGGGAGACTTCTCCGCCGGGAAAAGAATCCTGTTCACCGATTCTCAGGCCGCGATCGGGCCAGTAGGTTTCATAGAACGCTGTTTCCGACGCAGCGTCGCCGATGAGAAAAAGCTCGTCCGCGCTCTGGAAGTCCCGCAGAGGATCGGGGTTGATGAGCATCTCGCCGGACGCCGTCTTCACGGCCACGACGTTGCAGCGCAGGTTCTTGCGGATGCCGCTGTTCACGAGATTGCGTCCGGCAAGGCCCTCCCCTGCCGCCGCTCTGAAGATGTTCAGGCCTTCGTTGAGCATGAACACCCTGCCCGGTTCCAGCAGATTGATGATCTGGCTCGAAACCATGGAGGCCAGAGAAAGCACCAGGTCGGCGCCGGCCATGTGCAGAACGTGCACGTTACGGTCGAGATTGGTCCGGGTGATGATCTGCACGTCGGGGCGCAGTCTGCGGCAGTATATGGTCAGGTATATGTTGGTGTCGTCGTCATGCGTGGTGATGAGAATGGAAGGCGAGGTCTTGATGCCGGCCTGCTCCAGCGTAAACGGATCGGAAGCATCTCCCACCTGCACCCGTATGCCGGGTATGCGCGAGGCGATGTTGTCCTTGTCCACCACCACGACATCCAGCCCGCGCTCCTGAAGCGCCAGCGCCGCCGCCGTTCCCACGCGTCCGCCGCCGATGACCAGCACCGGCGTCCGGCCTGCGGGCTTTTCCCCCGTCTGCGGACGCCCCAGCTCCTGAGAAAACGTCTTCATCTGCTCCCGGGAGCCGGCCATGACCAGCACCTTGTGCTCTTCCAGAAGCGTATCGGGTTCCGGATGCTCAAACACACCGTGATTCCAGAGGCCCACCACGTTGATGCCGGTTCTGCCGCGCAGGTTGCTGTCTCTGAGCGTCATGCCGCCGAGCGTGGTCTGCTTCACGGGGGCCTCGGCGATGACCAGCGGGCCGAAGGTCACGAGAGGGCTGATGCTGAGCTTGTCGGTGATGACGCGTCTCGTCAGCGAACGGCCCAGCGACTTGCGGAACTGAAACACCGACGAACAGCCCGCCAGCTTGAGAATGTCGATGGACTCATCCTTTTCCGCCCGCGAGACCATGGGTACCTTCTTGTCCAGTTCCCGCAGGGTGAAGGCCACGTTGATGTTGCGCACGTCGGTATCCAGCGCCACCACCAGCCGGGCATTCTGGGCATGCAGGCCGCGGTAGACGGCCACATCGTCGTAATCGCCCACCACGGCGTGCAGACCGAGATCCATAAGATCCAGGGCCTGCTGCGTATTGGCGCAGAGCAGCACGCTGTGGAATCCGTAACGGGCAAGCACCTGCGCCAGATTCCGCGCCACGGGACTCACGCCCACGATGATGATATGATTGCGCGCCGAAGCCGGAAGGCTGTGCTGCACCTCTTTTTTCTTCTGCGCTTCCAGCCACGGGGTGTAGACGAACTGAATGAACGACGAGGGAAGCACGATGAGCAGACCGACAATACCCGTCAGAAGCACCACAATGGAGAAGGCTCTTCCCAGATCGGAGTTGAAGGTAATGTCGCCGAAGCCCAGCGTGGACATCACGGTCAGCGTCCAGTAAAGCCCGGTTATCCATGAATATTCACGACCTTCATATTCCATGATGTAGTGGAACAGAAGGCTGAACACCGCAACGCATACGGTCAGGATGAGGATGACGCGGGAAAAATAGTTGAAGTTGCGGCGCGCACCCTTCCCCTGGCTCAACAGAGAAAACTGACTGGGAAAAAATTTCATGGCGGCAGTATGCCCCGTGCGGCCCTTCTAGGCAAGAGCCGACAAAAAGCCGCCGCTCCCTTTTCCGGAGCGGCGGCCTGTCTGTTTGCCGGTTGCGCCTCACAAGGAGGCTCCGTCATTCCGCCGGAGCGGAACCGGGCCTAGAGGCCCTTGGACTGCATGTAGTGGATGAGATCGGTCACGCGGACGGAGTAGGCCCATTCGTTGTCGTACCAGCTCACCACCTTGGCGAGAGTGCCGTCCTGCACGGTGCAGTATTCGGATTCCACGATGGAGGAGCGGGAGTCGCCCTTGAAGTCCATGGAAACCAGAGGCAGATCGTTCACGCCGAGGATGCCCTTCAGATAGGTGTCGGAAGCGGCGCGGAAGGCGTTCACCAAGGTTTCGGCGTCGGTGGACTTTTCAAGGATGGCGGTGAAGTCCACGATGGACACGGTGGGGGTAGGCACACGCAGGGCATAGCCGGAGAAGCGGCCCTTGAGGGCGGGAATGACTTCGGCCACGGCCTTGGCGGCGCCGGTGCTGGTGGGAATGATGTTCAGAGCAGCGGCACGGGCGCGACGCAGATCCTTGTGGGGCAGGTCGAGGATGCGCTGGTCGTTGGTGTAGGAATGCACGGTGACCATGCTGCCGAGCTTGAGGCCGAATTCTTCGTGCATGACCTTGGCCACGGGAGCGAGGCAGTTGGTGGTGCAGGAAGCGTTGGACAGAATGTGATGCTTGGCGGGATCATACATATCCTGGTTCACGCCCATGACCACGGTGAGGTCGGGCTGCTTGGCGGGAGCGGAAATGATGACCTTCTTGGCGCCGCGTTCCAGATGCACGCCGGCCTGAGGAGCGCTGCGGAAAATGCCGGTGGATTCGACCACCACGTCGACTTCCAGTTCCTTCCAGGGGAGCTTGTTGGGATCACGTTCGGCAAGGCAGGCCACGTTCCAGTCGCCGACCTTGACCATGGTGCATTCCACGCCGCCCACGGAGGTCTTTTCGTCCGCCACTTCGCAGGTGAAGGAAGCGGGACCGTAGGAGCTGTCGTGCTGGAGCAGATGGAAATTGGTATTGGCGTCCATCAGGTCATTGATGGCAACGATTTCAGCGCTGTCGGCATACTTGCCGTACATGGCGCGGAAGACCTGACGACCGATACGGCCAAAGCCGTTGATAGCAACTCTAACCTTTTTCATAGTTCCTTTCCTTTGCCCGGACAAGCCGGGACGTTCGGTTGAAGTCTCAGACGTGACGCCTGTCATGGGGACGGACCAGCCTCATCCGTCCCGAGCCAGAAGATTCTGCCATTGTGTTTAAAAAATCACAAGAGCAAGGATCAGAATATCAGAAACCCTCTCCGTGTGCAAACCCTTTTCCCTCTCCGCCCCTGCGGGAAGCGGCTCCGGGCCGGACAGCCCCCTTGCCAAGTGCCGCCGAACGGAGCTATTTTGTCTGACTCATTCTTATTTTCAGAGGGGGATCCTCATGCATCCTTTCGCTTCAGCCCCGCAGAAGGCACTCTCCGGCGACCAGTCCACCCTGCCCGACATCAGCACGCTCTCGCTTCCTGCCGGTCTTGCCAGCCGAAAGGCCAGAATACAGGACGTGGACGGCATGTCCAATCTTATCAACGAATTTGCCTCCGCACGCATCATGCTGGCCCGAGGCCCGCTGTATCTTTATCAGAACATTCAGGATTACCGGGTCATCACGGCCGAAATGGACGGCAGGGAACTCGTTCTTGCCTGCGGCGGCCTGCATGTGCTGTGGGAAGACCTGGCCGAAGTCCGTTCCGTGGCCGTTCATCCGCAGCTTCAGCGAAAGGGCATCGGCAGACTGCTCGTTCAGGATCTCATAGAGGACGCCCGCAATCTGGGCGCCGCTCATCTGTTCACCTTCACGCTGGCCCCGGGGTTCTTCACCTCCCTGGGCTTTACCGCCGTGGATCGTGAAACGCTGTCCCCCGTGGTGTGGGCCGAATGCAGCAAGTGCCCCAAATTCTATAAATGCGACGAAGTCGGCATGATGCTGCACTTCTGATGCCGTATCTACAGGAGCCTGCCATGAGCAACCTCAAAAATCGTGACTTTCTGAAAATTGCGGACTTCAGCCGGGAAGAACTGAGCTATCTGCTCCGTCTCGCCGCCCGTCTCAAGAAGCTCCGCAAAGAAGGCAAGGAGCCTCAGTTCCTCAAGGGCAAGAACGTTGCGCTCGTGTTTGAAAAAACCTCCACCCGCACCCGCTGCGCCTTTGAAACCTCTCTGTACGATCAGGGCGCCCACTGCACCTATCTTTCCGACGGATCCCAGATCGGCAAGAAGGAATCCATGGCCGACACCGCCCGTGTGCTTTCCCGCATGTACGACGGCATCGAATACCGCGGCTACGGTCAGGAAATCGTGGAAAAGCTCGCCGAGTTCTCCCCTGTTCCCGTGTGGAACGGTCTCACCAACGAGGCTCATCCCACGCAGATTCTTGCCGACTTCCTCACCATGATGGAACACTGCAGCAAGCCGCTTCATGAAATCACCTTCGCCTATCTCGGCGACGCCCGCTACAACATGGGCAACTCCCTCATGATGGGCGCGGCGAAGATGGGCATGAAGTTCCGCTCCATTGCTCCCGCCGCGCTTCAGACCAGCGACGAAATCTATCAGATGTGCCTTGCCGAAGCCGAAAAGTCCGGCGCCGAAATCGTGCGCACCGACAACGTGGCCGAAGGCGTGAAGGGCTGCGACTTCGTATATACCGACGTGTGGGTATCCATGGGCGAACCCGACGAAGTGTGGAAGGAACGCATCGATCTGCTGCTCCCCTATCAGGTCAACGCCCGCGTCATGGAACTGACCGGCAATCCCGACTGCAAGTTCATGCACTGCCTGCCCGCCTATCACAACCGTGAAACGGCCGTGGGCGAATCCATCTATCAGAAGTTCGGGCTTGAGGCTCTGGAAGTGACGGAGGAAGTCTTTGAATCGAAGAATTCCATCGTGTTCGACGAAGCCGAAAACCGCAAGCACACCATCAAGGCCGTCATGGTCGCCACGCTTGCGGACATTCCGCCCATCTTCTTTGAAGACTAAGCATCCGGAAAAAATCGTATAAAAGGGGGGGAAGGATGACGCAAAAGGCGTTTTCCTTCCCCTTTTCTTTTCTCCGTGTTCCTTCTTTAAGGAAACGGCTCCCGCTGTGCCCGGGCACAGCGAAAAAACACCGCGGCGCTCAGAAAGCGCTCTCCCCGCTGCTTCACCCTGCATCTTTCCCTCCATGTCTGACCGTTTTTTCTCTGGCCCCCCCCTCTCAGACCTCTCCTTACGGCTGTGTGCGCCGCCTTCGGCGCCTTTTTCCTGTGCCGCGCAAAAAGCCTTTCTCCACCGATCGTCTTTGCGGAGCATGAAAATCAACCCATTGTCTTAACACGACTTTAAGCATAGCTTTGTTGCTGAGGGCCGCCGTGAAGGCGACCTTTGCCCCCAAACTCACCCCCCTTTGCACTTGCCTTTTTTAAAAATACGGGCTATTGCTAACAGTCCTTACGATACAAAAGGTATCGAATTTAAGCAGAATTCCGCCCCACTCGGGCTTTTTATGGAGGATATCATGGGTAAACAGTGTGAGATCTGCGGCAAGAAAGCTCAGGTGGGCAACCTTGTGAGCCATTCCAATATCAAGACCAAGCGTCGCTTCAATCCCAACCTGCAGGCTGTCCGTCATCAGGACGCCGACGGCACCGTGCGCACCATCAACGTGTGCACCCGCTGCCTCCGTTCCGGCGCCGTGGTGAAGCCCGTCGTCAAGACTGACGCCGAATAAGCAGATTTGCCGATCTTTCCAGAAGGCGGGGATAGCATCTCCGCCTTTTTTGATTAATAATCTCCCTGCAGACGACCGTTTCGTCGACAGGACAACCATTACCGGCTTCCGGTCATCCTTCTCATGAGCGACATCCGTGCAGCCTTCCGTCACCGTCCGCAGCGCCGCATTTCCATGTGGCGTCGTCCTGCGTGCGTTCCGACGGGATGGCGCGTGGTGGACTTCCGGGAACCGGGGCACATGGGAAGAGAACTTCCCGCTTCCGGCACCCGTCAGATGGAACTGCTCCGGCTCGTGCTCGACTCAAGGGACATCCCCTACATGATCACGGGGCACGGCTCGCAGACCAGGGCCTTCGTACCGGCCATGTTTGAAGACGTGGCGCGCTTTGAGCTTGCCGCCGTGGCCTCGGAAAAAAAGCCGACGCCCCGTCCCGTTCCGCTGAAGCACAATGCGCACTGGGCCATGCTCGTCATGCTCTTTCTCGTCTTCTGGCACGGACTGTACATGGGCTGGTGGCCCCTGCCCTTCGAACATCTGCCCGATCCGGACTACTGGGTGCGCTGCGGCAAGCTGAACGTGACCGAAGTCCGCTCCGGCGAATGGTGGCGTACGGTCACGGCCCTCACCCTGCATGCCGACAGCCTGCACCTCTTCAGCAACGTCATTTTCGGCACCCCCTTTCTCCTTCTTCTGACGCAGCGCCTCGGACTCGGACTCACCCTTGCCGCCATGCTCGTTTCCGGCATGCTGGGCAACGCCATGAACGTCGTCTATCGTGATCCGGGCTATTCCAGCCTCGGCTTCTCCACCGCCATGTTCGGCATCGTGGGTCTGCTCTGCGCCGATGTCGTCGTCCGTTCCCATCTGCACGGCTTCCGCAGATTGATTCTGCCCGTTTCCGCAGGCATGGCCTTCCTTGCCATGCTCGGCACGGAAGGCAGCAACGTGGACTATGCCGCCCATATCTTCGGCCTTCTTTCCGGCTTTCTTGTCGGACTTGCCGTCAGCCTCACCTTGCGGCATCATCAGAACGGCCTTCCCCGATCCGTGGACTTCGCGCTCGGATGCGCCGCCCCCCTGTTCCTGCTTTTGTGCTGGAACCTTGCATTATAACTTCACATCGAGGCATTCATGGATAAAGCCCCCGGCACCTTCGAACTTCTGGGCAAGGACGGCAATGCCCGCGCCGGCCTGCTTCATACCGCGCACGGCGTCATTGAAACTCCCATCTTCATGCCCGTGGGCACCGTGGGCAGCGTCAAGGCGCTTGCTCCCGACGATCTTGAGGCCATCGGCGCGCAGATCATTCTGGGCAACACCTATCATCTCTATCTGCGCCCGGGCGACGAACTGGTGGCACGGCGCGGCGGCCTGCACGAATTCATCCGCTGGAACAAGCCCATTCTTACGGACAGCGGCGGCTTTCAGGCCTTCAGCCTGAGCAAGCTGAACAAGATGAAGGCCGACGGCGTGGAGTTCCGCTCCCACATCGACGGCTCGAAGCACATGTTCACGCCGGAAAAAGTCATTTCCATCCAGCGCAACCTGAACTCCGACATCATGATGCCGCTGGACGTCTGCCTCGGCTACGGCGCGACGTACGAAGAAGCCGAAAAGGCCGTGACGCGCACCACCGAATGGGCGCAGCGCTGCCGCGACGCCTATCCGGCGGGCAGCGCCGGAAACCTTCTGTTCGGCATCGTGCAGGGCTGCACCTACCCCGAACTGCGGGAAGCCTCGGCAAGACAGCTCATGAACATCGGCTTTGAAGGGTATGCCATCGGCGGTCTTGCCGTGGGCGAACCCAAGAATCTCATGATGAAGAACCTGCGTGTGCTGAACCCCGTGCTTCCTCAGGACAAGCCCCGCTATCTCATGGGCGTGGGCACGCCGCTGGACATTCTGCACGGCATCGAAGCGGGCGTGGATATGTTCGACTGCGTGCTGCCTACCAGAAACGCCCGCAACGGCACGCTCTACACCTCGGAAGGCAAGATCAACATCAAGCGCTTCCAGTACGCCGAAGACGACAGTCCTCTCGACCCGAAGTGCAACTGCTACACCTGCCGCACCTTCAGCAAGGCCTATCTGCGCCACCTGTTCGTCAGTCAGGAACTTCTGGCCTTCCGGCTCAACTCCCTGCACAATCTCACCTACTTCCTCAACATGGTGAGGGGAGCGAGAAAGGCCATTCTTGAAGGCCGCTACGCCGAGTTCAAGGCCGAATACGAGGCGAAGTACCCGGAAGAAGACGCCCTCTTCGACGCCCCTGAAGCGTAAACAAACAGGGGAAGCGTTCAAAAAACGCTTCCCCCGTTTGCTGTCTCGGCAGGTAGAACCTTCATATCAGCCACGCCGACAAAACATCAGCAAATCCCAGCCGGAAAACACGCGCCGGGCAAATATGCCATACGGCGCCGCCTCATGCGTTCCACAGCGAATTCCAAAGGTTCCGCAGAGCGTCGCTTTTCGCCCTGACCGTCCCTTCCAGCGCATCAAACATCGTTCCCACCTCCCGATCCAGATCGGCAAGCGTGCCGTCGTTGCGGATAAGAAGGTCGGCGGCCGCCACCTTGTCCTCCTGCTTCCACTGCCAGCTCTCCACGGCGGCGATTTTTTCATCGCTCCAGTTTCTGGTCGTCCGCAGTCGATCATGCCTTACGGCATCAGGGCAGACGATGACGACCACTTCCGCCCCCGGGCAGCTCCAGCCCGTTTCAAACCAGAGCGGCACCTCCGCCACGGCCACGGTTTCGCCCCGCTCCTCCGCCTTGAGGAAAAACGTCTGCATGGAATCCAGCACCAGCGGATGAATCATGCGCTCAAGCTCCCGGCGCATTCCGGGCGTCGAAGCCAGAAGTTTCGTCAGTTCCGTCCGGTTCACCGCGCCGTCCTCATCAAGGAAGACGTTGCCCCAGCGCTGACGCATGAGATGCCAGCCGTCCGCTCCGGGACGGTACTGCGCCGCCACGGCTTTGTCCGCGCTCCAGACGGGAATGCCGCGCGCCTCCATCCTCTCAAGGACGGCGGATTTTCCGCATCCCGGCATGCCCGTCAGAATGACCCGGCAGGCGCTTCGCTCCAGCGCCAGCATGGCCCGGGGAAAATCTTCCGGCGGAGGGCAGACGAAGCTCATCTCCTTTCCACTGACCGGATGCGTAAATTCCAGCTTCCAGGCATGCAGAAGCTGACGGGCGGCCGGAGACGTTCTGTCCGCCGGACCGTAGACGGCATCTCCCCACAGCGGGAATCCGGCATGGGCAAGGTGCACGCGTATCTGATGGGTACGCCCGGTGAACAGGCGCACGGAAAGCAGCGCGAAACGCCCGGAAGGCGAGGCATACAGCGTGCTCCACTTCGTGAGTGCCTGGCGTCCGCCCTTCTCCTCCGGAACTACGGCCATGCGCGTCTTGATGGTCGGATGCCGGCCGATGGGCAGATCGCTCATGCCTTCCGCGGAAGGTATGCCGCGCGTGACGGCAAGATAGGTCTTGTGCACCCTGCGCGCGGCAAAGTCCTCGATGAGCCGGAGTCTGGCCCTTTCCGAAAGAGCCACGATCACCAGGCCGGACGTGTCCTTGTCCAGCCGGTGCACGATGCCGGGCCGGGGGCCTTCCTGAAGCGCCAGCTTCGGAAAATGCGCCAGAAGCCGATGCACGAGCGTGCCGGACGGACAGCTCGGGCAGGGATGCATGGTCAGTCCCGCAGGCTTGTTGACCACCACGATGTCCTCGTCCGCATAAACAACGTCGAGAGGCCCGTCTTCGGGAATCAGTTCGTCCGAGGCCGACGGCATACAGAAATCCACGCTCTGTCCCGGACGCACCTTGAAGTCGGCATCGGTGCAGAGCGTCCCGTCCACAAGGCAGTTCCCCTGCTCCACCAGCCTCTTGATGCGGCTGCGGGAAAGTCCCGCCACGGAACTGAGAAAGGCATCCAGTCTCGTTTTCTTCGCGTCGTCAGGCACCGTGAAACGCTTCCGTTCCCCCTCGCCGGAAGAAGACGGCATATCGTCGTCGAAAAATTCCGCGTCGTCGAACGCGACGGAAGTGCAGGTCCGCTCAGTCATGTTCCGCTCCGAATCTTCTCAGAATATAACCGGTCATGGTGGCTCTGGCGATGGTTCTGCCCTCGCCGTCATACACCGCGATGTCGTAAACCGCGAGCGTGCGGCCTATTCTTACTGGAACGGCCTCCGCCCGCAGAGGGCCGTGCGTACCGGGAAGAAGATAGGAAATGGAACACTGGGCGCTTACGCACAGAATCCCGGCGCCCCGGCATCCGGCAGCAAAGGCCATGTCGGCCAGCGTGAACACGGCACCACCGTGAGCATTGCCGAACACATTGCCGTGACGCTCGTCCAGCGGCATGGAAACGACGCCCTTGCCGCTTCCGTCAAAACTCTCCACGGTAATTCCCAGCAGGCTTTCCAACGTGCCTTTCGCACCGACCTCACCCATAACGCAGCCTCTCAAGCAAAAACTTTTTCGTGCGACACCATACCTGCGGCGCAAAGGCATGGCAAGACGCCCTCCAACGCCGAAGAAGGGAGAAAAAAACGGCAAAAGCCCGCCGCTCCGGACCCGAGCCGCTTCTTTCACTGGACAGCGCTCTCCGGAGAGTTTATACATTCTGGATACATTTTCTTTTAAGGAGCAATCTCATGGCCCATAAAAAGATTGAACGCGCCAAGGAACTTGATCGCCGCCGTCATCGCCGTGCCAAGCGCATCAAGGAACGCATCCACGAAGCTCAGGCCGCTGCCAAGAAGTAAGTCTGGGGCGGATTCCTGCGGCCTTACGGTTGCAGAGCCAGTTTCCGGCGTGTCGGCTTTTGCGGACACGCCGTTCCTGTTTTTTATCAACCCTTCTCTTCCCCATGCCTATCTACGAATACGCCTGCCCTCATTGCCGCAAGACTTTTGAAGAATGGCTCCGTTCCGGCGACGACACCGAAACTCAGCCCTGTCCCGACTGCGGTGAAGCCTGTCACCGCGTGATCTCCAATACGTCCTTCATTCTCAAAGGCGGCGGCTGGTTCGCCTCCTCCTACGGTCACGGCACCAGCAATCTTTTCGACAAAAGCAAGGGCGTTCCCTCCGTTTCCGACAAGAAGCCCGAACAAGGCGAATCCTCCGCAACCGAAGCCGGAAGCTCCGCTCCCGCAAAAAGTGCGGACAAACCCGCTGCCCCGGCAAAATAGAGGTCATCATGATCGAGCGTTATTCCCGGCCTGAAATGGCCGCCATCTGGACCTTGGAAAACCGTTACCGCTACTGGTTCAAAGTGGAACAGGCCGTATGCCGCGCCTGGAACGAACAGGGCGTCATTCCCGACGAGGATCTGAAGAACATCCTGCAGGATGTGGACTTCGAAGTGGACAAAATCCTCGAAATCGAAGAAGTGACCCGCCACGACATCATTGCGTTCCTCACCTATCTCGAACAGAAGATAGGCCCCTCCGCCAGATTCATTCATCTGGGCTGCACCTCCTCCGACATGGTGGATACCGCCATGGCCCTGCAGATGGTGGAAGCCGGCAAGATCATTCTGGACGGATTCGATCTCGTTCTCGACACGCTGCGCAAGTTCATCCGCGAGCATCAGGGCCTGATCTGCATGGGACGCTCCCACGGCATTCACGGCGAGCCTGTGACCTACGGCTTCAAGTTCGCCGGATTCTATGCCGAGTTCGTGCGCGACAAGAAGCGCTTTGCCGACGCCATTGAAGACATCCGTACCGGCAAGCTTTCCGGCGCGATGGGCAACTACACCGTCATCACTCCCGCCGTGGAGGCCCGCGCCTGCGAACTGCTCGGACTCAAGCCCGACATCATTTCCACCCAGATCGTGCAGCGCGACCGCTATGCGCACTACTTCACCTCGCTCGCCATTGCGGCCGGCACGGTGGAACGCATCTGCGTGGAACTGCGCCATCTGCAGCGCACGGAAGTGCACGAAGTGGAAGAAGGCTTCGCCAAGGGCCAGAAGGGCTCCTCGGCCATGCCCCACAAGCGCAATCCCATTTCCGCGGAAAACATGTGCGGTCTTGCCAGGGTCATCCGTTCCAATGCCTTCGCCTCTCTGGAAAACCAGGCGCTGTGGCATGAACGCGACATCAGCCATTCCTCGGTGGAACGCATCATCACACCCGACTCCACCATTCTCATGGACTATGTGCTGCACCGTCTGAACCGCCTGCTCGAAGGCCTGCGCATTCTGCCTGAAAACGTGGAACGCAATCTCTGGGGCAGCTACGGACTCTTCTTCTCCCAGCGCGTGCTGACCGCCCTCATCGAAAAGGACATGCCCCGCCAGCAGGCCTATGTGACCGTTCAGAAGCGGGCCATGGAAAGCTGGGAAACCCACAAGTCCTTCCCGGATCTCATCCGGGCCGATGAAGACATCAAAGCCCATCTCTCGCCCGCGGAACTCGATGCCATTTTCGACATCAGGCACTACACCCGCTACGAGTCGGAAATCCTCGACCGCGTGCTTGCCGAAAAGTAAGCACAACGCCACAACGAACGCCGCTTCTGGAACATCTGGAGGCGGCGTTCGTTTCTTCCGGCATTGTGCTCCCTGCCGATTTCTCTTAACATCCGACGGACGACTCCCGGGCGCCCCCGTTCCGGCGCATCCAAACTCCAAAGGAGATTCCCTTGCTCCGGTACTTCTTCCTTCTGCTCTGCTGTCTGCTGATTCCCGTTACGGCCTCCGCGGAATGGACGGCCAGACTGGCTCCCCATGCACCGGAGTATCTGCTTGCCGCCGACAAATCCCGCAAGCTTCTCTTTCAGGTGGAACGCTTCGGCTCCGATCCCGAGCCCGTCGTTACGAAAGAGCTCGACTGCATCCACGGCCGCCGGGAAGGCGACAAGCAGAAGGAAGGCGACCTGCGCACCCCGGAAGGCGTCTATTTCATCACGCACAAGATCACGCAGAAGCTCGACTTCATGGAGTACGGACCTCACGCCTTCAATCTCAATTATCCCAATCCTGCCGACAGACTGAGAAAAAAGACCGGCAGCGGCATCTGGCTGCACAGCAAGGGGCAGCCTATCGCCGGGCTCACCACCCGCGGCTGCATGGCCATCGAACAGGAAGAAATTACGAATCTGGTGCCGATTCTGGTTCCGGGAACGCCCGTGATCATTGCCGAGCATCTGGAAGGCGCGCCCTTCCTGAACGAAGGCCCGGCCCGGGAACCGGTCACGGCTGAAGCTTCCGCCACCGGATCTCTTCCGCCCTCCCCCGCTGCCGCCGCCCCGCTTCAAACCGCTCCGCGGGCAGCAACCGAGACGGAAACGACAACTCCGTCCGTCGCAACGGACGAGGCGGCGCAGAGCGTCACCCAAAGTTCTCTTTCTCCGGCCACCGTCAGCACTCCTGCCGCCAAAGACGGCGAAAAGGTACTGCGGCAGACGCTGGCCTGGATGGATGCCAATCAGAGCTGCTCGGAAGACATCTTCCAGATCTACGATCAGAAAAACTATCCCCGCGCCAGCCGGGAAAAAATATCCTCCCTGCGCAAGCGCATACGCGCCGACTTCCAGAAGCAGGGGGATCTCTTCCTTGACCGGGAAGGCATTCGACTGCTGGAAGGTCCGGGCTACTGGGTATCCTGTTTCATCAAGAGCTATCAGTACCGGGGAGAATACTTCCACGGACTTCAGGCTCTGTACTGGATGGCCGACGAGCAGGGAGAATACCGCATCATCGGCGAGCTCTGGATCAAGAACTAGCCCTTCTTCCCAAAGGAAATCGGGAGAGGCTTTTACCGGCTCTGCGAAAAAACGTGCGAACCGCGCGTCGCTCTTTTCCGGGCGGCATCCTTTCGCTTTGCCTTTTCAGCGGCAGCCGTTAGACTCGTCGTGCACCAGCTCCGAAAGGCGAACGCCCACTTCCTCATAGTGCTGCCTCAGCACCGCTTCAATCCTTATGGCGTCGCCCTCACGCACGGCCTCGGCAATGAGATGATGCCGGTCATAGAATTCCTTGGGCGTGAACAGCGTACGCCAGTAGGTATAATAAAGAAACTTGGCCAGCGAAGAACAGGACGTACGGGCAATGTCGATAAGACGCTCATTGGTGCAGGCCGAGAGCAGCGTCATGTGAAAGGCCTCGTCTATCTCCGTAAGCGTATCAAGATGAACGGCATAATTCACCTGCTCATCAAGGCGACGCACCACGTCGTCAAAGGCGGCTCGCTCCTTATCCGTCCACAAAGGCAGCGACTGCGCCACAGCCGCGCCTTCCAGAATGCCCGCCACCACATAGCTGTCATGGATTTCCTTGGCGCTCATGGAGCGGACATACTTGCCTTTCTGCGGCTCGGAGCAGATGAGTCCCTGATGCGCCAGCATGAGAAGCGCCTCTCGTATGGGAGCACGACTGATGTTGAGCTTTTCCGATATCTGCGCCTCGCGTACGGGCTGACCGGGCTGAAGCTCTCCGGAACGAATGAGGCTGCGTATGTATTCTGCGGCCTGGATACTGTAGGTTTCTTTTTTAAACTGCATAAATAACGTATGGGCTGCGGGTGAACGCCATTTTTTTCCGGCAGGGAGCCCCACCGGACAAAACTTCCGAAAGCATCAGACGGCGCATTCACTTCCATGACAGCTCGCCGACATGACCTAAGACCCTCGTATGTTCTCCGTCCGAATCCGGCCGCAGACCATACGGATGACGCAAGGTCTTCAACGAATCATTGTGTCAGATTTTTTCAGAGTTGAAAAGGGCAAGACGTTCCAGACATAGAAAAATGCCCCCGAAGCCGTTGAGCTCCGGGGGCAGGAGGCCCTGCTATGTCAGAAGGGCAAGCCTTCTGCTAGCGGAAGGTGGGCAGGTAGGCATACAGAGCAGGAGAACCGCCGGTATGCAGGAAGAGCACGTTAGCGCCCTTGGGGAAATAATCCTTGCGAATGAGGTCGATCATGCCGGCCATGGCCTTACCGCTGTACACGGGGTCGAGCAGGATGGCTTCGGTACGGGCAAGCATCTTCACGGCTTCCACCATGCCGTCGTTGGGGATGGAGTAGCCGGGCTGAT